>JBEVEO010000206.1:0-21788 GCA_040512695.1 Leifsonia sp. | reverse complement strand
CCGTGCGTGCCCCGTGGACGACGGGCATGCCGGTGCTCCGGACGGAGACCGGAACGTTGGCGTCCGGCAGCGCTCCCCGGATGACCGGCTCGGCCTCCGCCATGACCTCCTTCGGCGTGCGGTAGTTGATGCTCAGTGACGCCAGGGAGATCCGGTCGAGCCCGACCCGCTGGAGCCGCTCCTCCCAGGACTCCGTGAAGCCGTGCCTGGCCTGGGCGCGATCGCCCACGATCGTGAAACTTCGGGACGGGCAGCGCTGCAGCAGCATCTGCCACTCGGCGTCGGTGAGTTCCTGAGCCTCGTCCACCACGATGTGAGCGAAAGGACCGGCGAGTTCGTCCGGATGCAACGGCGGCAGCACCGACTCGTCGGCGAGACTGTTCTGCGCATCCCGGCCGCGCAGGATCGACATGACCTGCAGTTCGGAGTCGTCGGACGCGATCAGGTGATCGACGACGCGGGCCATCTCCTCGCGTTCGGCGGCGAGGACGGCGGCCTCCCGCCGTGTGCGCAGGGAGGCATCCGGGTCTCCGATCCGCCGTCGAGCCGCGTCGAGGAACGGGAGGTCGGAGACCGTCCAGGCGCGGGCGTCCGCGCGCTGCAGCGCCAGGATGTCGTCGGAGCCGAGCCAGGGGGCGCACGCCCGCAGGTAGGCGGGGACCGACCAGAGGTCGCTCACCACGCCGGCCGGGTCGAGCAGCGGCCAGGCGCGGGCGAAGGCCGCCCGCAGCCCGTCGTGCTGCTCGAGCGACCGGCGGAGGAGGTGCGGGGCGACGTCCTCGTCGTCGACGGCGTCCATCAGGATCGTGAGGAGCTCCTCCCAGACCTGGTCGCGTGCGTCGTTGTGGGAGGTGCCCGCCTCGGCTGCGTCGAACGCCTCGGCCCAGTCCTGCGGGGTCAGCCGGATGTCGCACCACGGGGTCTCGACCGTCATGGCGCGGGTCGGCGGCCGCTCGTAGTGGTGGACGGCCGCCTCGATCGCCCGCACCAGCCGTGCCGACGACTTGAGTCGCGCCACCGCTGCGTCGCTCTCGACCGACGCAGCGGCTCCCTCGGGGACGAGGTCTCGCAGGATGCAGGTCTCGACGCCCTCCTCTCCGAGGCTGGGGAGGACGTCGGAGACGTAGGCGAGATAGGGCCGGTGCGGACCGACGAACAGCACGCCGCCCATCCGGTGGCTGAGGCGAGTGTCGGAGTAGAGCAGGTAGGCGGTGCGGTGCAGCGCGACGACGGTCTTGCCTGTCCCCGGTCCGCCGTCCACGACCAGGGCACCGCGGGATCCGGCGCGGATGATGGCGTCCTGGTCCGCCTGAATGGTGCCGAGGACGTCTCTCATCCGGTTGGAGCGGTCACTGCCGAGGCTGGCGATGAACGCGGACTGGTCGTCGAGCGCTGCGTGGGCGGCGAATCCGTCCTGCGCGAACACCTCGTCCCAGTAGTCGCTGATCCGGCCGTGGGTCCAGCGGTACCGGCGGCGGCTCTCGAGTCCCATCGGGTCGGCGTGGGTCGCCCCGAAGAACGGTTCGGCCGCGGGGGAGCGCCAGTCGATCAGCAGCCGGCGGCCGGTGCTGTCCGACAGGCCGAGTCGTCCGATGTAGACGGGCTCGGAGCCGTCGATGCCGACCATGCGTCCGAGGCACAGGTCCACCCCGTAGCGATTCAGGGTGTTCAGGCGCGCGGTGAGCCTGTGGACCTCGAGGTCCCGATCCAATGCAGCCTGGCCGGTGCCACCCGGCTGCCTCCGTGTTGCGGCGAGACGCTCGGAGACGTCTGCGATCGACTGCTCTATGCTCGCCGCGATGGCCGTGAAGTGCCGCTCGTCATCGGCGATCTGCGTCGGATCCGCCTTGGCGACGAGGCGATCGGGAAGGTCGAACACGCTGGTGGCGGTTGTCAGAGGACTGCTCCTGGTTCTGGTCGGCTGAGGGGGCGGTCGACCATTATGCGGCTCGACGGGGGCCTTGCGGCAAGGCCCCATGCGGCCGGTATCCTGAAAGTGGAGAGCACGAGTGCTCTCCTTCTCCATGCGGCCTCCGTGCGGCCGTTCATGTCGCCGGAAGGGTCGTGTCCCTCGGCTCAGCCGAGGCGTCGGATGACCGCGAGCAGCGCGTCCAGATCGGCTTCGGCAGGCTCGTCCCCGTCGAGGGCCGAGTTGTAGTACAGCCCGTCGCTCACCAGCAGGATGAGACGGGCGACGGCCGCATCGCCGACGGCGTCCTCGATCGCCTCGAGCCACCCGGCGTTCACCGTGGCGATCGTCGCCTTGGCCGCGGCGTGTTGGCTGTGGGCCAGTCGGTACGCGGCGATCATGCAGCGGTCGAGCGGGGACCCGGTGTCCACCGAGTTGCGGATGAAGTAGTCGACGGCTCCGGATTCGGCGGAGCGGATCGCCCGGGCGTCTTCGGCGGCGAGGTCGCGGAGCCGGTCGAGCAGGCCGGCGGACAGCGCGTCCTTCGATGCGAAGTGGTACAGCAGACCGCCCTTCGAGACGCCGGCGGATGCCGAGACGGCATCGAGAGTGGCCGCGCGCTCGCCGCCGTCGATCAGCAGATCCTGATACGCGTCGAGGATGCGATCGCGGGTGGAACTCGTCTGCGCCATGCCGCCATCGTAACGACGTGCAGGCAGTGCCCAGCCAACTGTACCGGGTGGACGGTATAGTGGCACACGGCGCACCCGCGCCGGAACGGCATCGAGAAGAACATGACGACGAACGAGATCACCGGCACCCCGTGCGCCACCTCGGCGCAGCGCCCGAGCCGTCAGCCCGGAGCACGGCGGCGTTGGCTGGCGCTGGCGGCGCTCATGCTGCCCGTGCTGCTCGTCTCGATCGACAACACGGTGCTGAACTTCGCGCTCCCCGCCATCTCGGAGGCGCTGCAGCCGAGCGGCGTGCAGCTTCTCTGGATCATCGACGTGTACCCGCTCGTGCTCGCGGGACTCCTGGTCTCGATGGGCAGCCTCGGCGATCGCATCGGCCGCCGCCGGCTCCTGATGATCGGGTCGCTCGGCTTCGGCATGGTCTCCATCGCGGCCGCCTTCGCTCCCAGCGGCGAGTGGTTGATCGCTGCGCGAGCACTCCTCGGCTTCTTCGGTGCGATGCTCATGCCGTCGACGCTGTCCCTGCTGCGCTCGATCTTCACGGATCGCGACGAGCGCCGCCTGGCGATCGCCGTCTGGGCCACCGGGTTCGCGGCCGGCGCCGCCCTCGGCCCCATCGTGGGCGGCGTACTCCTCGAGCACTTCGCGTGGGGATCGGTGTTCCTCCTGGCGGTGCCGCTGCTGCTGCCGCTGCTCGTTCTGCTGCCCGTCCTCGTGCCGGAGTCGCGCGATCCAGCGCCGGGTCGCATCGACCTGGTGAGCGTCGCGCTCTCCCTCGTCACGATGGTCCCGGTCGTGTACGGCATCAAGAACTTCGCCGAGCACGGTCTCGATCTCGTGAGCGTCGGCTCGATCCTCCTGGGGCTCCTGGCCGGCTGGCTGTTCGTGCGCCGCCAGAACCGGGTGGAGACGCCCATGATCGACATGGCGCTGTTCCGGCGCGGAGCCTTCAGCGGGGCCATCCTCGTCAACCTGCTCAGTGTCGTCGCGCTCGTGGGTGGCCTGTACTTCGTCTCGCAGCAGCTGCAGCTCGTGATCGGGCTCACCCCGATCGTCGCGGGACTCGTCCTCGTGCCCGGCCTCGCGGTGATGATCGTGTCGGGCCTGGTGGTCGTGCCCATCGCCCGGCGCGTGCGTCCGTCGAGGCTCGTGCCGGTCGCCCTCGTCATCTCCGCGGGGGGATACCTGATCGTGGCCCTGTCCGGCGGCCGTATCGACGCCATCGGGATCGCTGTCGCCTTCGTCCTGCTCGGCCTCGGCATCGGCGCGGCGGAGACCGTCTCGAACGAGTTGATCCTGGCGACGGCTCCCGCCGAGAAGGCCGGGGCGGCCTCAGCCGTCTCGGAGACGGCGTACGAAGTCGGTGCCGTCCTCGGCACCGCGGTTCTCGGCACCATCCTCACGGCGTCCTACCGCGCGTCGGTCATGCTGCCGAGCGGCCTGGATGCCGGCCAGCAGGCTGCGGCGCGGGAGACCCTGGGCGGCGCGGTCGCCGTGGCGGGCGAGCTTCCGTCGGCTGACGCGGCCGCGCTCCTGAACTCCGCCACCGAGGCCTTCGGGAGCGGTGTCGGAGTCACCGCGTGGATCGGCGTCGGCGTGGTGCTCGGCGCAGCGGTCCTCGCAGCGACCACGCTGCGTCGCGCACGCTGAAGCCCGGTGCCCGCGCCGGCGCGCCATCCCGAATGAGACGTTTCTCAGCGGGATCTCCCGCTCGTTCACCTCCACCTGCCAGAATGGCCGAGCGACGACGCGTCGCCCGAGCCTGAAGGAGAGCATCGTGGCGAAGAGCAAGGCTGAGAAGGCCGCGGATGCGGCGTTGAAGGATGCCCGCAAGGCCTTGGCAGAAGCCAAGAAGCAGGTGAAGAAGCTCGATGGGGCGGCGAAGAAGCACGTCAAGCGGGTCGAGGCCCAGTTCGAGGCCCAGTTGGAGGCGCTCACGGCGAAGCTGAAGAAGGCGACGTCGAAGAAGGCCGCGTCGCCGAGGAAGGCCGCGTCGCCGAGGAAGGCCGCGTCGCCGAAGAAGGCCGCGTCGCCGAAGGTCGCGAAGCCGGCCATGCCCACGACCATCACGGAGGTCAGGCTTCCGAAGGCCACGGGTTCCGCGCCGAAGGCGAAGGCTGCGGCGTCGAAGGCTCCTGCATCGAAGACTGCCCCTCCTGCGGCGAAGACCGCCCCTCCTGCGGCGAAGACCGCCCCTCCTGCCGCGAAGGCGCAGGCGCCGACGACCACCGCGGTCGACGCCACCGCGGCGTCCGTCGACGGCGCTCCGGGGTCGCGCGCCGAGGAGCTCTCGGCGCTCACCGTCGTGAAGTTGCGCGTGCTGGCGCGGGAGAAGGCCATCCCCGGCTACGCGCGGCTCACCAAAGCGCAACTTGTCGCTTCCCTGCTGGACTGATCCCGGAACCGCCGTGCGAGGGCTGCTCGCACGCCGGCTACGACGTCGTGTCGGTCTGCGTCCGCAGCTTCTGCCGGGCGCCGCGCTCCACGAGAACCGGCACGTACGTCCGGACGGGGCGACCGTCGTAGACGTGGTGCTCGGAATCCACGACGGATTCGACGTATGCGTGCGGGGCATCCGGGAATCGCGCGCTCAGCCGCTCGATGATCTCGGTGACGGCCTGATCCTCGTCCGGTGACTTCATGTCGTCAGTGTCTGGCATCCGGCCGGTGCACGTCAAGAACGCGTCAAGTCGTTCGGGGACGACTGCCAGCTCAGTCGTCGACGCCGCGTGCGATGAGGGCCTCACCGAGTTCGTCGGCCGCCTGCAGCGAGCGGACGATGACCGGGACGGCGAGGGCGCGGAGGGACCGGTCGACGCCGCGTGCACGTCGGGCATCCAGGACGGCGGCGACGATCTCGCCGAGGAGCGGGATGGCGCGGATGGTGAGTGCGAGCAGCAGGCCGACGCGGTCGGCGTCGATGCGGGGGAACGGCCGGAGGATGCTCTCCATCGCCCCGAGCACGGCCGAGACCGTCGTGGTGAGGGTGAACAGCGCCGCGAGGGCGACCGTCGTCACGACGCGCAGCGCCATCACGGTGGCGGACTCCCACCCGACCAGCCAGGCGTTGAGCGGGACGGCGATGAGCAGGATCCAGAAGATCGGCACGATCGTACGGGCGGCGAGCCGCGGAGGGATGCGCGCGACGATGAACAGGGCCACCACGACCAGCGCGGCGGCCCCGAGCTGCCACGGCTCTCGAAGGAAGGCGATGACCGTGACGGCGACGGCGAGCAGGGCGAGCTTCGCGGTCGCCGGCATCCGGTGCAGCACGGAACGGCCCGGATGGTAGAGGCCGTTCATGACCGCTCGCCCCCGATCATCGTGTCGCCGCCCGGTAGGCGGCGAGGGCGACGGCGGGGACGGCATCCGCCACCACCCTGCCCTCGTCCATGACGATGACGCGATCGAAGTCCTCGAGCAGCTCCAGCTGGTGCGTGACCACGATGAGCTGTTGATCGAGGCTGCCGAGGTACTCGGCCACCACGCGCGCGTTCCGGGCGTCGAGCAGTGTGGTCGGCTCATCGGCGACCACGATCGACGGTTCGGCGACGAGGACGGCGGCGAGGGCGAGGAGCTGCTTCTGGCCACCGGACAACCGGTGCGCCGCCCGCTCGGCGAGAGCCGTGAGGCCGAAGCGCTCGAGGGCGGCATCCACGCGGGCGCCGGCGACTTCGGGGGCCAGCTTCAGGCGTCGCAGCGTGAACGCGACGTCCTCGCGCACGGTGGGCATGACGATCTGGTTGTCGGGATTGGTGAAGACGAACCCGACGCGCCTCCGCACCTCGCGGGCGTGGCGGGAGACGTCCTGCCCGTCCACGAGCACCCGGCCGGCGGTGGGGGAGACCAGCCCGTTGACGAGCCGGGCCATGGTCGACTTGCCGGAACCGTTGGCGCCGACGACGCCGATCCGCTGCTCGGTGAGCAGCAGGTCGACATCCTGCAGGACCACGGCGTCGCCGAAGCGATGGCTCACGCCATCGAAGCGGATCTCACCCATGCGTCAGGCGTCGACGGATGCCGCCGGCGCATCCGTGGCGGGTTCGGAGCGGGGCCGACGCCACGGGAGGGCCGGCACGAGCCCCGGCCAGGCGCGGTGCACGGCCTTCGCCACGAGCACGGCGATGACGACCTTCACGAGGTCGCCGGGAAGGTAGGCGGCCGAGATGGTGAGAGCGGTGTTGAACGGGACGCCGAGCGACACGGCCATCCACGGGACTCCGATGGCGTACTCGACGACGATTCCGCCGAGCACGGTGGCTCCGAGCGCCGGCCAGAGGCGGTACCGGGGCAGCAGGCGCTGGGTGAACCAGCCGATCACGAAGGCCGCGGGGATGAATCCGACGAGGAACCCGCCGGAGGGGCCGGCGAGCACGCCGAGCCCGCCCGTGCCACCGGCGAGGATCGGGAGCCCGGCCAGTCCGAGCACGACGTAGACGACGACGGCGAGGGTTCCGTTGCGTGCACCGATGATGGTTCCGGCGAGCATGACCCCGAGGGTCTGCAACGTGATGGGAACACCGAAGGAGCCGACGGGGATGGCGCCGGGCAGGGTGAGGGCGGCGATGAGGGCGGCGAAGACGGCGATCTGCGCGAGGTCGCGCGCGGTGATGCGGGCCGAGGTCATGGGCGTGCTCCGGGAGTCGGGCCGCGCTGATGCGGCCGGGTGAGACTCACACTAGGAAAGTCCGGACGGCCGTCGTGGCGATCCCGCTACAAGATCGGAGCCCGGATTTTGGAACCGGATCCGAGCGCGGACGAAGCGCGATCGATCAGGCGACGAGTCGAACCGTCTCCGAAGCGTGCCGGGTCGGCACGATCTCGTTCGAATCGGTGTCCGTGGTGTCGAGCAGTTCGGCCATCGGCTGGGGCTCGACGACGACCTGCTCGCGATCCGCCCATTCCGTGATGGGCTGGGGAATCCACGAGAGTGCGGCCGGCTGGGGGGCTGGCTCGCCGCGCAGGGCCGAACGCTCGGTCAGCAGCGCCTGCGTCAGCTCGGATGCGATCTGGTGGGTGAGCATCGCGTGGAAGATCTCGTCGGTGTCGGCGTCGGTGCGTCGCACCAGCGTCCATGACCCGTGGGCTCCGATCACGTCGGCCAGACGCGAGTTGAGCAGGTCGAAGACCTGCTCGGGGCTCAGCTCGGGCGTCGAGTTCTTCACGACGGGAGCATCGTGCCTCCGACGCCGGAACATCCCAGTCCCCTTCGCCATGCTGATCCCTTTCGTGCCGCTGATGTCACTTCCCAGTGTCCGTCAGCGAGAGCCCAGCAGGACGCGGACACGCCGCAGGAATGGCCGGATCGGCGCGAATCTCCGCGGATTTCGGCCGGTAGAGGCCGTTTGCCGTCCGCGGTCGGATTCAGCGCCCGATCGAGGCCTTCTCGTCGGACTCCTCCTTGACCGTGCCGATGGCGACGGCGAGCGTCAGCGCCCACGCGATCCAGGTGAGCACGAGGCGCCAGTCGCGCGGTCCGTTGCGGGTGGTCTGCACGACGGCCCATCCGCCGATGACCGATCCGATGATGGCTCCGTTGAAGAGGTACTTGCGCATGAATCCCCGCCTTTCGTCGGCTCTACGCTATCCCTCGGGACGGATTACCCGTAGGGGGTGTCGCGCGGGCGACTTCTCGTCTAGGAACTCGACCAGGAGGAGCACTGCGGATGCGAACAGGGCTCATCGGCTGCGCGCTGCTCGGCATCGGGATCGTGGCCATCCTGACGGGCGTGCTCCCCGCCGACGAGGCCATCGCCCTGTGGGATCGGGTGTGGCCGGTCCTGCTGTTCGTCGCCGCGATGACCGTCGTGACCGAGCTGGCCGCCGAGGCCGGCCTGTTCGACTGGCTCGCGCAGCACGCCACCACCTGGGCGGCCGGACGTGCCTGGCTGCTCTGGCTCATCGTCGTGGCGCTCGCGACCGTGTGCACGATCTTCCTCTCCCTCGACACGACGGCGGTGCTGCTCACGCCGGTCGTCATCGTCATGGCCAGGCACGTCGGCATCAGCCCGCTGCCGTTCGCCTTCACGACCGTGTGGCTCGCGAACACGGCCTCCCTGCTGCTGCCGGTCTCGAACCTCACCAACCTGCTCGCGCAGTCGACGCTCGGCCGGCTCGTGGGGCATCCCGTGACGCCGGTGCAGTTCGCCGCGCTGACGTGGGCGCCGGCCGTGGTCGCGGTCCTGGTTCCCGTCGTCATCATCGCGTTGCTGTTCCGGAAGGGCCTGTTCACCCGCTACGCCGCCGAACGGCCGGACCGGATCGCCGACCCGACCCTGCTCGTGGCGAGCATGGCCGCCGTGCTCATCCTGATCCCCGGGCTGCTGTCCGGACTGCCCGTATGGCTGCCGGCCTGCGCGGCGGCCCTCACCCTGATCGTGGCTTTCGGGGTGAGCAGGCCGAGCACGATCCGCCTCCGCCTGGTGCCGTGGCCCCTGCTGCTGCTGGTGTCCGGACTGTTCCTCGTTCTCGAGTCGGCCCACGCGCTGGGTCTCGGTGCGGCCCTCGCGGCCGTCGCCGGATCCGGCGACGACCCGCTGGCCCTGTTCCAGCTGGCCGGTGTCGGAGCCACCGGTGCCAACATCGCCAACAACCTGCCCGCCTACCTCGCCCTGGAGCCGTCGGCCGATTCCCCGGCCAGGCTCATCGCCCTCCTGATCGGCGTGAACGTCGGACCACTCATCACGCCATGGGCATCCCTGGCCACCCTGCTCTGGCACGACCGGCTCCGCGCCATGGACGTCGAGATCACCTGGTCGCGCTACGCCGTCGCCGGACTCGTGGTGGCGCCGCTCGCCGTCGCAGCGGCCACGGCGGTCCTCGTCGCGGTCGGATGACGATCAGGTGACGCCCCGCTGGGAGATCACCGCGAATCTGACCGATCGTGCAGACCCTGACCGATCGGTCAATTAGCGTCGGATGCATGCCAGCAGACTCCGCAGGATCGGTGCGTCCGCGCCCCAGTGACGAGCTTCAGGCCGTCGCCATCGAGCAGTTCGCCGCGAACGGCTTCTCCGGCACATCTCTGCAGCAGATCGCCGACGTGGCCGGATACTCGAAGTCCAGCGTGCTGTACCACTTCGCATCGAAGGAGGCGCTCCTCGATGCCGTGCTGACGCCGGCGATCGACGACCTCGAGCGCATCCTCGACGCCTGGCTCTCCGACACCGAAGCGGATGCCGCCCGTGCCGCCTTCCTCGAGGCGTTCGTGGACTTCCTGCTGCGCTACCGCCTCGAGGTGCACACCTTCATCAACCAGGCCCAGTCCCTCGGCGACATGCCCGTGGTCGCGCGGGCCAACGCCATCATCGTGCGCCTCTCCGACGCCGTCTGCCCGCCCGGCGCGAGCACCGAGGACAGGCTCCGATTCGGCATGGCCCTCGGCGGCTCGGCGTACACGCTGGCCGCCGGGATCACCTACTCCGGGGAGGAGCTGGCGCCGGCCGACGAACTCCGCACCGCCCTCATCCGGATCATCTCCGACCTGCTCTCTCCGGTACCGGCGCACGCCGTTCCCGCGCCGACCCGATAGGACCCGACCATGGCAACCCTCCTCTACCGCGTCGGACACTTCGCCTACCGTCGAGCCTGGCTCGTCGTGGCCGTGTGGGTGGCGCTCCTCGCCGGCCTGCTCGGCACCGGTCTCGCGCTCGGCGGGACGACCCAGGAGTCCTACGCGATCCCGGGAACCGAGTCGCAGGATGCGATCGACAAGCTCGCCGCGGTCTTCCCCGAGACGGCAGGCGCCTCCGTGCAGGTCGTCATGCAGGCTCCGGAGGGCGAGACCATCACCGATGGCGCCGACAAGGCCGCCGTTCTGGAGATGGCCGCCGATCTGGAGAAGGTCGACGGCGTCTCGTCCGTGCTCGATCCGTTCAACGAGTACGCGGGCAACGCGGTCTCGGAGGACGGCCGAACGGCCTACACGCAGGTGCAGCTCGACACGGCGTCGACGGATGTCGAGCCGGCGACGCTCGTGGCGATCCAGGACACCGCCGCCGTCGGCGAAGACGCCGGACTCGACGTCGCCTTCGGCGGACAGGTGTTCCAGGACCAGACCTTCGGGCTGACGATCACCGAGGGCCTCGGCGTGCTGTTCGCCGGCGTCGTGCTGTTCATCGCCTTCGGCTCGCTGCTCGCGGCCGGCATGCCGCTGTTCACGGCGCTGATCGGGGTGGGGATCGCGGTGGCCGGCGTCACGGTGGTCTCCGCGTTCGCACCCGTCTCGAGCACCGCACCCATGCTCGCCGTGATGCTCGGCCTGGCCGTGGGCATCGACTACGCGCTGTTCATCCTGTCGCGGCACCGGAACCAGCTGGCCAGGGGGGAATCGCCGGAGGAGTCGGCTGCGACGTCCGTCGCCACCGCGGGAAGCGCCGTCATCTTCGACGGGGTCACCGTGATCATCGCCCTCCTCGGGCTGCTCGTGGTCGGGATCCCGTTCCTCAGCGTCATGGGAGTCGCCGCAGCCTTCGCGGTGTTCGTCGCGATGCTGGCCGCCGTCACCCTGCTCCCGGCCGTCATGGGGATCTTCCGCACGAAGCTCATCCCGAAGCCGACGAGCCGCGCCGCCCGCCGCGCCCTCGCCGCCGACGACGGCAAGCCGACGATGGGCCGTCGCTGGGTGAACCTCGTGCTGAAGGCCCCCGTCGTCGCCGTCGTGCTCGTGGTCGGCATCCTCGGCGGCCTCGCCATCCCGGCGCTGAGCCTCGACCTCAACCTTCCGACCGGCGCCAGCGAGCCGGAGGGCACGACGACGCGCGATGCCTACGACATGCTCGCCGACGGCTTCGGGCCCGGGTACAACGGACCGCTCGTCGTCTCCGTGGACATCACCCAGACCACCGATGTGCTCGCCGATCTCGGCGCCATCGGAGACGAGCTGAAGGAGCTGCCCGGGGTCGCCGAGGTGGGGCCGGGCATCCCGAATCAGACCGTCGACACGGCGATCATCAAGGTCATCCCCGACACCGCCCCCGACGCCCCCGAGACCAAGGACCTCGTTCAGGCGATCCGCGATCTCGGGCCGTCCATCGAGGACGAGTTCGGGACCCCCATCACCGTCACCGGTCAGACGGCCGTCGGCATCGACATCTCCAACCGGCTCACGAACGCGCTGGTCCCGTTCGCGCTCGTCGTGGTCGGACTCTCGATCGTCCTTCTCATGATGGTGTTCCGGTCGGTCTTCGTGCCGATCAAGGCCGCGCTCGGCTTCCTGCTCTCCGTGTTCGCGGCCCTCGGCGTGACGGTCGCGATCTTCCAGTGGGGCTGGTTCTCCGACCTGCTGCACGTGGAGACGCCCGGCCCGATCCTCAGCTTCCTGCCGATCCTGTTGATGGCGGTGCTGTTCGGCCTCGCCATGGACTACGAGGTGTTCCTCGTCTCCGGGATGCGCGAGGAGTTCGTCAGGACGGGCGATCCGCGCCAGGCCGTCGTGCACGGCTTCCAGCACTCGGCACGGGTGGTCACGGCCGCCGCCCTCATCATGTTCTTCGTCTTCTTCGCCTTCGTGCCGGAGGGCTCAGGCGTCATCAAGGGCATCGCCCTGGCGCTCGCGGTCGGGGTCGCCTTCGACGCCTTCCTCGTGCGCATGACGCTCGTGCCCGCTGCCATGGCGCTCGCGGGTCGTGCGGCCTGGTGGCTGCCGGCCTGGCTGTCGCGCATCCTGCCGAACGTCGACGTCGAGGGGGAGGGCCTGCGTCACCACCTCTCGGCCGTGTCATGGGCACGCACGCAGGACTCCGCGATCTCGGCGTCGCATGCCGTCTTCGGGGTCACGGATGCCCGCATCGGGCCGCTCGACGTCGCTGTCCCTGCCGGCGACGTGCTGCTCATCACCGGCGAGGCCGCCGACCGACGCGTCGTCGCGGCCACCATCGCCGGTCGGCTCGCCCCCGTCTCCGGCGACGTGCAGGTGCTCGGCGCACCGCTCCCCTCCGAGGGCTCCCGGGCGATGCGTCGCGTCGCGCTCGTCGACGTCATCGCCGGGGAGGCCGCCCTGGGCGACCGCACCGTCGGCGAGGTGCTCGAGGAGCGCATCGAGTTCGGCCAGCCCTGGTACCGCTTCACCGCGGCCGGCGAGCAGACGCAGCGCTGGGTGGACCTGCTCCTGCTCGCCCTCGGCCGTGACGCTTCCGGCCTCCGCGCCGAGACGCAGCTGTCCTCCCTGGACGGCACGGCGAGGGCGGCCGTCCTGGTCGCCGCCGGACTGGCCGAGCGCCCCGGCGTCCTCATCGTCGAACTCGGCGATGAGCCCCTCGGCGGCGTGTCCGGCGTCCCGCTCCTCGAGGTGATCGTCTCGCTCGCGCCGAGCCTCACGACGATCGTGCTGACCGGCGCAGCCATCGAGGCACCCGAGAGCATCGGCGACCGCCGCGTGCACGATCTCGCCGTCACCGATCACCCGGACACCCACTCGCACAGGAAGGCCGTGCTGCGATGAGCACCAGACTCGACAGACTCTTCGGACGCACGAGGTCCCAGCGACGCTTCCGCCTGGGAGCCGTCATCGTGGGCGTCATGGTGGTCCCGCTCGCCGTCGCCGGACTGGTGACAGGCGGGCTCGCGAGCGCCGACGACCGCATCGACACCATTCCGGCGCTCGTCGTCAACAACGACGAGATGGTCACTGCGACCGCACCGGACGGCACGGAGACGCAGATCCTCGCCGGGCGTCTTCTCGTCACCCAGCTCACCGCTCCCGGGGAGAACGGCTTCGACTGGAAGCTGTCGAACTCGGCCGAGGCGGAGAAGGCGATCGCCGACGGCAGCGCCTACGCGGTACTGACGATCCCGGAGGACTTCTCCGCGTCGATCAACTCGATCTCCGGCTCGTCCCCGACGCAGGCCGACCTGAGCATCCGCACGGATGACGCCCACTCGTACCTCGCGGGCTCCGCGGCGCAGTCCGTCGGCGACGGGATGACGAACGCCTTCGGACGGGCGATCACCGAGCAGTACCTGAACGCGTTCTACACGAACCTCGCATCGACCGGCGGCTCGCTCTCCTCGGCCGCCGACGGAGCGACGCAGGTGTCGGACGGGGTTGCCGGCCTCGCCGGCGGCCTCGACCAGCTCGCCGGCGGCGCATCCTCTGCGGCGTCCGGCGCCGCATCGGCAGCCGGTGGAGCGTCCGAGCTCGCCGACGGCATCGACAGCTACACCGGGGGAGTCGACTCCCTGGCAGCCGGGCTGCAGTCCCTCGCGGCGCAGACCGCCCAGCTCGGGTCCCTCGGGACCGGGGTCGCCGGCTACACCCAGGCCGTGTCGGGGACGGCCGCCCAGCTCGACGCGCTGACCAAGCAGGTGCTCGCAGGGACCCCTCCCACTGACCTCGCCGCGCAGCTTGCGACCATCAGCGGCACGCTCGACGCCGTGGCCGGGCAGGGACCGGCGCTGGCCGCCGGAACGTCGGGCCTCGGTGCCCTGTCCACCGGCATCGCGCAGACCGCGGCAGGGGCGAACCAACTGGCGGCCGGATCGCCGGGGCTCCGCTCCGGCGCCGACGGGCTGGCGAGCGGCGTCGGGGCGCTCTCCGACGGCCTCGCATCGCTCACCTCGGGGACGGCCGCGTCTGCGTCCGGCGCGCACAGCCTCGCGGACGGAGCCGGCTCCCTCGCGCAGGGACTCACCGACGGCGCTGCGCAGGCATCCGCCCTCGGTGACATCGACGCGGAGAAGACGGCCAGCGTCGTCGCCCAGCCGGTCACCGTCACCTCGACGCGGGCGAACCCGATCACCGGCATCGGCGAGGTGATCGGCATGGTGTTCGTGCCGATCGGCCTCTGGATCGGCGCCCTCGCCGTCTTCCTCCTGCTGCGGCCGCTGTCGTCGATGGCTCTGCAGAGCACCGCGTCGACCGGAAGGCTCGTCATCCGAGGCCTGGCCCGCGCATCCGGGATCGCCGTCGTCCAGGCCCTGCTCGTGGTCGGCCTCCTGCACACGGCCCTCGGGGTGAACTGGGGCACCCTCCCGGCCACGCTCTCGTTCGCGGTGCTCATGGCACTCGCATTCGCGGCGATCCACCAGTTCCTCACCGTCGCGTTCGGGCGCGTCGGGATCGTCGTCAGCCTGCTGCTCGTCATCGTGCAGTTGACGTCGTCGGGCGGCATCTACCCGGTGGAGATCCTCGCCAGGCCGTACCAGGTGATCACGCCGTTCCTGCCGCTCACGTGGGCCGTGCAGGGCATGCAGCAGATCGTCGCCGGCGTCGGGGGAGCCTCCGTCGCGGCGTCAGCGGCCGGCCTCGCCGCCATCGGGCTGCTGTCCGTCGTCGGATCGCTCATCGCGGTGGCCCGTCGGCGTGGAGCCCGCTCCTGGGGCTTCGCGCTGGCGCGCGGATGAGACGGATGCCGACGACGACCGCCCGCTCGGCGACTGCGCGCTAGCTGCGCTCGCCGGGGAGGAGGGCGTCGATGGCGCGTCGCGACCGGGGGAAGCGCTTCCTCGGGGCGGCCGACGCCGTGTGCCGGCGGGCGAACGCGAGGGTCTCCCGCAGCAGGTCGAGCCGTTCCTGCTCGCTCCGGGCCTTCCGGGTGTTGACCTCGGCGACGATGGAGCCGTCCCAGCCGCGCGCCGCGAGCGACTGCAGGACCTCGGCGACGGGCTGGCTGCCGTGGCCGGGCAGGAGGTGCTCGTCGAAGATGCGCCCGTCATCCATCGAGCCGCTTCCGTCGCACAGGTGCACATGCCGGAGGCGGTCGCCGAGGGCGGCCGTCATCTCGAAGCTGTCCTGGCCGGACAGGGCGGCATGCGAGAAGTCGAGGGTGACGGCGTCGCAGTCGAGCCTGCTCGCATCCCAGTGCGGCGCGTACGCCTTCATCGACTTGCCGCGGACCTTCCAGGGGAACATGTTCTCGACGGCGATCTCGACCCCCGTGGTCGATGCGGTCGAGCGCACGATGTCGAGGAAGTCGTCGGCGTAGCTGGACTGCCACCGGAACGGAGGGTGCACGACGACGGTCGGCGCTCCGACGGCCGCGGCGAGTTCGGCCGACCGCTCCAGTTTCACGCGCGGATCGCGGCCCCACACGAAGTGCGTGAGCAGCAGCACCGGCGCGTGGATGGAGAGGATCGGCAGGCTGTAGCGCTCGCTCAGTGCGGCGAGTGCTGAGGCGTCCTGCGTCACGTCCTCCTGGCTCACCATGACCTCGACACCGTCGAATCCCGCCAGCTTGGCCAGCCGGAACGCGGGTTCGGGCGCGAGGGGGTAGACACAGGTCGTGCTCATGCCGATTCGGATCATCGCGCTCAGCATAATCCGCAGACGGGGGCGGATGGCCGGGTTCACAGGACGGGAACATGTACGTTGCGGTGACGATCCGTGAACGGCTCGTGAGGAGCACTGGCTCCGCTGATCGGCCCCGTCAAGCCCCTGTCCGCCGGCGACGGTGCTGATAGCCTGACGAGACGGAATGAGGCGCTGGCGTCGGCCGGTGTCGGAACGGAAGACACCATCTCGAAGCCCAGCCAGGCCGCGCAGGACGACCGGAAGTACAGCATGGTGGTGGTCTCCAACCGCCTCCCCGTCGACCACGAGACCGCCCCCGACGGCTCGTCGCGCTGGAAGTCGTCGCCCGGCGGCCTCGTCACAGCACTCGAGCCCGTCATGCGGTCGGCGGAGGGCGCCTGGATCGGCTGGGCCGGCGTCGCTGAGACGGAGTTCGAGCCCTTCGTCAACGACGGGATCGAGATCATCCCGGTGCCGCTCAGCGCGTCGGAGATCGAGCAGTACTACGAGGGCTTCTCCAACGACACGCTCTGGCCGCTGTACCACGACGTGATCGCCTCGCCCCAGTACCACCGCGAATGGTGGGATGCCTACGTGCTCGTCAACCGGCGCTTCGCCGAGGCCGCAGCCCGGTACGCGGCGACGGAGGCCGTGGTGTGGGTTCAGGACTACCAGCTGCAGCTCGTGCCCCAGATGCTGCGCGAGCTCCGGCCCGACCTCGTGATCGGGTTCTTCGATCACATCCCGTTCCCCCCGTACGGCATCTTCTCGCAGCTGCCGTGGCGCAAGCAGATCCTCAGGGGCCTCCTCGGCGCCGATGTCATCGGCTTCCAGCGCGTCGCGGATGCCGGCAACTTCACGCGCGCCGTCCGACGTCTCTTCGGCTTCACGACCCGTGGCAACGTCGTCGAGGTCATCGGGGACGACGGGGACGTCCGCCACGTCATCGCACGCACGTTCCCCATCTCGATCGACGTCGACGCCTACGAGGAGATCGCCAACAGGCCGGAGGTGCAGGAGCGGGCCCGTCAGATCCGTCACGACCTCGGGGACCCGAAGGTCGTCATGCTCGGCGTCGACCGCCTCGACTACACCAAGGGCATCGGCCACCGGCTGAAGGCCTTCGGCGAACTCCTCGGCGAGGGCCGCCTCGCCGTCGAGGACGTCACCCTCGTGCAGGTCGCCAGCCCCAGCCGTGAGCGGGTCGCCACCTACATGGCCCTGCGTGACGAGATCGAGCTCCAGGTGGGCCGGCTGAACGGCGAGTACAGCACCATCAGCCACAGCGCCATCGCCTACCTGCACCACGGCTACCCGCGCGAGGAGATGGTCGCCCTCTACCTCGCAGCCGACGTCATGCTCGTCACCGCCCTCAGGGACGGCATGAACCTCGTCGCCAAGGAATATGTGGCCTGCCGCCTCGACAACACCGGCGCACTGGTGCTGAGCGAGTTCGCCGGCGCATCCGACGAACTGCGCCAGGCGATCATCGTGAACCCGCACGACATCGAGGGCCTGAAGGACGCCATCGTCGAGGCCGTGCGGATGCCGACCAGGGAGCAGACCCGACGGATGCGCGCGCTGAGGAAGCGCGTGCACGAGAACACGGTCTCCGACTGGTCGAAGTCGTTCCTCGACACCCTGACCGGCCGGGCAGCGGTTCCCCACGGCATCCCCGAGACGCTCGTCAACGCGTTGCGGGAGATCGCCGCATCCGAGAGGCTGCTCGTCGCGCTCGACTTCGACGGGACCCTCGCGCCCCACGTCGACAAGCCGGAGGAGGCCAGAGCCCTCGAGAGCGCACGCGACGCGGTGCTGCGGCTCATCCGTCTCGAGGAGACCCGCGTCGCCTTCGTCTCCGGGCGCGCGCTCGTCAGCCTGCAGCACGTCGCGGATCCGCCCGAGAGCGTGCTCCTCACCGGTTCGCACGGCGTCGAGCTCAAGCTCGACGAACCCGACGTGCGTCTCGATCTGCTGGGGAGCGAGATCGAGCAGCTCGACCGGGTCACCGCCATCCTGGAGCGCATCGCCGGCAGCACGGAAGGCGCATGGGTCGAGCGGAAGCCGGCCGGACTGGCGCTCCACACGCGGCTGCTCTCGCCGGCCGCCGGGCAGAGCCTGCAGCGCAGCGCCCGCAGCCGGGTGCGTTCGGCCGAACCGGGACTGACCATCCGCGAGGGCAAGAACGTCATCGAGTTCGCGCTGCGCCCCGGCAACAAGGGCGACGCCATCCAGAAGCTCAAGGACTTCACGGAGGCCACGAGCGTCTTCTACGCCGGAGACGACGTGACCGACGAGGACGCCTTCGCCGTGCTCGGGGCCGACGACCTCGGCATGAAGATCGGCCAGGGCCGCTCGGGGGCCGGACACCGCGTCCGTGGTCCGGAGGAGGTGGCCGAGGCGCTCGCCCTGCTCGCCGATTTCCGAGCCGGACACCTCGAGGCGCAGAAACGGGAGCGCGCGAACACCGACGCGCAACCCGTGGAGAGCTGACCGCGCCGGCGTATGCCGAATCGGCATGTCGGGTGGTCATAGACTTCTGAGCATGCCGGAGTTCGATCTGAAACCACGTTCGCGAGTAGTCACCGATGGCATCGAAGCCACCACGAGCCGTGGAATGCTCCGCGCGGTCGGCATGGGCGACGAGGACTGGGACAAGCCCCAGATCGGCATCGCGAGCTCGTGGAACGAGATCACGCCCTGCAACCTGAGCCTCGATCGTCTCGCCCAGGGTGCGAAGGAGGGCGTGCACTCCGGCGGCGGCTACCCGCTGCAGTTCGGCACCATCTCCGTCTCCGACGGCATCTCGATGGGCCACGAGGGCATGCACTTCTCGCTGGTCTCGCGCGAGGTCATCGCCGACTCGGTCGAGGTCGTGATGAACGCCGAGCGGCTCGACGGATCCGTGCTGCTGGCCGGATGCGACAAGTCCCTGCCCGGGATGCTCATGGCGGCTGCCCGTCTCGATCTCGCCTCCGTCTTCCTCTACGCCGGATCCATCGCTCCCGGCTGGGTCAAGCTCAGCGACGGCACCGAGAAGGAGGTCACGATCATCGACTCCTTCGAGGCCGTCGGGGCCTGCAAGGCCGGGACCATGAGCGAAGAGGATCTCAAGCGCATCGAGTGCGCCATCGCGCCGGGAGAGGGCGCCTGCGGCGGCATGTACACCGCCAACACCATGGCCTCCGTCGCAGAGGCGCTCGGCATGAGCCTGCCCGGCTCGGCATCGCCGCCCTCCGCCGACCGCCGCCGCGACTACTTCGCGCACCGCTCGGGCGAGGCCGTCGTCAACATGCTGCGCCTCGGAATCACGGCCCGCGACATCATGACCAAGAAGGCGTTCGAGAACGCCATCACCGTCGCCATGGCCCTCGGCGGATCGACCAACGTCGTGCTGCACCTGCTCGCCATCGCGCACGAGGCCGAGGTCGAGCTCACCCTCGACGACTTCAACCGCATCGGCGACAAGGTTCCGCACCTCGCCGACATGAAGCCGTTCGGCAAGTACGTGATGAACGACGTCGACCGCCACGGCGGCATCCCCGTGCTGATGAAGGCCCTGCTCGACGCCGGGCTCATCCACGGCGACGCCCTCACCGTGACCGGCAGGACCGTGGCCGAGAACCTCGAGGCTCTCAACCCCATGGCGCTCGACGGCGAGGTCATCCGAACGCTCGACAACCCCATCCACGCCACCGGCGGAATCACGATCCTCAAGGGCACGTTCGCCCCCGAGGGCGCCGTCGTCAAGACCGCAGGCTTCGACGCCTCGGTGTTCGAGGGCCCTGCGCGCGTGTTCGAACGCGAGCGCGGAGCGATGGATGCCCTCACCAACGGCGAGATCAAGGCCGGCGACGTGCTCGTCATCCGCTACGAGGGTCCGAAGGGCGGCCCCGGCATGCGCGAGATGCTCGCCATCACGGCGGCCATCAAGGGCGCTGGCCTCGGAAAAGATGTACTACTCTTGACGGACGGTCGATTCTCAGGCGGCACAACCGGACTGTGCATCGGCCACATAGCACCCGAAGCGGTGGACGCAGGTCCCATCGCCTTCGTGCGCGATGGTGATCTCATACGGGTCGATATCGCAGCTCGCTCCCTCGACCTACTTGTCGACGACGCTGAGCTGGCTGCCCGCCGCGAAGGCTGGGCTCCGCTTCCCCCGCGCTACACCCGTGGCGTCCTCGCGAAATACTCCAAGCTCGTGCACTCCGCAGCAGTCGGAGCCGTCACAGGCTAGTTCCGCGCCAGATCATCCGCACGCAATCAAGGGACCACACACGCATGTCCACGGAAACCGTTCCCGTGCCATCGCCCGCTGCCCCCTCTCCGAAGGGGCCTGAACAGCTGACCGGGGCCCAGGCCGTCGTCCGCACGCTCGAACTTCTCGGCATCACCGACGTCTTCGGTCTTCCCGGCGGCGCCATCCTGCCCGTCTACGACCCGCTCATGGACTCCACCAAGCTCCGGCACATCCTCGTGCGCCACGAGCAGGGCGCCGGCCACGCGGCGGAGGGCTACGCGTCGTCGAGCGGCAAGCTCGGCGTCTGCATCGCCACGTCCGGCCCCGGTGCGACCAACCTCGTCACCGCCATCGCGGACGCCCACATGGACTCGGTGCCGATGCTCGCCATCACGGGCCAGGTGTTCTCCACCCTCATGGGCACGGACGCCTTCCAGGAGGCCGACATCGTCGGCATCACGATGCCGATCACCAAGCACTCCTTCCTCGTGACGGATGCCAAGGAGATCCCGGCGACGATCGCGGCGGCCATGCACATCGCGACGACCGGACGCCCCGGCCCCGTCCTCGTGGACATCACGAAGGACGCCCAGCAGGACACCGTCCCGTTCATCTGGCCTCCGAAGATCGACCTGCCCGGCTACCGCCCTGTCACCAAGGCGCACGGCAAGCAGATCCATGCGGCCGCCCAGCTGTTCGCCGAGGCCAAGAAGCCGGTGCTCTACGTCGGCGGCGGCGTCATCCGTTCGCACGCCTCGGAGGAGCTCCTCGCGCTGGCCGAGACGACGGGCGCTCCCGTCGTCACCACGCTGATGGCGCGCGGTGCCTTCCCGGACTCGCACCCCCAGCACCTCGGGATGCCCGGCATGCACGGCACGGTGCCCGCGGTGCTCGCACTGCAGGAGGCCGACCTGCTCATCTCGCTCGGCGCCCGCTTCGACGACCGTGTGACCGGCAAGGCGGCCCTGTTCGCCCCCAACGCGAAGGTGGTGCACGTCGACGTCGACCCGGCGGAGATCTCGAAGATCCGCGTGGCCGACGTCCCCATCGTCGGCGACGCACGCGACGTGATCGTCGACCTCACCGCCGCCTACCGCGAAGCCGTGCGCGATGCGCCGGCCGACATCGCCGAATGGTGGCAGTACCTCGATGGGCTGCGCTCCGAGTTCCCGCTCGGCTACGCCCCGACCACCGACGGCGCACTGGCCCCGCAGTACGTCATCAGCCGCATCGGCGAGCTCACCGGTCCCGAGGGCGTCTTCGCCGCCGGCGTCGGACAGCACCAGATGTGGGCGGCCCAGTTCATCAAGTACGAGCGCCCCAACTCCTGGCTGAACTCCGGCGGGGCCGGAACGATGGGCTACGCCGTTCCCGCGGCCATGGGCGCGAAGGTCGCCCAGCCCGATCGCCACGTCTGGGCGATCGACGGTGACGGATGCTTCCAGATGACCAACCAGGAACTCGCCACCTGCACGATCAACGACATCCCGATCAAGGTCGCCGTCATCAACAACTCGTCGCTCGGCATGGTGCGGCAGTGGCAGACCCTGTTCTACAACGGGCGCCACTCGTTCACCGACCTGGACACCGGGTCGTTCGGCAAGGACGACCAGTCGCGCATGATCCCCGACTTCGTGAAGCTGGCCGAGGCGTACGGCGCCCTCGGCATCCGCGTCACGAAGGAGGAGGAGATCGACGCCGCGATCAAGCTCGCGA
>JBEVEO010000157.1:0-2705 GCA_040512695.1 Leifsonia sp. | reverse complement strand
CGATTACGAGATGAACATGGTTGTTCATGAGGCAGTACGCGTGACATCGCCATCCGTATCGCCTCACCGTCGCGTCGAGCATGGAGAGGTAGAGGCGGCGGTCGTAGTTGTCGACAAAGACGGCTTGGCCCCGGTTGCCCCGTGCCGTGATGTGGAAGATCCCGCCCGCGATCTGAGCTCTCAGCGGTCTTGGCACTGGCGCCGATCGTAGGCGGCGTCGGTCGCCATGTCTGTCACGCGTGTGTGCCAACTCGGAGCCAAACCGGCCACGTCCGGGGTCAGACCCCGGTCAGATCGGCATCCATCAGGGGCGACGGTGGTGCGCGGCTAGACTCCCCACCTCCCCCGATGGGCATCTTCGACAACCTCACAGGCTTCGGCAGCCGCGACATGGCGGTCGACCTGGGCACGGCCAACACGCTCGTGTACGTCCGCGGACGAGGCATCGTCCTGTCCGAGCCCTCCGTGGTCGCGATCGACACCCGCAGCGGCGAGGTGCACGCCGTCGGAGTCGAGGCGAAGCGGATGCTCGGCCGCACCCCCGGCTCGATCTCCGCCATTCGCCCGCTGAAGGACGGCGTCATCGCCGACTTCGACGTTACCGAGCAGATGCTCCGCCACTTCATCCAGAAGGTGCACCAGCACCGTTTCGCCCACCCCCGCGTCGTCGTCTGCGTCCCCTCGGGCGTGACCGGAGTGGAGCGGCGAGCCGTCGAGGAGGCGACCCTCTCGGCCGGCGCGCGCCAGGCCTACCTCATCGAGGAGCCGATGGCGGCCGCGATCGGGGCGGGGCTCCCCATCGCCGAGCCTGCGGGCAACATGATCGTCGACGTCGGCGGCGGCACGAGCGAGGTGGCCGTGATCTCGCTCGGCGGCATCGTCGTCTCGCAGAGCCTCCGAGTCGGTGGCGACGAGATGGACGAGTCCATCGTCAACCATGTGAAGAAGGAGTACAAGCTCCTGATCGGCCAGCAGACCGCCGAGGAGATCAAGCTCGAGATCGGCTCCGCCTACCCGATGAAGGACGAGCTGAAGGCGGAGGTTCGTGGCCGCGACATGCTGACCGGGCTGCCGAAGACGGTCGTCATGTCCTCCGACGAGGTGCGCCACGCACTCGAGGACCCGGTCGCCCAGGTTCTCGACGCCATCCGGCAAACGCTCGACAAGACACCCCCCGAGCTCGCCGCCGACATCATGGACCGCGGCGTGATGCTTGCCGGCGGCGGCGCGCTGCTCACCGGCCTCGACGAGCGGCTGCGCCACGAGACGCACATGCCGGTGCACGTGGCCGACTCCCCGCTCACGTGTGTGGCCGTGGGCTCGGGCAAGAGCCTCGAGGAGTTCGAAGTCATCCACCGCAGCCAGAGGAACCGGGGCCGCAACCGGGCGCGCGCGAACAGCCGCGTCTGAACCTCGTAGCTGTTCCGCAGGCTTCCCTACACTAAGGACTCCTCGTGCCTCGCCACCGATCAGCACGGGTCGGGACGCTCGTACCGACCGGCCGGCGGCCCGTGGCCCCCGCTGGAGCGCCTGCAAAGCCGGGACGGCCGCTCCTACGGCGAGCGACGGTCGTAGGCCTCGTACTCCTCTCGCTCGCTCTGCTGAGCGTCTACTTCCGCGAGTCGTCGAGCGGGACGCTGCACAGCGTCCAGGACGCGGGCGCGTCCGTCATCTACCCGTTCCAGGTCGCGGCCGAGCGCGTGGCGCAGCCGTTCGAGGACGCCGCCGGCTGGGCGGGGGACGTCCTCGGCGCCGAGTCGGAGAACGAGAAGCTCCGCGCCGAGGTCAAGCGCCTCCGTCAGCAGGCGATCCAAAACCAGACGGCCGTGCGCCAAAACGCCGAGCTGCGGCGGCTGCTCCGTTTTCGGCAAGGGCCCAGCTTCCCGAGCGACTACAACGGCGTGGCCGCGCGCATCATCGGCCGCACGCCGGGCCAGTTCGAGCAGCAGGTGCTGATCGCGGCCGGCTCGAACGCGCGCGTCCACGTCAACGATCCCGTCGTCACCGCCGCCGGCCTGGTCGGCCGCGTCACGCGTGTGTCGCGACGCAGCTCGCGGGTGACGCTGCTCACAGACGAGACCAGTGCCGTCTCGGCACTCGACCTGAGGACGAACGCCGCGGGCATCGTCCGCCACGGCGTCGCCGGCGGCGAGGCGCTCGTCCTCGAGCGGGTGAGAAAGGAGGACGTCGTCGAGGCGGGCGACGTCGTCATCACGGCCGGCTGGCGATCGGGCCGCCTCGCATCGGCCTACCCGCGCGGGATTCCGATCGGCATCGTCACCGGCGTCGGCCAGCTCGACACCGACATCTACAAGCGGATCGAGGTCGACCCCTTCGTCGACTTCTCCTCGCTCGACTCCGTGCTCGTGCTCGTGGAGAAGCCGCAGACCTCGCCGAGGCTGAGCCGCCGATGATCGACGGGCTGAAGATCGGCGCGATCGTCTTCGTCGCGGCCGTGCTCCAGGCGTCGGTGTTCGCAAGTGCCTCGATCCTTGGCGCCGCCCCCGACATCCTGCTCGTCGCGCTAGTCGCGGTGGCGCTCGTCCGCGGAGCGACCACGGGCGCGGTCGCCGGCTTCTTCGGCGGGCTCGTGATCGACATCGCGCTGCTCGACACGCTCGGGGTGACGTCGCTGCTGCTCACGCTCGTCGGCTACTGGACCGGTCGCTACGGCGAGACCACTCCTTCACGGCGCCGCTACGCCC
>JBEVEO010000151.1:0-12336 GCA_040512695.1 Leifsonia sp. | reverse complement strand
GCGGCCGGGTTGAGCCCGAAGGAGACGTTCGAGACGCCGAGCGTGGTGTGGATGCCCGGATACTTCGCGGTGATGCGACGGATGGCCTCGATCGTCTCGATCGCGTCGCGGCGGGTCTCCTCCTGGCCGGTGGCGATGGGGAAGGTGAGGGCGTCGACGATGATGTCGGACACGCGCATCCCCCAGTCGCCGACGAGCGCGTCGACGAGCCGGGAGGCGATCCGCACCTTGTCGTCGGCGGTGCGCGCCTGGCCCTGCTCGTCGATCGTGAGGGCCACGACGGCTGCGCCGTGCTCGGCGACGAGCGGCATGATGCGCCCGAAGCGGGACGCCGGCCCGTCGCCGTCCTCGAAGTTCACGGAGTTCACCGTGGGGCGTCCGCCGATGAGCTCCATGCCGGCCTGCAGCACGGGAGGCTCCGTCGAGTCGACCACGAGCGGGAGCGTCGATGCGCTGGCGAGCCGGGACACCACCTCGCGGATGTCGGCGACGCCGTCGCGGCCGACGTAGTCGACGCAGACGTCGAGCAGGTGCGCGCCGACCCGGATCTGGTTGCGGGCGATCTCCACGCAGTCGTCCCAGCGCTCGTCGAGCATCGCCTCCCGGAAGGCCTTCGACCCGTTGGCGTTCGTCCGCTCGCCGATCGCGAGGTAGGAGCTGTCCTGGTCGAAGCTCACGTGCTGGTACAGACTGGCGACGCCAGGCTCGTCCTCGATGACCCGCACCGCCGGAGCGACGGGCGCCGCTCCGTGCAGCCGCTCGACCACGGCGCGCATGTGCGCGGGCGTCGTTCCGCAGCAGCCGCCGATGAGCGCGAGGCCGAACTCCCGGACGAACTGCTCGTGGGCGGTGGCGAGCTCGGTCGGCGTCAGCGGATAGCTGGCGCCGTGCGTGCCGAGCACGGGAAGTCCCGCGTTCGGCATGCACACGACGGGAACGGTCGAGTGCTTCGAGAGGTGCCGGAGGTGCTCGCTCATCTCGGCGGGGCCGGTGGCGCAGTTGAGGCCGATCGCGTCGACGCCGAGCGGCTCGAGCGCGGTGAGCGCCGCGCCGATCTCGCTGCCCATGAGCATCGTGCCCGTCGTCTCGACCGTGACCTCGACGAAGATCGGCAGCCGGACGCCGGCCTCGACGATGGCCTGCTTGCAGCCGTTCACCGCCGCCTTGGTCTGCAGCAGGTCCTGCGACGTCTCGATGAGGAACGCATCCGCCCCGCCGTCGATGAGCCCCAGCGCCTGCAGAGCGAAGGTCTGCTTGAGGTGGTCGTAGGTCGTGTGGCCGAGGCTCGGCAGCTTGGTGCCCGGCCCCATCGAGCCGAGCACCCAGCGGATCCGGCCATCCGCCGCCTCTGCCGCCTCGACGCGTTCGCGGGCGATGCGTGCGCCCGCGCGGGCGAGCTCGCGGATGCGGTCGTCGATGCCGTAGTCGGAGAGGTTCGACCAGTTGGCGCCGAAGGTGTTGGTCTCGACGGCGTCGATGCCGGTCTCGAGGTAGGCGTCGTGGATGCGCCCGATCATGTCGGGCCGGCTCACGTTGAGGATCTCGTTGCAGCCCTCGAGGTGCTGGTAGTCCTCGAGGGTCGGCTCGAACTCCTGCAGCATCGTGCCCATGGCGCCGTCCGCGATCACCACGCGGCTGTTGAGCGCCTCGAGCAGCGCCTCGGCCCGAGCCGGGCGGGCGACGGCCTCGATGTCGAGGGCGAATCGGGGTTCTGTGATGGTGCCGCGCGCGTTCACGCGCCGAGTCTAGCCGCCGTGGCGGCAGCATCATCCGTCCGTGACCACCCGCTGCGCTGTGGATAGTCTGGACGGATGACCGACGCCGCGCTCCTCCCGCTGGACGCGGACTCCGCAGCGGCCCTCGCCGCTCGCGGTCTGCGCTACGGGCTCGTGGACACCGGCAGTCGGGACGCCTTCGCGGCGTGGGACCAGGCGGCTGCACGGGGCTTCAACGAGGCGCGGCTGCGCGAGAGCACCATCGACATCAACCACGCCGATCTCGCCTACCGGCGCACCACGGGGGTCTGGGACGACTCGATCCCGGATGCGGACGTGCCGGTCGCGACGGTGAGCACCTGGGTGGCCGCCCTCACCGTCCCCGGTCCTGCGACCATTCCGGCCTGGGCGGTGAGCTCGGTCACGGTGGCGGCCACACACCGTCGCCGCGGCATCGCCCGCGCCCTCATGGAGGGCGAGCTGCGCACCGCGGCCGCCGCCGGCGTGCCCGTGGCCATCCTCACCGCGAGCGAGGCGACGATCTATGGTCGCTACGGGTATGCCGCAGCCACCTTCACGACGACCGTGGAGGTGGACAGGCGACGTGCCGAATGGACCGGACCGGCGCCCACCGGTCGCGTGCACGCCATCGAGCCGGCCGCCGCCCGCAGCGTCGCCGCCGAGGTCTCGGAGCGGGCGGTGCTGCGCACCCCCGGGGAGATCGATCGCTGGGGCGGACTCTTCGATCGCGTCCTCGGACTCACCGACCCCGGTTCCGACCGGGCGCGTGCCGTTCGGACCGTGCGCTACGACGACGCGCACGGCCGGACGCAGGGTCTGGTCGCCTTCCGCGTCGACGAGGTCGGAGACGACGTCGTCCGACTCGACGTCGCCTACTTCGTCGCGGCGACCGACGACGCGTACCGCGGCCTCTGGCGGTTCCTCGTCGAGCACGACCTCGTCACGACGATCCGCGCCAGGCGGCGCTCCATCGACGAGCCGCTGCCGCACCTGCTCTCCGACGCGCGTGCTGTGCGTTCCAGCGACCTCGAGGACTTCCTCTGGGTCCGGGTGCTCGACACCCGCCGGGCCCTCGAAGGACGGCGCTACGGGTGCTCCGGGCGTCTCGACATCGTGGTGACGGATGCGCTCGGTTTCGCGGACGGCCGGTACAGGCTCGAGGTCTCGGCCGTCGACGGCACGGCCACCGCGACGCCGTCCCCGGCGGACGGGGATGGCGCCCAGGAGGATGCGACGGCCGCACTCCACCTGTCCGTGGCCCAGCTCGGCGCGATCCTGCTCGGCGGGGTGCGCCCGACCGTCCTCGCTGCGGCTGGACGCGTGAGCGCCGACAGCCACGAGACGCTCCTGCTGGCGGATCGGATGTTCGCCCCCGAGCGCACCCCGCACCTCAGCATCGTCTTCTGAACCCGTACGTCCCCGGCACCGCTGGCGGGACCGCTGCGGAGGCGGCTGCCGCCCGCGAACGGGGTCCTACCGCGCGCGCCTCCGCGACCGTAACGTCGGAGCTCCATGACAGGAAGGCACCGATGACGGCACTCTCCTCCGGGCCCGGCCCCTCGACCATCGCGACCGCCAGCCTGCGCAGCCGGCCCCCCGGAGCATCCGTCATCACCCGCTGCCTCGCCGAGCAGAGCATGGTGCCCGTTCGGGGCTTCGTCGCGCAGGCGCTCGGACGGTCGCCGCTGTCCTCGGACTCGCGCAGCTGGTACGTCGGGGCGATGGGGGAACTGGCCGTCGCCGAGCGCCTCAAGCAGCTCGGAGCCGACTGGACGGTGCTGCACTCCGTCCCGGTGGGCCGCGGCGAGGCCGACATCGACCACGTCGTGATCGGCCCGTCCGGCGTGTACACGATCAACACCAAGCACCACGAGGACGCACAGGTGTGGGTGGGCTCCCACAAGCTCCTCGTGAACGGGCACGCCACCGACCACCTGCGGAACGCGGTCCACGAGGCTCGGCGGGCGGGGGGCCTGCTCACCGAGGCCACCGGGCTCGACGTCGTCGTCACCCCGGTCGTCGTCCTGGTGGGGGCGCGGTCGCTCACCATCCGCCAGCAGCCGTCCGGGGTCATGGTGCTCACGGACTCGCAGCTGCTGCGGTGGCTGCGCCGACGGCGACGCACGCCCGTGCTCGACACCGCTCCGATCGTCGGCGCGGCGGAGGACCCGGCCACGTGGCACGTGAACGGATCCGACGCCCTCGTCGAAGCGAACCTCGACGAGTTCTCCGCCCTGCGGCGCGAGGTCCGCGGCGCGAGGGACGTGCGCGCGATCTGGTTCGCCGGGGCGTTCGTGGCGGGTGCGGGGCTCGTGGTCACGCAGCTGATGCCGTCGGCCGCCCTGATGTTCGGCGGCTGAGCAGCGTCAGGCCATCGTGTCGAGGATGCCCACCAGGTGCTCGAACGTCGTCAGCGGATTGATGATCGCGAACCGGGCATTGGGCTTGCCGGCGTGCGACGACGGCGTGACGAAGGCGTGCTGCTCGTCGAGCAGGCGCGCCGACCAGGCGTCGTAGTCGGCCTTGCCCCATCCTTCGCGCTCGAACACCACGACGGAGAGCTGCGGCTGGCGCACGAGGCAGACGCCGGGACGACGCTCGATCTCGGCGGCGATGTCGAGCGCGAGCTGGATGGAGTGGGTCACCGCATCGCGGTAGGCCTGCCCCCCGTAGGTCGCGAGCGAGAACCACAGCGGAAGGCCGCGCGCCCGCCGGGTGAGGTGCGCGGCGTAGTCGGACGGGCTCCAGTCGCTGGTCTCGGTGAGCGTGTCGAGGTACTCGGCGTGCTGGGTGTGGGCGCGGCGACCGGACTCCGGATCGCGGTAGATGAGCGCGCAGGCGTCGAACGGGGCGAACAGCCACTTGTGCGGGTCGACGATGACCGAGTCGGCGCGCTCGACCCCGGCGAACCGGTGCCGCGCGAGGGGCGAGAGCATGCCCGCGAGGCCGTAGGCGCCGTCGACGTGCAGCCAGAACTCGAAGTCGTCCTTGAGGGCGGCGATCGATGCGATGTCGTCGACGACGCCGAAATTGGTCGACCCGCCCGTGGCCACGACGGCGAAGACGGCGGTGCCGTGCTCCTCGAGGGCACCGCGCACGCTCGCGCCGGTGAGCACGCCGTCCTCGCGCGGGGAGACGGGCACGACCTCGACGTCCATGACGCGGGCGGCCGACGCGATCGACGAGTGCGCCTCGGCGCTGCACACGATCACCCAGCGGCGGGGAGCCTCGATGCCGGCCTCGCCCAGCCGCAGCCGGGCGCGTTCGCGGGCGGCCACGAGGGCCGAGAGGTTGCCGAGGGTCCCGCCCTGCACGAAGACGCCGCCTGCGGTGTCCGGCAGCCCGAACTCGCGGGCGAGCCAGCCGAGGGCCTCGTTCTCGGCGTAGACGGCCCCGGCTCCCTCGAGCCAGGATCCGCCGTAGAGGGCGCTCGCCGAGACAACGAGGTCGAAGGAGATGGCGGCCTTCGTCGGCGAGGAGGGGATGAAGGACAGGTACTGCGGGTGGTCGGTCGTGATGCACGCCGGCGCCAGCACGTGCTCGAACAGGGCGAGCGCACGGGTCGCGCCGATGCCGGACTCGTCGATCGAGCGTCCGGCGAGGCGATCGAGCTCCACGGCCGTGAGCGGCTTGTCGAGCGGGGTGTCCGAGCTCAGGATGCGGCGGCGCGAGTACTCGAGCACGAGATCGACGATGTCGGTGGTCTCCTGCGACACCTCGTGCATGCGCACGGTCTGGTCTCGCCGCGCCGCCTGCTCGCCGGCTGACGGCGTCCTCTCGTCGGAACGTGCGTTCATGGCTGTCTTCCCTCTCGATCAGCGCACCGCTCGAGCCCGGTGCCGGGCGAGCGGGGTGCACAGGTGTCATTCAAGCCGAGTCGCCGCGCCGTTGTTCGCAGGCGGATGCACGCCCCCTGCGTGGTATCGGCCGCTGACGCAGGAAACCGTCCCCCGATTGTCGGCGGGCGGCGTTAACGTGTGGTCATGGAACAGTCTGCACTGATCTCCGGCACGACGGCCAACGGTGTCCCGTTCGTCGCCCGCCCGGCCACGGCATCCTCCGCCCCCGTCATCGCCGCCTGGCACCTCCTCGATCCGCCGCGCACCGAGGCGGCGTTCGCCGCTGCACTTCCGCTGACCGGCCTCGACGCCACCGTCATCTACCTGGGCCTGCCGCTCAGCGGCGCCAGGCTGCCGGCCGGCGGAGTCGACGAGGTCATGCGGCTGGCCGGCGACGACGCCGTCATGAAACTCTTCGCGCCCATCTACGAGGGAGCCGTCGCCGAGTTCCCCGCCGCCTTCGCCGAGCTCCGCGAGCGCTTCGGCACGGCGGCGGACGCCCCCATCGGCCTCCTCGGCGGGTCCGCCGGTTCCGCCGTGGCGGCCGGCGTGCTGGCGAGCGGCGCCTCGGAGGCATCGGCCGTCGTGCTCGTGAGCCCGATGCTGCAGCTGGCACCCAACATCGATGCCATGGGCCCCTGGCTCGAGGGTGGCGCCTACCGCTGGCATCCGGAGTCCCGCAGGGTGGCAGCCGAGATGGACTTCGTCGCCCGCGCCTCCGAGATCACGGCCACCGAGGCGCCCGTCCGGGTCATCGCGGGACTCGACGACGATCCGGAGTTCGTCATGCCGGCCCGCGAGTTCGCCGCGGCGACCGGTGCCGACCTCCAGCTCATGGACGGCGTCGGTCACGCGTTGGCCGAGGAGCCCGGCGTCGAGCCTGCCCCGCAGACCGCGGCTGCGCGCCGCTACGACGCGCTCGCGGTCGAGTGGTTCCTGGAGCACCTCGACTGAGCGCACGCTGCGCCCCGAGGAGTAGCGTCTCAACCACACGGGAGGACGACGGATGGCGGGCGAGACCGTACTGGTGACCGGGGGCACCGGGTTCATCGGAGCACACTGCGTCGTGCAGCTGCTGCAGGCCGGCTATCGCGTCCGCACGACCGTGCGATCCCTCTCGCGCACCGATGAGGTGCGCGCCCTCGCGGTGGCAGGTGGCGTCGGCGTCGAAGCCGCCGCCGGCATCGATGTCGTGGCCGCCGACCTCACCGCCGACGAGGGCTGGACGGCCGCGGTCGACGGCGCCCGGTTCGTCCTGCACGTGGCGTCGCCGTTCCCGGTCACCCAGCCGAAGGACCCGGACGAGCTCATCGTCCCGGCCCGCGACGGTGCCATCCGCGTGCTCCGCGCCTCGCGCGACGCCGACGTCGAACGGGTGGTGCTGACCTCCTCGTTCGCCGCCGTCGGCTACGGACGGCCGCACCCGGGCCGGGCGTACACCGAGGACGACTGGACGGATGAGGACGACCCCGGCATCTCCGCGTACGTCCGGTCGAAGACCATCGCCGAGCACGCGGCCTGGCAGTTCATCGACCGCGAGGGCGGGGAGCTCGAGCTCGCCGTCGTGAACCCCGTCGGAGTCTTCGGCCCGGCGCTCGGCCGCGACCTCTCCAGTTCCGTTGAGCTGCTCGCCGGGCTCCTCCGCGGCTCGGTGCCCGCCGTCCCCCGGATCTCCACCTCTGCGGTGGACGTGCGCGACGTCGCCGACCTGCACCTGCGAGCCATGACGGGCGAGGACGCAGCGGGCGAGCGGTTCCTCGCCGTCGCCGACGGTCCGATCTCGTTCCCCGAGATCGCCCGGCTGATGCGCACCGAGCTCGGCGCTGCGGGCGCGAAAGTGCCCACACGTGAGATCCCCGACTGGGTGGTGCGCATCGGAGGCCTCGTCAACCCGCAGCTCCGGGTTGTGCGCGCGCAGCTCGGCCGACCCAAGCAGATCTCGAACCACCGGGCCAGGAGCAGGCTCGGCTGGGACCCGCGCTCGAACGAGGAGGCGCTCCTCGCGTCGGCCGAGAGCCTGGTACGGCTCGGCGTCATCCCCGGCTGACGGCCGCCGCTGCACCGGGCCCCCTTGACGTGACCCGAACGGGGGTCAAAGATGAGGAAGGTTCGGTTCGTCTCAAAGGGGAGATCATGTACCGTCAACTCGCCATCGCCACCGCGGCCGCCCTGGTCATCACGGGCCTCAGCGTCACTCCGAGCGTGGCGAGCGCCCCACCTCCCGGCCCGTCCGACCAGCTCTCGGTCTACACCGGCACCGTCGATGCCGCAGGTCTCGCCGCGATCGTGGGGCTCGGCGTCGATCGGAACGAACTGGCGGCGACGCCCGCGGCCGACGGGTCCGCCGGCCTCGACGTGCAGGTCATCCTGAGCGGCGAGCAGGCGGCGGCCGTCGAGGAGGCCGGAGCGGACCTCGAGCTCAAGCAGGCTCCGGATGCCGGGCGCCGGTCGCTCGCGGCCGAGTCCGTGTACCGCATGTACAGCGGCCCCGGCGGCATCCAGGAGGAGCTGGTCGCCCAGGCGGCCGCGCATCCGAAGATCGCCCAGCTGAAGGTGATCGGCACGACCACCACCGGCCAGGACATCACGGCCGTCCGCGTGACGAAGAACCCCAAGTCCCTCAAGGAGGGCAAGCGGCCCACCACCGTCTTCATCGGAGCGCAGCACGCCCGCGAGTGGATCACTCCCGAGATGGTGCGCAGGCTCCTCGACCAGATCCTGAGCAGCTACGGCAGCGACCGGCGCATCACGAAGCTCGTGAACAACACCGAGCTGTGGTTCGTGCCGGTCGCCAACCCCGACGGCTACGACTTCACCTTCCAGGACGGCCAGCGGCTGTGGCGCAAGAACCTGCGCGACAACAACGGCGACGGCGTCATCGGCGCGAGCGACGGCGTCGACCTCAACCGCAACTACCCCACCCGATGGGGCTACGACAACGAGGGTTCGTCGCCCAACCCGGCGAGCGACACCTACCGCGGACCGGCGCCGGCATCCGAGCCGGAGACGCAGGCGCTCGACTCGCTCTTCGCCAAGCTCACCCCCGAGTTCTTCATCAACTACCACTCGGCGTCCGAGCTGCTGCTGCACGGCATCGGCTGGCAGGTCGCAACGCCGTCGCCCGACGACGTGATCTACGAGGCGATGGTCGGCGACGACGCGAATCCTGCCGTGCCGGGCTACGACCCCGACATCTCCGCGGAGCTGTACACCACGAACGGCGACACCGACTCGCACATGCAGGAGGCGTACGGGACCCTCGGGTTCACACCGGAGATGACGACGTGCGAGACCGTGTCGGACTCCGTGCCCGACGACCAGTGGGAGGCGGACGACTGCCTGAGCGTCTTCAACTTCCCGGACGATGAAGGCCTCATCCAGGCCGAGTTCGAGAAGAACGTGCCGTTCGCACTCGCCGTGGCCGAGTCCGCCCTGGATCCCGACGATCCCGTCTCGGTGGTCGACCGCGAGGCGGAGGACATCCAGGTCGACGGTTTCGCCGTCTCCTACGGCGATCCCCAGCCGGTCGCCGCCGTGGCCAAGCGCAGCCTGTGGCTGAAGCTCGTGAACTACCGCATCAACGGCGGCCGCACCCACTACGCCTTCCCGAAGGAGTGGAAGGGCGGCGAGCGCTACGGCGACGAGAACGACGACTACTACGCCGAGTACCGCGGCACGGTGCGCGGCGCGAAGCCGGGCGACTCCGTCGAGGTGTGGTTCAGCGGTTACCCCGATCCGCGGGATACGCGCGGTCACGACCGGTTCCGCAGGGTCGAGAGCGACCACTTCACCTACACGCTCGCGCAGGACACGGGGCACGACGCCCTCGTGATCGCGAACGAGGACTACACCGGAGTCAACCCGACCTACCCGGCAGGCACGACGGCGCCGAAGTACCTCGACGCGCACGTGGCGGCCCTCGAGGCCAACGGCGTGACCCCGGATGTCTGGGACGTCGACCAGCAGGGCGTGCCCCACGACCTCGGCGTGCTGAGCCACTACGACGCCGTGCTCTGGTATCTCGGCGACAACAGGCTCACGCAGGACCCGGAGGACGAACTCACCGAGTACGGCAGCGCCTCCATCCCCGACCTGTCGGTGGCGGAACGCACCCAGTACCTCACCATGTCGGTCCGCGACTACCTCAACGAGGGCGGCAAGCTCGCCTACGCGGGTGAGACCACCGGCTACTACGGACTGCTCGGCGGCGCGCTCGGCGGGATCTACTACGGCCTCAACGGCGCGCCGGACCAGCCCTGCGCCGTGACGCAGGACCCGACCAGCGACTGCCTGCTCTACGCCGACGACTTCACCCAGTACTGGATGGGGGCGTATGGGCGCACCCCGCTCGCCGCGAGCGGCGTCATGGGAACGGCGGATCCGGTCGCCGGCCTGTCCGCCCTGTTCGGCGGTCCGGCGACCGTCGACAACCCTGTGGACGAGGCCGGTGCGCTCTCACCGACGAGTGAGACGCTCCCGGTCGACGAGTTCCCGCAGTTCGAGAGCGCCGGCGTCGCCGACTACCTGGATCCGCAGGGTCCGTTCATCGCCGTCGAGGGCGACTGGGCGGCTGCGGCCGCGCACACGGACGACAGCTACCAGCGTCTCCAGCGCACCTACGATCTCAGCGCGCTCTCGGCCGCCGATGCCCCGACGTTCGCCGCCCAGTTCTCCTTCGACACCGAGGAGTCCTACGACAACGTGATCGTCGAGGCGCGCACGGTCGGCCTGGATGATGCGACGACGCTGCCCGATCTGGGAGGCGGCACCACCACGGACGTCCCGGCCGAGTGCGAGGCCGGGTTCCTGCTCGACGAGCACCCGGCCCTCGAGGCGTACCTGACACCCGGTGATCCCTGCCTGCCGACGGGGACGACGGGCGCGTGGAACGCGTTCACGGCGTCGTCGGGCGGCTGGGTGCCGGTGTCGTTCGACCTCAGCGCCTACGCGGGCAAGCAGGTCGAGATCACGGTGAGCTACGTGACCGACCCGGGGTCAGGTGGAACCGGGCTCATCGTCGACGACACCCGTCTGGAGACCACCGCCGGCACCACGGAGGCCGAGGGCTTCGAGACGGGCCTCGGCGCCTGGACGGTGCCGGGAGCCCCGGCCTCGAGTCCGGGCAACGCCTCGGACTTCGAGCGCACGCGGGGACTCGGCGGCATCGTCGCCGCGGTCGCGACGCCCGACACCGTGATGCTCGGCTTCGGACTCGAGCAGCTCGCGACGGACGCCGACCGCACCCTCGCCGTCGGGCGGGTGCTCGAGCACCTGCTCGGCTGAGCGGGGAGACGACGTGCGCCGCATCTCGGTGACGAACAACGTCTCGCTCGACGGCGTCATGCAGTCGCCGATGTCGGCGGACGAGGACACCCGCGGCGGCTTCAGCCTGGGCGGGTGGGCGCTCGGCGGAGGCGGCGACCCCGAGCTCGCAGCGGAGATGGCCACGGGCATGGCCCGGTCGGGCGGCATGCTCTTCGGGCACCGCACCTACGACCACATGGAGGCGTTCTGGCCGCACCAGACCGACGGCAACCCGTTCACGGAGCACCTCGACAGGTCCCAGAAGTACGTGGTCTCCCGCGACCCCACGCTGACGTTCAGCTGGCAGAACTCCACGCTCCTCGCCGGCGACGCCGTGGAGAGGGTCGGCGAGCTCAAGGCGACCGACGGCGGCGACCTCAGCATCCTGGGCAGCGGCGAGCTCGTGCGCGCGCTGGCGACTGCCGGTCTCATCGACGAGTACGTGCTGATCATCCACCCACTGCTGCTCGGCAGCGGGCGACGGATGTTCGACGGCGTGCACCAGGAGCTCGAACTGCTCAGCAGCCTGACCACGAGCACCGGCATCACCCTGGCGCGCTACGCACCGCGGCGCTGAGGAAAGGACTCAGCGCGCCCCGGTCAGTGCCTTCCGGTTCTTCTCGTACTGTCCCCTCCCGACCATCCGCCAGATCACCCGCACCGGCCCCGGCAGGTGCTTGTGCATCCACTCGCCGCCGCCGTCGGGCTGGGCAGCGAGGATCGCGCCGAGCTGCAGCCAGGTCTTCCCCTTCGGCGTCGCCTTCCGGCCGTGCTCGCCGAACCAGTCGACCTCCTTCTGCGTGAGCGTCGTCTCCATCACGGGGACGATGTAGGTCTCCTCGGCGGGCAGGTGGACGGCCAGCGCCGCGTTGATGCCGTCGAGGGCCGCGACGACGGATGCCGCGTCCGCCCGCCGGCCGCTCGCCCGCCAGGCCGGCAGCGCCGCGTCGAGCGCCTCGAGCTGCACGAGCATCGCAGCGTGCTGCTCCTTCATCTGGCCGACGTGGACGGCGCAGGACGGCGCACGCTGCGACAACACGTCCCAGAGGTGGCTGTCCTCGCCCTCGTGGTGCGAGTGCAGGCCGACGGAGAGCAGGGTCAGGTGGTCGCCGACGACATCGGCATGCGCCGCGTCGCCATCCGACACCCCGCCGACGAGCGACGGGCCCTCACCGAAACCCGCTCGGAACATCCGGTGGATCTCCGCCATCCCGGAGGCATCGCACAGGGTCGGGGCGCCCGGCCGGTCGCCGCTGGAGGGAAGGGCTGTCGCTGACATGGAAACTCCGATCGAGAGGTCAGGGAGCGGAACCCGGGTGAGCGCCCTGAGCGGTCTTCATCCCATAGTGTCCACCTGCGACAGCACGCGGCGCATCCCCCGAATCGGTCGGCCGCATCGGGCGAACGACGGAGCCGGGGCCGGGGACATCCACCCCACCGCGAAGCCCCGGCCGGCC
>JBEVEO010000149.1:0-20908 GCA_040512695.1 Leifsonia sp. | reverse complement strand
TAGAGCAGGCAGCCGATCGAGGCGACGGCGGTCCAGCCGTAGAAGATCAGCACGGCGTGCAGGTGCGAGTGGCCCATGTCGAGGAGGCGGTGGTGCAGGTGCTTGCGGTCGGCGCTGAACGGCGACTTGCCTGCCCTGAGGCGACGGATGACCGCGAGTCCGAAGTCGAGGAGCGGGATGATCAGCACCGCGAACGGCAGGATGATGGGGATGAACGCCGGAAGCAGCTGCGACCGCGCGAGCTGGTACGGATCGACCTGGCCGGTGACGGCGATGGCCGACGTCGCCATGAGGAGTCCGACGAGGAGCGCTCCGGCATCGCCCATGAAGAGCTTCGCCGGGTGCCAGTTGAGCGGGAGGAACCCGGCGCAGGCGCCGACGACGAGCACGGCGAGCAGCGAGGCCAGGTTGAAGTAGTTCGTCGGCGAGATCTGCTGGACGAGCAGGTAGGAGTAGAGGAAGAACACCCCGTTGGCGATCAGCGCGACGCCGGCGACGAGGCCGTCGAGCCCGTCGATGAAGTTGATCGCGTTCATCACGAGCACGATGGCGAAGATCGTGATGATCACGCTCATCCAGGAGCTGCCGACGATCTGGCCGCCGATCGGCAGCGAGTAGATCTGGACGCCCTTCCAGGCGATGAGGCCGGCCGCGATGAACTGGCCGGCGAGCTTGGTCATCCAGTCCAGGTCCCAGATGTCGTCTGCGACGCCGATGAGCACGATGAGGAGCGCGGCCCCGAGGATCGCGAACATCTGCTCGGGATTGGAGAACACGATGCTGAGGAGCGGGAACTGGGCGGACACGAGCCAGGCGACTCCGACGGCCACGACGATCCCGAGGAACATCGCGACGCCGCCGAGCCTGGGGGTCGGCCGGGTGTGCACGTCGCGCTCGCGGATCTTCGGATACAGCCGATACCGGTGACTCAGCCGGTACACCACGATCGAGAGCAGGAACGTGACGATCGCGGCGACCAGCGCGAGGACGATGAAGAGCGTCACGGTCTACTCCGCCGCGCTCGGCTGCGGTTCGGCGAGGAGGTCGCCGACGACCGCGCGGATGGCCTCCCGGCCGATGACGCCTTCGCGCACGATCCGCAGCAGGCCGCCGTCCTGTCCGAGCGCCGTCGCATCGACGATGGTCGACCCGGCGGCGGCCGTCGCCACCCCCGCGGTGCCGTAAGCGGTACCGGCGACGCCTCCGTCGAGGTAGACCGCGACGCTGTCGCCGAGGGCGCGCTCTGCTCCCGCGGCGTCGAGGGCGGACGGTTCGCCCGTTCGGTTCGCCGACGACACGGCGAGCGGGCCGGTCTCGCTGAGGAGTTCGAGGGCGATCGTGTTGCTCGGCATCCGCAGTGCAACGGTGCCGCGGGTCTCGCCCAGGTCCCAGCGGAGCGACGGCTGGGCGTGCAGGATGACCGTGAGGCCGCCGGGCCAGAACTCGGCGACGAGGTCGCGGACGGCGGGCGGCACGTCGGCGGCGAGCGCGTCGAGCGTCGGGATCCCGGGGATGAGCACCGGGGGCGGCGAGGTGCGCTCCCGCCCCTTCGCGTCGAGCAGTCGCTGAACGGCGGCCGGGTCGAACGCGTCGGCCGCGATCCCGTAGACGGTGTCCGTGGGGATGACGACGAGCGCACCGCGACCGATGGCGGCGCGTGCGAGCCGCATCCCGGTGAGGAGTTCTGTGTCGACCGAGCAGTCGAAGAGGCGTTGAGGCATCGGCACTGATTCTAGATCGGAAGGCTGGGACTGCCCGGTCACCCGGCACTGGATGGGCCGTCATACTGGGGAAATGACGTCCCACGTCTACTTCTTCGATTGCGACAAGACCCTCTACGACTACGACTTCCGTCGACGGCTCCCCCGGCTGGCCGAGCTCACGGGGGTGAGCCAGTACGGCCTGGCGCAGTCCTGGTGGGTCGGCGGCTACGAGGAGGCTGCCGAGCGCGGCGAGATCGCGACGACCGAGGAGTACCTCGCCGCGTTCGCAGAGGTCACGGGGGCGACGCTGAGCCTCGCCGACTGGCAGGACGCCAGGGCGAGCGCCATGACGCGCATCGACGGATCGATCGAGGCGCTGAGGCTCGCCACGACGCTGGGAACCGTCTCGTTGCTGTCGAACAACCCGATCATCTTCAAGGACTCGCTCCCCGTCCTGGCGCCGGACGTCGCGGCGCTCGTCGGCCAGAACGACCTCGTGTCGGCGGTCCTGGGTGCCAGGAAGCCGGAGCGGCGGATCTTCACGAGGGCTCTCGGCCGATTCGGGATCCCGGCGCAGAACGCCATGCTCATCGACGATTCGGCAGCCAACGTCGATGGGGCCCTCGCGGCGGGGATGAGCGCGTTCCAGCTGGTGCCGACGGCTTCAGGATTCAACACGGACGAGCTGATGGAGGCCGTCGAGGCGTTCGGACGCCGCGACCGCTGATGGAAGCGGTCGCGGCGCCGTCGCTGCCGACGATCAGCGGCGGGCGGCCTGCCTGGCGAACAGCCAGGCTCCCCACGCGTACGATCCCCCGATGATGAGCAGGCACCATCCGACGGCCCAGAGGGGGGCCGTGCCGAGCTCGGTGCCCATGAGCAGACCGCGGATCGTCTCGATGATGGGCGTGATCGGCTGGTTCTCGGCGATCCACTGCAGCCACTCCGGCATGGTGTCCGTCGGCACGAAGGCACTCGACAGGTAGGGCACGAAGAGCAGCGCGAAGCCGTAGCCGCTCGCCGCCTCGACGTTCCCGGCCGCGAGGCCGATGGCCGCGTACAGCCACGTGATCGCCAGGATGAAGAGGGCGATGACGGCGATGGCCGCCACCCATTCCACGAGGTCGGCGGTCGGACGGAACCCGACGGCCAGGGCGACGCCGATCACGATCGCGGTAGCGCCGAGGTTCCGCACGAGGCTCGCCGTGACGTGTCCCGTGAGGACGCTGATGGCGCGCAACGGCATCGTGCGGAACCGGTCGATGATGCCGCTCGTCATGTCCTCGGCGACGTCGACGGCCGTGGACGACGCTCCGAACCCCGCGCACAGCAGGATGATGCCGGGCACGACGTAGTCGACGTAGCCGCCGTCCGGCTCGATGGCGTTGCCGAACACGTAGGTGAACAGGAGCATGAGGATCGTGGGCAGCACGATCGCCATGACGAGGGCGTCGACGTTGCGCATGGTGTGCTTCAGGCTCCGCGTGATCATGACGCCGGTCGTGACGCTCGCCGTCGGGCGGCGATCGGTGCGGCGGATGGCGGGAGTCGTGATGGTCGCGGTGGTCATGCCGCCACCTCCTCATCGTTCTCGATGCTGCGGGGTGCGCCCGTGAGGGCGAGGAACACGTCGTCCATGCTGGGCTTGCGCACGGTGACGGTGGTGGACGGGTCGCCGGAGGCCGGATCAGCGGCCAGGACGTCGATGGCCGCCCGGAGTCCCGCGACGGTTCCGTCGGTCGGGATCTCGCGGAGCAGGGCCTCGTCGGCCCCGCGGAGCTCGACGACGTCACCGCCGACGCGGGACTTGAGTTCCGCCGCCGTCCCCTCTGCGACGATCCGGCCGTGGTCGAGCACCGCGATGCGGTCGGCCAGCGCATCGGCCTCCTCGAGGTACTGCGTCGTGAGCAGGATCGTCACCCCCTGCGACGCCAGCTCGAGGATCGTCGCCCACAGCGCCTGCCTGCTGCGCGTGTCGAGGCCGGTGGTCGGCTCGTCGAGGAAGAGCACCGGCGGAGCGGCCACGAGGCCGAGGGCGATGTCGAGGCGCCGGCGCATGCCGCCGGAGTAGCTCTTGACGCGCTTGGCCCGCGCGTCGACGAGGTCGAACTGCGTGAGCAGCTGCTCGGCGCGTTCGCGGGCACCTGCCGCGGAGAATCCCGAGAGCCGCGCGAGCATCCGGAGGTTCTCCTCGCCCGTGAGCACGCCGTCGACGGCCGAGCTCTGGCCCGTGAGGCTGATGGCGGCCCTGACGCCGTCGGGATCGGACGCGACATCGCTGCCGTCGACCGTGGCCCGGCCGGAATCGGCCGTCGTGAGCGTGGAGAGGATGTGGATCAGCGTGGTCTTGCCTGCGCCGTTCGGACCGAGGAGGGCGAAGATCGCACCCTTCTCGACGCGCAGGTCGACGCCGTCGAGCACGACGGTGTCGCCGTAGCTCTTCCGGACGTCGTGCACCTCGATGGTCGATGACATCGTGGCGGTCCTTTCTGTGTAGTGGATAGAGTGTCGTGTACGACCTACGTTTAGGTGTATCACGTACACATTGGTTTAAGTGATACACAGTTCTAGGATGAGTGTCAAGCACCGACGAGAAAGGCGGACGGATTGGCGGATGTCGAAGACGCGCTCCCCCGTGGAATCGCGCTCACCTGGGGTGTCGCCGAGCATCCGCAGCGCGGTCCGAAGCGCGAGCTGTCGATCGAGCGCATCGTCGAGGCCGCCATCGAGATCGCCGATGCCGAGGGCCTCGGAGCCGTGTCGATGAGCAGGGTCGCCACCTCGCTGGGCTTCACCACGATGTCGCTGTACCGCTACGTCACGAGCAAGGACGACCTGCTCGTGCTCATGGAGGACACCGCATCCGAGATGCCGATCCCTGCAGAGGACGACGTCCTGCCATGGCGCGACGGCGTGCGCCGTTGGGTGCTCGCCGTCCGCGCGATCTACCGCGAGCATCCGTGGATCGCGCGCGTGCCGGTGAACGGGGCGCCGATGACGCCGAACGCGCTGCTCGCGGCGGACTGGCTGCTGCGGGAGCTGCGGCCGCTCCCCCTCGACGACGACGAGAAGATGTCGAGCCTGCTGCTGTTCACGAGCTATGTCAGGGCGACGGCTGCCCTCGAGGCCGACCTCACGGATGCGACGGCGGCCGGCCTCACCGAGACCGCCGGGATGCAGGCGGCGCTGACCGCGCTCGTGACACCGGAGCGATTCCCCGACCTCAGCCGCATCGTCGCGGCCGGCGGCTACACGGGAGCGCCCGTGCCCGGCGTCTCCGACGACTTCGCGTTCGGACTGGAGCGCATCCTCGACGGCATCGAGTATCACGTCGATCAGCACTCGACGTCGGGCGGCACCCCGGCCACGGCGTCCGCGCCGGTCGACGACCTCGAGATCCCGCGCACCAAGCCGGTCCGCGAGGCGGCGAAGGCCAGGCGCGAGATCGAGGGCAGGCTCCGCGAGGCGCGGAAGCGCGAGCGCGACGAGATCAGGCGCGCCAGGGAACGGGAACGCAACTCCTAGGCGACACGGAGCGCGGCATCCGGAGCACTAGCGGGCGGCGAGCGGGCGCAGCCGGTCGGGGATCGGGAACGGCAGCCGGAACTCCACGATGGGCCCTCCGATTGCACCGCCGTCGTCCTGCTTGACGCGCAGGCCGTCCGGCGAGACCTCGACGATGCGCACGCGCAGCCAGGTCCCGTCGTCGAGCAGCAGCTCGAACGGTCCAGCGAGGTAGCCGATCCCGGTCGCGTCCAGGGTCTCCTCCGCCGTGAGCCAGTCGACGGCGTCCGTCACGGGCCGCCCGAGCAGGTCGACCACGACGAAGCCGCCGGCATCCGGGCGCATCCAGCCGACGAGCTCACCGTCGCCGCGACGGTGCTCGATCCACTCCGATGGCGCTGGCACGCACCGACCCTAGCAAGGCCGTGCGCGACGAACGGACGGCTAGCGCAGGGCGGTGGTCGCCCGGTCGCGGAACGTGAGGTCGCGGTGATGGGCGACGGCACGCCATCCGTCGTCGTGCAGGATCGCCGCGATCGCGGCGGACTGGTGCTCGGCGTGCTCGATGACGAGGACACCGCCCGGGCGCAGCAGGCGCCTGCCCGTCGCGGACAGCGCCGGAATGACCGACAGTCCGTCGTGGCCGCCGTACAGCGCCTCGTCCGGGTCGTGGACGGCGACCTCGGGATCGACGGGACGCAGCGACTCGGGCACGTACGGCGGATTCGACGCGACGACGCTCACCGTGCCGTCCAGTTCGGGCAGGGCGTCGGCCAGGTCACCGCCGACGAGCGTCGTGTTCCCTCCCCCGAATTCGCGGATGTTCCGCTCGGCCCAGGCACGCGCCTCCGCCGACCGCTCGACGGCGTAGACGCGTGCGTTCGGCACCTCCGTCGCCATCGCGATCGCGATCGCACCGCTTCCCGTGCCGAGGTCCACGGCGATGGGCTCGGCAGCGGCATCCGCCCGCAGCGCGTCGATCGCGAGCTGCGCGACCATCTCGGTCTCCGGACGCGGCACGAAGACGCCCGGCCCCACGTGCAGTTCGACGGCGCGGAACGGCGCTCGACCGGTGATGTGCTGCAGCGGCTCCCGTGCGGCGCGCCGTTCGACGAGGGAGGCGACGGATGCGGCATCCGCCATCGAGACGTGGGCGCCCGTGATGACACGGGCCTGGACGGCGCCCCGGCCGAGGCCGAGCACGTGGCCGACGAGCAGTTCGGCGTCGACGGCCGGCGATTCGACGCCCGCTGACGCCAGCCGTTCGACGGCGGAACCCAGCACATCGGCGAGCGGGAGCCCGTCGTCGTTCTGTGTCATATTCACGTAGAGGAATGTAACGCACTCCCCTGAGAGCGCCGGCCGGTCGTAGGCTGAGACGGACTCCGGTCTCCCGATCCGATTGCGAAAGGTCATCCCATGGCGCAGATCTACTCGAGCATCACCGATGTGGTGGGGCGCACCCCGCTCGTCCGCCTCAACCGCGTCACCGACGGGGCCGGAGCGACCGTGCTCGCGAAGCTCGAGTTCTACAATCCGTCCGCCAGCGTCAAGGACCGCCTCGGCGTGGCCATCGTCGACGCCGCGGAGGCGGCCGGCGCACTGGCGCCCGGCGGAACGATCGTGGAGGGCACGAGCGGCAACACCGGCATCGCGCTCGCGATGGTGGGGGCGGCACGCGGCTATCGCGTGATCCTCGCGATGCCGGAGACCATGAGCTCCGAGCGTCGCGCCCTGCTGCGCGCCTACGGCGCCGAACTCGTGCTCACGCCCGGGTCCGAGGGTATGCGCGGCGCCGTGCAGCGCGCGGAGCAGATCGCCGCGGAGACGCCGGGTGCCGTGCTCGCGCGGCAGTTCGAGAACGAGGCGAACCCCGCCATCCACCGTCGCACGACCGCCGTCGAGGTCTGGGACGACACCGACGGTGACGTCGACATCTTCGTGTCCGGCATCGGCACCGGCGGCACCATCACCGGCACCGGCCAGGTCCTCAAGGAGCGGAAGCCCGAGGTGCTGATCGTCGGCGTCGAGCCCGAGGAGTCCGCCATCCTGAACGGCGGAGCACCCGGCCCGCACAAGATCCAGGGCATCGGGGCGAACTTCGTACCCGAGATCCTCGACCGCGACGTCTACGACGAGATCATCGACGTGAACATCACGCAGTCGGTCGCGATGGCGCGCCGCCTCGCCGTGGAGGAGGGCATCCTCGGCGGCATCAGCTCGGGAGCCACCGTTCACGCGGCCGTCCAGCTCGCGCAGCGTCCCGAGAACGCCGGCAAGACCATCGTCGTCATCGTCGCCAGTTACGGGGAGCGGTACCTCTCCACGGTGCTGTTCGAGGGTCTCACCGACTGACCGTAGGCTGAGGTCATGGGATTCTTCGCCGCGCTTCGTGAAGACGTCGCGACGGCACGATCGCATGATCCGGCCGCGCGCAGCAACGTCGAGGTGTTCCTCGCGTACTCCGGACTGCACGCGGTGTGGGGCTACCGGCTCGCCCATCGGCTCTGGGAGGCCGAGTTCCGCCTCCCGGCGCGGCTGCTGTCCCAGTTGCTGCGCTTCCTCACCGGGGTCGAGATCCACCCGGGCGCGACCATCGGTCGCCGCCTGTTCATCGACCACGGCATGGGGGTCGTGATCGGCGAGACCGCCGTCCTGGGCGACGACGTCATGCTCTACCACGGCGTCACCCTCGGCGGGAAGAGCCGGCACCACCGACGCGGCGAGAAGCGCCACCCGACGCTCGAGGACGGCGTGACGGTGGGGGCAGGGGCCAAGGTGCTCGGCGACATCACGCTGGGAGCCTGGAGCACCGTCGGCGCCAACGCCGTCGTGACGAAGAGCGCACCGGCGAACTCGTTGCTGCTCGGCATCCCCGCGATCGCGGAACCGACGACGCCCGACTCGACGGAATCCGCGCGCGGCGTCGTCTACGACTAGGCCGCTCCCGACCCGCTCGGCCGCTGCTACCGCCGTGTGAAGGCATCCGTCGGCGCGCATCCGCGAGTTCGCTCGGGCCAGCGCCTCCCTGCCTTCAGACGGAGGTCGTCGTGCCTTCAGACGGAGGGCGCGGTGGCGGGCGGGCGCTAGCCCTGATCGCCGATGTCGGCGAGCCTGGCCTCCTCGTCGGCCTGGATGGCCGACTCGATGATGGGTTCCAGTGCGCCGTTCATGACGGCGTCGAGGTTGTAGGCCTTGTAGCCGGTGCGGTGGTCTGCCACGCGGTTCTCGGGGAAGTTGTAGGTGCGGATGCGCTCCGAACGGTCCATCGTGCGGATCTGCGTCTTGCGCGCTGCGCTGTCGAGCTCGGCCTGCTCCTCCTGACGACGCGCCAGGATGCGGGCGCGCAGGACGCGCATGCCGGCCTCGCGGTTCTGCAGCTGGCTCTTCTCGTTCTGCATGGCCACGACGATCCCGGTGGGGAGGTGCGTGATGCGCACCGCGGAGTCGGTGGTGTTCACCGACTGCCCGCCGGGCCCGCTGGAGCGGTAGACGTCGATCTTGAGGTCGTTCTGGCTGATCTCGACCTCTTCCGGCTCGTCGACCTCGGGGAAGACGAGCACGCCGGTCGTCGAGGTGTGGATGCGTCCCTGGGACTCGGTTGCGGGCACCCGCTGCACGCGGTGCACTCCGCCCTCGTACTTGAGGTGCGCCCAGACGCCCTGCGACGGGTCCGTCGCATTCGACTTGATGGCGACCTGCACGTCCTTGTAGCCGCCGAGATCGCTCTCGGTGCGCTCGAGGAGCTCCGTCTTCCAGCCCTTCGACTCGGCGTAGTGCAGGTACATCCGCAGCAGGTCGGCCGCGAACAGGGCGCTCTCCGCCCCGCCCTCCCCCCCCGTGATCTCCATGATCACGTCGCGTCCGTCGTCGGGATCACGCGGGATGAGGAGGCGCCGCAGCTTCTCCTGGGCGGTGGCCAGCTCAGCCTCGAGGCCGGGGATCTCCTCGGCGAACGCCTCGTCCTCGCGGGCGAGTTCGCGCGCGGCTGCGAGGTCCTCGCCTGCCTGGATCCATGCGGTGTTGGCCGCGGCGATCTTGGACAGCTCCGCGTAACGGCGGTTGACCTTCTTCGCGCGTGCCGCATCCGCGTGCAGGGCGGGGTCCGCCAGCTGCTCCTGGAGGTCGGCGTGCTCGTCGAGCAGCACCTTCACCGATTCGAACATCTCGAGACTCCTGTTGTTGCCGGGCGAGAGTGGAAGAGGTCGGGAAAGCCGAAGGTCCTGCGCATCGGCCACTCTCGTTCCGATGCGCAGGACCTCGATGGAGCTAGTGGTCGCCGGTGTGACCGTTGCCGGCCGTCGGCATGGTCTTGCCGACCTGCATGAGGAACTCGACGTTGGACTGGGTCTCCTTGAGACGACCGAGCACCGCCTCGAGGGCCTGCTGCTGGTCGAGGCCCGCGAGGGCGCGACGCAGCTTCCAGGTGATCTTGACCTCGTCGGCCGACATGAGCATCTCCTCGCGGCGGGTGCCGGATGCGTTCACGTCGACGGCCGGGAAGATGCGCTTGTCGGCGAGCTGGCGCGAGAGGCGCAGCTCCGAGTTGCCGGTGCCCTTGAACTCCTCGAAGATGACCTCGTCCATCTTGGAGCCGGTCTCGATGAGCGCGGTTGCGAGGATGGTGAGCGATCCGCCGTTCTCGATGTTGCGCGCAGCACCGAAGAAGCGCTTGGGCGGGTAGAGGGCCGATGCGTCGACGCCGCCGGAGAGGATGCGCCCGGATGCGGGGGCTGCGAGGTTGTACGCGCGGCCCAGGCGGGTGATCGAGTCGAGCAGCACGACCACGTCGTGGCCGAGCTCGACGAGGCGCTTCGCACGCTCGATGGCGAGCTCGGCGACCGTGGTGTGGTCCTCGGCCGGACGGTCGAACGTCGAGGCGATGACCTCGCCCTTCACCGTGCGCTGCATGTCGGTGACCTCTTCAGGCCGCTCGTCGACGAGCACGACCATGAGGTGGACCTCGGGGTTGTTGATCGCGATGGCGTTGGCGATCTGCTGCAGCACGATCGTCTTGCCGGCCTTCGGCGGCGCCACGATGAGGCCGCGCTGGCCCTTGCCGATGGGCGACACGAGGTCGATGATGCGCTGGGTGAGCTTGGTCGGCTCGGTCTCGAGGCGCAGGCGCTCCTGCGGGTACAGCGGCGTGAGCTTCTGGAAGTCGACGCGCGCTGCGGCCTCGTCGACGGTCTGGCCGTTGATCGAGTCGACCTTGACGATGGCGTTGTACTTCTGGCGGCCGTTGCCGTCGCCCTCGTGGGGCTGGCGGATGGCGCCGACGACGGCGTCGCCCTTGCGGAGGTTGTACTTCTTGACCTGGCCCAGCGAGACGTAGACGTCGCTCGGGCCCGGCAGGTAGCCGCTCGTGCGCACGAAGGCGTAGTTGTCGAGGACGTCGAGGATTCCGGCGACCGGGATCAGCACGTCGTCGTCGTTGAGCTCGGGCTCGAACTCGTCTCCGGCCGTTCCGCCGCGACGCTTGCGGTCGCGGTAGCGGCTGCGACCGGAGCGGGCGTCGCCGTCGGCCTGGTTGCGGTTCTGCTGGTTGTCGCGACCCTGGCCGCCCTGACGCTCGTTCTGGCCGCCCTGGCGGTCGTCGGCATCCGGCTTCTGGTCCTGCTCGGCCTGCTGGTTGCCCTGCCTGGGCTGGTTGCCCTGCTGGTTCTGGTTCTGCTGGTCGCCGCGGTTGCGGTTGCGATTGCGGTTGCGGCCCTGACGCTCGCCCTGCTGGGGCTTGTCGGAGTCGGCGGAGTCCGTGGGCTCCGCGGCCTCGGCTGCCGGAGCCGACTCGGCCGGGGCCTCGGCGCCCTGGCCGGCGACCTTGACCTGCTTGCGGCGCTGTCCGCGACCGGACTGCTCGCCGTCCGCGGCGTTCTCGTTGTTGTTGTTGCGGGCCGCCACGGCGTCGAGGGCCGGAACGAGGCTGTCGAGGCCGGTGCCGCCTGCGGTGTTGACGTGCTGGCCGGCAGCGGTGCTCGCCGTGGTCGCCCGACGGGATCCGCGGGCGCGGGTCACGGGGGCGGTGACGGGAGCCGCGTCGGCGACGGGAGCAGCGACGGGAGCCGCGTCGGCGGGAGCGTCGAGAACAGCCGCGTCGACGGCGGCGGCGATCGGCTCGGCCTGCTCGGCCGGAGCGGTGGGCTCGGCCGGAGCGGCCGGGGTGGTCGGCTCGGCGGCAGGCGCGGCATCCGACGGCTGGGCGTCGGAGATCGCGTCGACGAGCTCGCCCTTGCGAAGCTTGGAGGCACCCGGAACGCCGAGCTGCGTCGCGAGAGCCTGGAGCTCGGCGACACGCATGGTGTTCAGCTGGGTGCGGGTTGCCACGGTGGTCGTGGCGTTGATGACATCAGTCACGGGGTTTCGGTCCTTCCGCCTGGCGGTGTATCCGTCCAGGAGAGCTGGTCACCGTCGCGAGCTGCGGATTCGACGTGGAACGCGCAGTGCTGTGGCGCGGTGAGAGCAATGAATTGCTGGGAATTGCACCAGAATCGAGGTTCGCTTTGCTGTGCGGAACCTACCGGGTACGTGACGAGTCTAACATCACGTCCCGGCCTCGGCTGCCACGCGAACGCGGGTCAGCCCTGGCTGCCGCCTTTCGCGATGCTGCGCATCGCGCCCTTGAAGTCCACGGCGAGGTGGAGCGCCTGCCATGGCGTCTCCGAGACGGAGGCGACGAGTTCCGCCGCTCCGAGTCGCTGCCCTGGATCGCTCGCGAGCACGAGGATCGACGGCCCGGCGCCCGAGACGACCGCCGGGTAGCCCGCAGCGCGCAGCGCGGTGATGAGTGTGTTCGTCTCCGGCATGGCGGCGGCACGGTAGTTCTGGTGCAGCTTGTCCTCGGTCGCGGCGAGCAGCAGCTCGGGGCTCTGGATGAGCGCGGCCACGAGCAGCGCCGAGCGCGACACGTTGAAGACGGCGTCCTCATGCGGTACCGACTCCGGCTGGAGGCTGCGCGCGAGGGCGGTGGACATCGCGTGCTGCGGCACGAAGACGACCGGCGACACCCCGCGGTGCACCATGAGCTTCTTGTGCTGCGGGCCTTCCGGCGTGGTCCACGCGATCGTGAGGCCGCCGAACAGCGCCGGGGCGACATTGTCGGGATGGCCCTCGAGCTCGGTCGCGAGCGCCAGTGCGTCGTTGTCGCTCATCTCGACGATGCCGTCGAGGATGCCCTTGGCCGCCATGACGCCGGAGACGATGGCCGCCCCGGACGATCCGAGGCCGCGGCCGTGCGGGATCGCGTTGTCGGCCTCGAGCCGGAGCCCGGGCAGCGCGTAGCCGTAGTGCTCGAGGACGTGGGCGATCGAGCGCACCACGAGGTGGCTCTCATCCGTCGGCACCTCGCCGGCCCCGATGCCGCTGACGATGACCTCGAGACCGGGCGCCGGGAGGACCTCGACGACGAGTTCGTCGTAGAGCGCGAGCGCGAGGCCGAGCGTGTCGAAGCCGGGGCCGAGGTTCGCGCTCGTCGCAGGCACGTGGACGGAGACCCGCCGACCGACGATGGCCGCAGGCAGTTCGGCTGTCATGGGTGCGGTCATGCCTTCGTCGCCAGGCCGAGCACGTCGGCGATCTCGGCGGTGTCGACGGCGACGCTCTCGGGCTGCACGTCGGAGCCGTCGGCCGTGCGGAGGGCCCACTGCGGGTCCTTCAGGCCGTGCCCGGTGACGGTGAGCACGACGGTCGCGCCCTTGCCGATGACACCGGCCTCCGCCTGCTCGAGCAGTCCGGCGACGCTGATGGCCGATGCCGGCTCGACGAAGATGCCCACCTCCGCCGACAGGATGCGCTGGGCCTCGAGGATGCGGGCGTCGTCGATCGCGCCGAAGAAGCCGTCGCTGTTCTCGCGCGCCGCGATGGCGAGCTCCCAGGAGGCCGGGTTTCCGATGCGGATGGCGCTGGCGATGGTGTCAGGGTCCTTCACGACGTGACCGACCACGATGGGGGCGCTGCCTGCGGCCTGGAAGCCGAACATCCGCGGCAGCCTGGTGGTCGCGCCCCTGGCCAGCTCCTCGGAGTAGCCGCGGTGGTATGCCGTGTAGTTGCCGGCGTTGCCGACGGGCACGATGTGGAAGTCCGGAGCGTCGCGGAGCACCTCGACCACCTCGAAGGCGGCGGTCTTCTGGCCCTCGATGCGGTCGTTGTTGACCGAGTTGACCAGGTGCACGGGATAGTTGGCCGCGAGCTCGCGGGCGATCTCGAGGCAGTCGTCGAAGTTGCCGCGCACCTGCAGGAGGCGGCCGGTGTGGGCGACGGCCTGGCTGAGCTTGCCCATCGCGATCTTGCCCTCCGGCACGAGCACGGCCGCGGTGATGCCCGCGTGCGCTGCGTACGCGGCGGCCGAGGCCGAGGTGTTGCCGGTCGAGGCGCAGATGATGGCCTTGGCACCGGCCTCGATGCCCTTCGTGACGGCCATGGTCATGCCGCGGTCCTTGAAGGAGCCCGTGGGGTTCATGCCCTCGAACTTCACCCACACCTGGGCGCCGGTGCGAGCCGACAGTGCCGGGGCGGGCAGGAGCGGCGTTCCGCCCTCGCCGAGCGTGACGACCGGCGTGGCATCCGTCACGTCGAGACGGTCGGCATACTCGCGGATGACTCCGCGCCACTGGCGCGACTCGCGGATCTGCTGCGTAGGGCTCATGAGGGGATTACGCTCCTTCAACTCGGAGGACGGATGCGACGCGGGCGACGACGCGGTTGGCGGCCAGGTCCGCGACGGTCGCGGCGAGCGCGGCCTCCCTGGCCTGGTGGGTGCCGATGACGAGGATGGCGGTGGCCTCCCCGCCTGCGGACGTGGTGGCGACGGACTGCTCGACGGTCTCGACCGAGACGCCGTGGTCGGCGAAGACCCCGGCGATCGCGGCCAGCACGCCGGGCTCGTCGATCACGGCGAGGGTCACGGCGTAGCGCGTCGTGACCTTCCCGATGTCGAGCACCGGCAGGTCGGCGTGCTTGGAGTCCGTGAGGCCGGGTCCGCCGACCACGTGGCGGCGGCCGAGCGAGACCAGGTCGCCGAGGACGGCTGACGATGTCTCCACTCCCCCGGCCCCGGCGCCGTAGAACATGAGATCGCCGGCGGACTCCGCCTCGACGAAGACCGCGTTGTTGGCGCCGTGCACGGCGGCGAGCGGGTGGTTGCGGGGAACCATGGCCGGGTACACGCGCACGGAGACGCCGTCGAGGCCGGTGTCCGGGTCGGTCAGGCGCTCGCAGATGGCGAGGAGCTTCACGACGTGGCCGGAGTGCGCGGCGGACGCGATCTGCGCGGCGGTGATGCCGGTGATCCCCTCGCGGTGCACGTCGTCGGCAGCGACGTCGGTGTGGAAGGCGAGGCTCGCCAGGATCGCGGCCTTCTGGGCGGCGTCGTAGCCGTCGACGTCTGCGCTCGGGTTCGCCTCGGCGAGGCCGAGGGCCTGGGCCGTCGCGAGTGCCGCCTCGAGGCTGTCGCCCTCGGTGTCCATCCGGTCGAGGATGTAGTTCGTCGTGCCGTTGACGATCCCGAGGATGCGCTTGACCCGGTCGCCGGCCAGGCTCTCGCGGAGCGGACGGATGATGGGGATCGCTCCTCCGACGGCCGCCTCGTAGTACAGCTGCGCGCCGACCTGCTCGGCAGCGGCGAACAGCTCCGGCCCGTGCGTGGCCAGCAGTGCCTTGTTGCCCGTGACGACATCGGCGCCGGAGTTCAGCGCCTGCAGGATGTAGGTGCGTGCAGGCTCGATGCCGCCCATGAGCTCGACGACCACGTCGGCGCCGAGGATGAGCCGTTCCGCATCCGTCGTGAAGAGCTCACGGGGAAGGTCGACGCTGCGGGTCGCGTCGACGTCGCGCACGGCGATGCCGATGAGCTCGAGGGTGGCCCCGACGCGCTGGGACAGCTCCTCCTTGTCCTCGAGCAGCGAGCGGGCGACCTGGGCGCCGACGGAGCCGCCGCCGAGCAGGGCGACACGCAGTGAGCGGTAGGCGATCATCGGGCTCCCTCGAGTGAATCCGTCCGCGCGGGGGTCGGCACGGCGATGCCGGCGTCGCGCGAGAGGAGGTCGGCTTCGGTCTCGCCGCGCACGATCACCCGTGCGTCGCCGTCGTGCACGGCGACGACCGCCGGGCGACCGAGATAGTTGTAGTTGCTCGCGAGCGACCAGCAGTACGCCCCCGTTGCCGCGACGGCCAGCAGGTCGCCGGGGCGCACGTCCCCGGGGAGGTAGTCGGCGTCGACGACGATGTCCCCTGACTCGCAGTGCTTCCCGGCGACGCGCACGAGCACGGGAGCCGCATCCGAGGCCCGGCCGGCGAGCCGCGCGCTGTAGTCGGCGCCGTAGAGGGCAGGACGCGCGTTGTCGCTCATGCCGCCATCGACGCTCACATAGGTGCGGACGCCGCCGTCGACCACGACGGGCTTGACCGTGCCCACCTCGTAGAGCGTGATGCCGGCCGAGCCGACGATGAAGCGGCCGGGCTCGATGGCGATGCGGGGTACGGGGATGCCGCGACCGGCGCACTCCGCTGCCACGGCGGCCGCCATGCCGTCGGCGATCCGCTCGATGGGGGTCGGTGCGTCGGCCGCCGTGTAGGCGATGCCGAACCCGCCTCCGAGGTTGAGCTCCGGCACCGGCCCGTCAGCGAGGAGTTCGGCGTGCACGGCGATGAGGCGGGCCGCCGACTCGGCGAAGCCGCCGGCGTCGAAGATCTGGGACCCGATGTGGCAGTGCAGGCCGAGGAAGGAGAGCTCGGTCCGGCTACGGATGACGGCGACGAACTCAGCCGCATCCGTGAGCGGGATTCCGAACTTCTGGTCCTCGTGGGCCGTGGCGAGGAACTCGTGGGTGTGGGCGTGCACGCCGCTGTTGACACGCAGCCGGACCGCCTGCACCCGACCGGCGCGAGCGGCGGCATCCGCCACCCTGTCGATCTCGATGCGGCTGTCGATGACGATGGTCCCCACGCCGACGGCGACGGCGCGCTCGATCTCGGCGAGGGACTTGTTGTTGCCGTGGAAGCCGAGCAGTGCCGGGTCCATGCCGGCGGCGAGCGCGACGGCCAGCTCTCCCCCGGAGCACACGTCGATGCGGAGGCCGGCCTCGGCGACCCAGCGCGCCACCTCGGTGGAGAGGAAGGCCTTGCCGGCGTAGTAGACCGAGACGTCGGCGCCGACCCGGCCGAACGCCGATGAGAAGGCGTCGAGCACCCTGGCGGCGCGCTCGCGCACCTGGGTCTCGTCGGTCACGTAGAGCGGGGTGCCGAACTCGCGCGCCAGTCGCGCGGCGTCGACCCCGCCGATCGTGAGACGCCCGGAGTCGTCGCGGGCGGCGGAATCCGGCCAGACGCCGGCGACCAGGTCGTTCGCGTCGGCAGGCTCGACTAGCCATGCAGGGGCGGAGGGACGGGTGGCCACGGGGATCCTCGCAGTGGGGGAACAAGCGGATGTCACTGCGCGGCGAGCGGACCCGGATTGGTCCCTGAAGCCGTGATGGCAGTCGCCCGGTCGACAGGGCGGATTACGTCTCAGAGTCTATCGAGTCGTCGCAGGACGTTACGAACCGGCGCTGGAGCCGGGGTGCTGATCGTCAGGACGCGCACGATCCCGTCGTCGTGAGATCGGCGATGACGAGGTCCTTCGCCTCGAAGTCCGCCGTGAGCGTCGTGGGGGTGACGTCGACGCCGGCGAGCTCGACACCGGCCGGGACCTGGTCGGCGATGCAGAACGACAGCGTGTTGTTCGCGAGGACGGAGTCGATGATCCCTGAGACGTCGAAGGACGCCGATCCGGCGGAGACGACGCCCTCGGTCGGAGTGAAGACGAGCGAGTCGGCGGTCGTCGACGGCGTCGCGGTGAGCGTGAAGGTCAGCGGGAATCCGAAGATCGTGCGCGACACCTCGTAGGTGACCGTGCCGTCCCCGAGGCTGATGTCGGCGTCGACGTTGTTCGCCGCCAGCAGGGCATCCAGTCCGGCCTGGTCCACGGAGATCTGGCCCGTGGCGGCCCCCACCGGCTTGGTGGTGTCGATCGGCACGTCATGCCCGGTGAGGGCCAGTTCGAGCGGCACGCCGTCGATGGCCACCTGCGATGCCGTGATGTCGACGGTGTCGAAGGTTCCGCGCAGGTACTGCAGGATCACGCTCGCGCCCCCGATCCGCACGTCGATGTCGTCGGCCGACGCGCTGCCTCCGGTCTCCGGCGACTCGAGTTGCGCGGCGAACTCGTCGGCGACCACCTTCTCGGCTGTGCTCCGGGCGATGGCGTCGGCGATGAAGAACGCTCCGACGAGCGCCCCGACCACCACGACCACGATGATGACCACGATGGGCCAGCGCCTGCGCCGGGCCGGTGTCTCGGATGTGCTCATGGCGTTCTCCCCCGTGTCGGTGGCTGCAAGCTGTGGGTGGCTACATGCGATCCGGTGCCGTGACCCCGAGCAGATCGAGGCCGTTGCGGATGACAGTACCCGTCGCGTCGTTCAACCAGAGGCGCGTGCGGTGGACGTCCTCGACCGGCGCGTCGCCGAGCGGGATCACCCGGCAGTTGTCGTACCAGCGGTGGTACAGGCCGGCGACCTCCTCGAGGTACCGCGCGACGCGGTGCGGCTCCCGCAGTTCCGCGGCCTGGGCGACGATGCGTGGGAACTCCTGCAGGGCGCCGAGCAGGGCCGACTCGGTCTCGTGCTCGAGCAGCTCGGGCGCGAACACGCTGCGGTCCACCGTAGACGCCGCGGCGTTCCGGGTGACGGCCGCCGTCCGGGCGTGCGCGTACTGCACGTAGAACACGGGATTGTCGTTGGTGCGGCGCTTCAGGATCTCGGGGTCGATCGTGAGCGGCGAATCGGCGGGGTAGCGGGCGAGCGTGTAGCGCAGCGCATCCGTTCCGAGCCACTCCTGCAGGTCGTCGAGCTCGATGATGTTGCCGGCGCGCTTCGACAGCTTGGCGCCGTTGATGCTGACGAGCTGTCCGATGAGCACCTCGACGTCCTTCTCCGGGTCGTCGCCTGCCGCGCCGGCGAGTGCCTTGAGGCGGTGCACGTAGCCGTGGTGATCGGCGCCGAGCAGGTAGATCTTGTGCTCGAAGCCCCGGTCGCCCTTGTCGAGGTAGTAGGCGGCATCGGCGGCGAAGTAGGTGTAGACGCCGTTGCCGCGGCGGATGACGCGGTCCTTGTCGTCGCCGAAGTCGGTGGTGCGCACCCACACCGCGTCGTCCTCGTCGTAGACGTGGCCCTGGACACGGAGGCGCTCCACGGCGGTGTCGATGGCGCTGAGGCCGTCGTCGTCGACCGCGTGCAGTCGGCGTTCGCTCGTCCAGACGTCGAAGTGCACGTTGAACCGTTCGAGCGACGCGCGGATCTCGCCGAGCTGGAGCTCGTAGGCGATCTCGCGGGCGATGTGGAGTGCCTCGGCGTCTCCGAGCTCGAGCAGCTTCGGCTCGCGCTCGAGCACCCGCGTCGCGAGCTCGGCGATGTACAGACCGGGGTATCCGCCCTCCGGAGTCGGCTCCCCCTTCACCGCGGCCAGGATCGACAGGCCGAAGTTGTCCATCTGGTTGCCTGCGTCGTTGATGTAGTACTCGTTGGCCACCGTGGCCCCGGCTGCTCGGAGCACCCGGCTGATGGAGTCGCCGAGAGCGGCCCAGCGCGTGTGGCCGATGTGCAGCGGTCCGGTGGGATTCGCCGAGACGAATTCGAGGTTGATGACCCGTCCGGCGAGGGTGGTGCTGTGACCGTAGTCGGCGCCGGAGTCGACGATCGTCTTGGCGAGGGCACCGGCTGCTGCGGCATCGAGGCGGATGTTGATGAACCCGGGGCCGGCGACCTCGACCGAGGCGATCCCCGGAACGTCGCTGATGGACTGCGCCAGCTCGGTGGCGAACTCGCGCGGGTTCATCCCGATGCGCTTGGCGAGCTTCATTGCGATGTTCGATGCCCAGTCGCCGTGGTCGCGGTTCTTCGGTCGTTCGAGCGTCACGTCGGCCAGATCGAGGGTGATCTCGACCGATTCGCCGGCGGCCCGGCGTCGCTCGAGCAGCGCCGACACCTGGTCGAAGAGGGCCTGGGAGAGTTCGAGCGGAGTCACGAGCGACAATCCTACCGGCGGTCCGATTCGCTGCGGTCCGGAATGCCCGGCCGTTGATAGGGTTCTGCCCATGCCCCGCCGACTCCTGCCAGCCTCCGCCATGCTCGCCCTGCCGATCGTCATCTCGATCGGGCTCCTGACGGGATGCACGACGGGCGACGGGGGCGGGGAGACGACAGCGACGCCGACGCGGTCGGCCGAGCCGACGGCCACCGCCGAGCCCAGTGCGACGCCGACTCCGACCAAGGCGGTCGGGACTCCGATCACGATCGGCTGCGATGAGTTGCTCACGCCCGATGACATCTACGCGTTCAACCCGAATTTCGGCACGACTGCCGACTACACCCCGAGCTCCGGCACGATCGTGGCCGAGGTGGCCGCGGACAACGGCCTGGCCTGCGGGTGGACGAACCAGACCAGCGGCGAGGTCATCGAGGTGGCGGTATCCCAGCCGGCGCCCGATCAGCTCACGGCGATGAAGCAGGCGGCCGCGGCTTCCATGAGCGCCGTGCCGACCTACGGCACGCCGCCGGCCGTCGATGGATTCTTCTCGCAGTCCGGCGACATCGGCACGGTGGAGGTGTTCACGGCCACCTACGCACTGGTGGCGCGTTCCAGTGCGTTCTTCGAGCCGGGTGACGCTGTGAAGATCATCGAGCCCGCCCTCTCGCACCTGCCCTAGGGGCGCTCTGGACGGCCCCGCGCATGGGGTATTGTCGTGGAAGCGCCTCCGTAGCTCAGGGGATAGAGCGCCGGTTTCCGGTACCGAAGGTCGGGGGTTCGAATCCCTCCGGGGGCACTCCAGAACGCCCGATCCGCAAGGATCGGGCGTTTCTTCATGCGGGACAATGGTCATGGGCGACAGCGCATGAACCGTCACGGGAGTGAAGCGGACGAGATGGTGGCCCGGCACCTCCGCGGCCGGGGCATCCGGGACCCGTCCGTGCTCGCCGCGATGCTGGCCGTTCCGCGCCAGGCCTTCGTGCCGGACGACCTGACGGAGTCGGCCTATGCCGATCATCCGCTGCCCATCGGACTCCGGCAGACCATCTCCCAGCCGTACATCGTCGCGCTCATGCTCGAGGCGGCGCGGTTGACCCCCGACGCGCACGTGCTCGACGTCGGAACCGGCAGCGGCTACGCGGCCGCGGTCGCGGCGGAGATCGCCCGTGACGTGGTCTCCATCGAGCGACTGCCGGCCCTCGCACGCACAGCACGGTCCCGCCTCGACGCGCTGGGCTACGAGCGGGTGCGGATCGTGGTGGGCGACGGCACCCGCGGCGTGCCCGACGCCGCGCCGTTCGACGCCATCATCGCCGCCGCCGCCGGTCCCGAGGTTCCCGACGCCTGGTTGGAGCAGCTCACCCCTGGTGGTCGCATCGTCATGCCGCTCGACGTGGGACGCGGGGACCAGGAACTGGTCGTGCTCACGCGCGAGGCCGATGGGCGGATGGCACGACGCAGCCTGGGCGCCGTCATCTTCGTCCCACTCATCGGGCGGGGTGGGTTCCGGTCGGAGTGACGGCTGGGGTACGTGCTTGCGGCTGTTGCTTGCGGGGCGTTACCTGAGGCCGCGGCCGGCGCATGCTGAGGCCCGCGCGCAGCGCTGGGCCCGTGGCGGGCGTAGTCACGTTCGCGGAGGTCCG
>JBEVEO010000122.1:0-30580 GCA_040512695.1 Leifsonia sp. | reverse complement strand
CGGCGTCCATGCTCGGAGAAGTGGCCCGGAGCGCGGGCATTCTTCTCCGGCGGCGTCGCGATCGAGATGAACGATCGCACCCTCGCGCACGTGAAGAACGGCCCACCGGAGCCGAAGGCCGCCTGATCGCGCGATCCGACCCCGATCGACCCTGTCAACCCCTGCCATCGGGTGCAGCAACGGCGTTCACTCGATGCAGGACACAGGGAAGGCAGGACCACTCATGGCGCAGGAGCAGCGGGGCGACCCGGAGCCGATCGGCTCCGACGAGCCGGTGACCGGACCACGCCGGGCCGCCCTGTTCGACATCGACGGGACGCTCGTCGATTCCAACTACCTGCACGTCGACGCCTGGCATCGCGCCTTCCAGGAACTCGGAGCGGATGTCGACGCCTGGCGCATCCACCGCTCGATCGGCCAGGACGGCGACCGGCTCATCGCCTCCCTCGCCGGCGACAGGAACGAGGCGTGGGCGGCCGAGGCGACGAAGCTGCACGCACGGCACTACGCGGACCTCGCACCCCGGCTCCGACTCTTCGAGGGCGTTCGGGACCTGCTGAGCTCCCTCGCCGCCCGGGGAGTCGTCATCGTGCTCGCGACATCGGCACCGCAGGAGGAGCTCGACATCCTGCTGCGTGTCATCGATGCCGACGACACCATCCACGCCACGACGAACGCCGACGATGTCGACACGGCGAAGCCGGAACCCGACATCGTGCGGGTCGCCCTCGAGCGCGCGGGTGTCGATGCCGACCATGCCGTCTTCATCGGCGACTCGGCCTGGGACATGGAAGCGGCGGTCCGGGCCGGCGTCGCCCCCTACGGGGTGCTCTCCGGCGGCATCTCCGCGGATCTCCTGACGGATGCCGGGGCCCGCGCCGTGTTCGACGACCCGGCCGACCTGCACCGCCGGCTCGGGCAGATCGGAGCGTTCGCCGGACGCCCCGGCACCCGGGAACGTCCTGAGGGCTAGGGGGCTCCCTCGAGTTCGAGGTTGTAGGAGCGGATGGCCGTGATCCGTCCGGCGCTGAAGTCGTAGAGATCGCAGGATGCGACCACGGAGCGGTCGCCGTCGGCATCCGTGTAGGTCGCGCGGCTGTCGATCACGACGGTGGACGCGCCCACGATCGACCGGAACTCGTCGAACACCGTCGTCGCGGTGGCCAGGTACTCTCCGGACGCGCGGCACGCCTCCTCGACGGCGGCGCGGCCGACGATGGGGTCGTCTCCGACGAGGTCCCAGACGACGTCGTCCGCGAGATACTCGATCGCGGCAGCGAAGTCGTGGCCCGAGAAGGCCCTGGCGATCTCTTCGGGGGTGAGCTGGGCCATGATCCACCGTTCCTCTCGTCAGCCGTCGACGATCACGAGGCTACAAGCGCATGCGCGACCGCGACAGGGCCAGTTCCGGCGCGGAGTCCGGTCGGCGGTGCCCATCGTCCATCGCGTCGTCCGCATAGTAGGTGCTCGGTCATCATCTGGCCACCCCGTGCGCGCTGGTGCGCCGGTGCGTAGCGTCGATGGCATCCCAGATCGGGTTCCCGAGCCACAGAAGGATGCACTCATGTCGCAAGCCATCGAGACCATCGATGTCGCAGTCCCCCTCTCCGTCGCCTACAACCAGTGGACGCAGTTCGAGGAGTTCCCGAAGTTCCTCGACGAGGTCGAGTCCATCACGCAGGTCACCGACACGCTCACCGACTGGACGGTCACGGTGGGAGGGGTCGAGCGTCGGTTCGAGGCGGTCATCACCGAGCAGCACCCCGACGAGCGGGTGGCCTGGACCAGTACCGGCGGCGACGTCGACCACGCGGGCGTCGTCACGTTCCACAAGCTCGGGGACGCCGAGACCCGCGTCACCGTACAGCTCGACTGGGAGCCGACCGGCATCCTGGAGAAGCTCGGCGCGACGCTCGGCGTCGACAATCACGCGATCAAGAAGGACTTGAAGAACTTCAAGGAGTACATCGAGTCCACCGGCACGGAGGACGGCGGATGGCGCGGCGACGTCGCCGTCTGAGCCCGGCGCCGCAGGCGTAGCGCCAGTCGACGCTCGCTGCGCCGGCCGGAGCCGCCACAGGCCGCACGAAGCGGCCGTGGCGGCGCGGCTCGGTCAGTCGTCGCGTCCGTGACCGCCATGGTCGTCATCGCCGTCGTCCGAACCGTGCCCACTCGATCCGTCGTCGGAACCGGAGTCATCGGAGCCCGATGAACCCGAGTCGTCCCCCGTGTCATGCCCGGGACGCTCGTCCAGTCCGGAGTGGCGCGGAAGTCCGTCATCACCCGGCTCGGTCGTCGGCGAGGGGGTCGCGCTCGGTTCGGGAGTCGACGTCGACGCGTCGCTCGGCGTCGGACTCGGCGTAGAGGTCGAGTCGTCGGTGCTCTGGGAGCCTGGCGCGTCGAGGGACGGAACCGGGGAGAGCGTGCTGGGGGGAACGGCCGACAGGGTCGCCGCGTTGACGGCCACTCCGACCCCGCCGATGGCGAGGACAGCCCCGGCGATGGATGCGATCATCAGGTTCCTGTTCATGTCTCGACGTTATGACGGCGTTGGTGAAGGCGGGACCCGCGAACATCCAAGGAATGGTGAAGATCCGCCGAAGGAACGCCGGTGCTGGCCCAGAATGAAGCCATGCGCATCCTGATCGTCGAAGACGACCCATCCCTCGCGGACGGCGTCGTCGATGCGCTCGGCAGCGCGAACCACGACGTCGGTCACGTGGCCACGGGCGCGGCATGCCTGGAATCGGCAGCAGGACCGACTCCTCCTGACCTCATCGTTCTCGACCTCGGCCTGCCCGACATGGACGGAACGGATGTCTGCCGACGCATCCGGGAGACGTCCACCGTTCCGATCATCGTCGTGAGCGCGCGCAGTGACGAGCTCGACCGGGTGCTCGCCCTGGAGCTCGGCGCAGACGACTATCTCGTGAAGCCCTTCGGGATGCGTGAGCTACTCGCCCGCATCCGGGCCGTCGTGCGTCGCACGGGAGCGAACGAACCAGCGGAGGCGGCCGCGCCCGATCTCGGGCCCCTCGTGATCGACACGCGAGCCCAGCGCGTGACCCTGGCCGATCAGCCGCTGCACCTGACCCCGACCGAGTTCGAGCTGCTGCGCTACCTCGCCGCCGATCCCGGAGCCGTCCGGCGCCGGTCCGACATCCTCCGCGACGTCTGGCACACCGAATGGTACGGAGCCACCAAGACCCTGGACGCGCATATCGCGGCGTTGCGTCGCAAGCTGGGCGACCCCGGCTGGATCGAGTCGGTTCGCGGTGTCGGTTTCCGGTTCGAGGTGCCCTCGTGAGGTGGCGGATCATGGCGGCGCTCGTCGCCGTCGTCCTGATGGCTCTCATCATCCAGGACATCCCGTTGGCCAGCTACCTCCGCGAGTCGGAGGAGCAGCGCCTCACGACATCCCTCGAACGGGACGCCTTCCTCCTCGCGGGCCGGAGCCAGGCTGCGCTGACCGATGCCGGCGAGCAGGACCTCGCTGCCGTCGTCGCGATGGCGGACCAGTACGCCACGGCGAGCGGCGCCCGGCTGGTGATCGTCGATCGGGACGGCATAGCCGTCGCCACGAGCGACGAGGGGGATGCCGACGTCGGCGTCTCGTACGCGTCCCGCCCCGAGTTCACGTCGGCGCTGTCGGGCGTCCCGGCATCCGGAGAGCGGTTCTCGGAGACCCTCGGCGGTGAGCTGCTGTACGCCGCGGTGCCGGTGCTGTCCGGAGATGAGACCGTCGGCGCCGTGCGGGTCACCTACGATGATCGCGCCATCACGGCCGCGGTCAATTCGAAGCTCGGCGCCCTCGTGGCCGTCGGGCTGACCACGGCTCTCCTCGCGGCCGTGATCGGCCTCCTGCTCTCGGGCTCGATCACCCGACGCCTGCGCATCCTGCGCTCCGCCACCGAGAGGTTCGCCGCAGGCGACATGGACGCCCGGGCCGACGAGACCTCGGGCGCCCCGGAGCTGCGCAGCCTCGCCGCATCGTTCAACAGCATGGCGGAACGCATCGAGGGGCTCATCGAGCAGCAGCGGGCATTCGCCGGCGACGCATCGCATCAGCTGCGCACGCCGCTGACCGCCCTGCGACTGCGACTCGAGCGCGCCCGTCAACTCACCGTCACCGATCCAGAGGCTGCGGCGATTCGGATCGAGGCCGCGGAGGCTGAGGTGGAACGCCTCGACGCGCTCATCGAGGGGCTGCTGGTGTTGAGTCGGGCGGATGCGACCACAGAGCGTTCGGTCATCGACCTCGCCGCGGTGGCGGCGGATCGGGTCGAGACCTGGAACGCGCTCGCGCAGGAGAGCGGCAGCACGGTGACGTTCACCGACACCGGTCCGGCACCCGTCGTCGCGGCGACAACGGCGACGGAGCAGATCATCGACAATCTCGTCGACAATGCGCTCCGTGCCGGCGGGCCCGGGACGACGATCATCGTCTCGGTACGGCCGGCTCATGAGCGCACAGAACTGAGGATCGCCGACGACGGGCCGGGTCTGGCAGAGGAGTATCGCCAGCGCGCGTTCGATCGTTTCTGGCGCGGACGAAACGACGACCAGGGCAGCGGACTGGGGCTCGCCATCGTCGCCCAGCTCGCTCGTGCGAGCGGCGCCACCGCCGAGCTGCTGGGCAGCGATCGAGGCGGAATCGAGGCTCTGGTGCGTTTCCTGACTGTCGAGACGGCCGACACGGCGCCGCCCGGCGAGCCTCAGCCCTCGCGAAGCAGGTCGACCTCGACGTGATGATATCCCGCCGTCTCGTAGCCGACGGCGACGACGAACGGTGACAGCATCACCACGATGAGACACCAGCCCAGCGGCAGCCCGGCAGCCGCGAGCGCCACCCCTGCGACGAGGAAGGCTGCCATGCCGGCGGCGAGCATGACGTGGAACGCGTCGACGGCGCGGAAGAGGATCGACCAGAGGACGAAGTAGCCCACCGAGAACACGAGCACGGGGATCGCGACCGAAAGCACCACTCCGACGGTGCCGATGCTCGTCTCGTCCTCCGCCGCGTAGGCCGCGACGTGGAGGCCGGCGCCGACCGCGGCGACAGCACCGAAGATCACGATGTGCCCGTAGCCCCATGCCCACTTGCGCTCACGATGACGGGCCAGGACGGGTGCGGACGGGAGGATGAAGTACGTCCACCACAGGCCGAAGGTGATGCCCGTCCCGGCGATGACGATGAGGATCGCCTCGCTGCTCCAGCCCACGCGTGCCACGACGGCGGCGACGGCCGTGATGGTCCCCAGGATCCCCTCGCCCAGGGTGATGATCACCAGCAGCCCGTACCGTTCTGCGATGTGGTGCGCGTTCCACGGCGTGCCCAGCCAGCGGTCGTCCGCATCCTTCGCATTCCAGGTGGCGAGCGGGTGCCCGGCGAATTCGGCGATCCAGAGGATCACGATCAGTGCGACGAGGACCGGAGTGTCCTCCACCCGCAACAGCGCCACGGTCAGCCATCCGGCCTGGATCACCACGTTGAAGACGGCGTAGCGCACAGCCAGGCGGCGGTTCGCCGGATCCTGCCTCGCGACTCGCACCCACATCAGCACCAACGAGACACGCATCACGACGTAGCCGACGGCGACGACGACGAAGTTGAACGGCTCACCGCTGTCGATCGACTCGAAGACCGCCGGAATGCCGAGGGCGAGCACGATGACGCCGATCATCTGCACCATGGTCAGCACCCGCTGCAGCCAGTCGTCGGTGTCGAACGCCGACGCGAACCACGTGAAGTTGATCCACGCCCAGCAGACCGACAGCAGCACGAAGGCGAAGCCCCACACGGCGGTGATGATGTGTCCCTCGGCCACGTAATGCGCCAGTTGGTCGCCAGCCTGGGCGAACGAGACGACGAACGTCAGGTCGAACAGGAGTTCCAGCGGAGTGACCGACCGATGCCGCTCGTGCGGATCCCGGCCGAGCATGCGCTTGAGGCCGTGCGCGCGCACGTACTCGACGGTCGGGTCGGTAGCTGACACGCGATCAGGATAGGGAACGCCGGCGCGATCGTCCACTGAACGCCACGACGTCGCGACTCCGTGCCATGGTGGACGGATGAGATCGATGCAGGGGCGTTGATGCCATCGTCAGTCGCGCTGCTCCGCGGGATCAACGTGGGCGGCAGGAACCCCGTCGGCATGCCCGACCTCCTCGCCTGCTTCCGGGAGGCCGGGTACACGGAGGTGAGCACCTACGCCCAGAGCGGCAACGTCCTGTTCACGGCTGATCCCGCCTCCGGACCGGAGCTCGAGGACTCCGTCGAACGGATGCTGGAGCAGCGGTTCGGCATCCGTATCCTGGTCGTGATCCGGTCGCGCGACGAGCTCGCCGCCACGATCGCCGCGGCGCCTGAGAACCACGGTTCGACGGACCTGCGGAGCGACGTCTACTTCCTGAAGCAGCCGCGAACGGCGGAGGCCACCTTCGCCGAGCTCCCCGAACTGCGCGCAGGCGTCGATTCTGCAGCCCTCGGTCCTGGTGCGATCTACTTCTCGCGGGTGGCCGCTCAGGCGAGGAAGACCCGCATCACCCGGTTGATGGGCATGCCCGTCTTCCAGACGATGACGGTGCGCACCTGGCGCACGACGACGCGTCTGCTGGAGCTGCTCGACGGCGGCTGAGCCTGCGGAGGCCGGGCGCGGAGCGCGGGGAGGTCAGCGCCCGTCGTCGTCGCGCAACGGGACCGCGCGTGTCGCGTCCCGGTAGGGCCGGAAGAACTCCCGGAGCTCCTGCGCGTACAGCTCGGGCTCCTCGAAAGCCGCGAAGTGGCCGCCGCGAGGCGGCTCGGTCACCCGCACGGCATTCGCGGTGCGCTCCATCCAGGCGCGAGGCGGTCGCACGATGTCGCCCGGGAAGATCGAGAAGCCCGATGGGACCTCCACCCGCCGGGCGAGTTGGGCCTGGTCGATGGCGGCGTTCGCGTTGTACATGCGCATGGAGGAACCGATCGTGCCGGTGAGCCAGTAGATCGTGAGATTCGTGAGGATCTCGTCCCTGCTGAAGCTGCGCTCGACGTCACCATCGCAATCGCTCCAGGCGCGGAGCTTCTCGACGATCCAGGCCGCGAGACCGGCCGGCGAATCCGTCAGGCCGACGGCGGCCGTCTGGGGCTTCGTGCGATGCATCGCACCGTAGGCGCCCTCGGCGGCACCCCAGGCCGCCGTGGCGTCGAACCACGTGCGCTCCTCCGGGCTGAGCTCCGACAGGTCTCCGGAGAAGGCGGGCAGGCCGGCATCCGTGCGATGGACCGCCAGCACGCGATCCGGATGGTCCAGGGCGAGGTAGCGGCTGACATGACTGCCGATGTCGCCGCCCGCCGCGCCGAAGCGCCTGTAGCCGAGCAAGGTCATGAGTTCTGCCCACAGCCCCGCGACCTCGATCGAGTCGAGCGCCCGGCCGGCCGGCTTATCGGAGTAGCCGAAGCCCGGCATGTCGGGCACCACCACGTCGAACGCATCGGCGGGGTCGGCGCCATGTGCTGCGGGATCGGTCAGAAGGGGGATGACCTTCGTATAGCGCCAGAACGAGTCCGGCCAGCCGTGGCAGAGCACGAGTGGCAGGGGCGGTCCGGCCGAACGCGGTGCTCTGGCATGCACGACGTGGATGCCGAGGCCGCGAACCGGCACCCGGAAGCGCGGAAGCGCCGCCAGGGCGGCCTCCTGCGCTGGCCAGTCGAACCCGTCCGCCCAGTAGGCGACGAGTTCGCGCAGGTAGTCGAGATCGGTTCCGAGCGACCACCCGGCATCCTCAGGCTCATCCGGCCATCGGGTGGCCAGCAGTCGAGCGCGGAGATCCTCGATGACCACTGGATCGGTCAGAGGGTGGAACGGCTCCGGCTGGGTCGACGCGTCCGTCATGGTGCCCAGCCTAGGCTCGACCGATCCCGCGCGGCTCGCGCACATGACCGGCGCGGGCGTAGCCTCGAAGCATGACCGATGTGTTCACCCACGAACCGGATGCGGCGCGCTACGTGCTCCTGCGCGACGGCGTCATCGCATCGAGCCTGGACTACTCCGTGCTCGGCGACTCGATCTCGATGACGCGGGCGTACACGAACCCCCGCCTCCGCGGCCACGGTCTGGCCGGCCGACTCGTGGAGTACGCCGTCGACGATGTCGAGCGCACCACGCGCCTGCGGATCATCCCGATGTGCTGGTACGTCGCGGAATGGTTCGAGGCGCATCCGGATCGGGCCGGGCTTCTGAAGCCGCGGTCGGCCGCCTGAACCGGGCGCTCCGAACCAGCGCGGACGCATCCGCCGTCCGCGCAGTGCTTCGGCGGTGCGATCGCGCTAGCGCTGCCCCTGCCGGCGCACGATCTCGTTGATCCAGATCGGGGCATACGGCGACGTGCAGTTGGGTGGAGTGGGATAGTCCTTGAGGACTTCGAGCTTCTCGCCGATGCTGATGGCGCGCGCCCGGTACTCGGGGTGACGGATGCCGATGGTGGCCAGACACTCGTTCATCGCCCACTGCAGCCGATCCGGCGCATCCTTCATCTGGTCCTCGATGAGGTCGAGGAGTCCCGGCAGGTCGAGGCCGTCCGGAGCCTTCGCCACCCGGTCGCTCGTCAACGCCCAGCCGGCACTGGCGACGACCGCGTCGGGGTCGTCGAACCAGGCGACGCGGAGTTCCTCGACGTGGGGATTCTTCTTCACGACGTAGTTTACGAGCCAGTCGTGCACCTTGGGAACGCGTGCCTCGCGCAGCATGGCGTCCAATTCGGATGCGGTGTAATCCTTGGGGCGGCAGATCAGGATTGCGACGAGACGGGCCGCCGTGTCGTCGGTCTCCCACAACCGGCCGGCCAGGTCGTGCTGCGTCTTGAGCCGGCTCGCCACCGCGCGCAGTCTGGTGAGGTTCACGCCGTGGTCATCGCCGTGCCGCTCGTTCACCGCGCGGATCTTCGGATCCTCCAGCGCAGCGAGTTCCGCCATCACGTCTCCGACGGTGGCCTGCGGTGCCGAACGAACGACCACGACGAACTCCCCTGCTTCCACACCCGATTGCGTCTCCAGCCTACGTCGACCGATCACCGGAGACACCGTCGGAACGCTCGAGGAATCCGAGCACCGGGGCGGCGCGAACGCGTCGGCCGCTGCCGTTGTCAACCCCGCGCCCCTGCGGATGATTCGTTCTACGGTGGAGGTACGTGAGGGTGTCCGCGCGCGTGGGAGCGACGCACATCGAAGTGCTCCTGTCGCCGTCGGCGTGAGGTCGCCGGAGCGTGAACCCACCCGATGAAGGAGTCACCATGACCGACTCGACGACAACCGACGATGCTCGGAACGACACAGGCGACCACGCCGCCCACCCCGTCCTCGCGGATCACGAACCGGACGAGACATTGGCGTTGGGACGTCGGATGACCGACGCAGCGGCTGCTGAGACCCCGCCGGACGCGGACGGCACCGCTGCTCCACTCGCCGATGCGAGCGGCCAGGACTGATCACTGGCACCTGACGGGCCCCCTCGGGGTCCTGTCGTCAGGGAAGCGGAGCAGCCCCGTCGGTGGGCTCCGACTGGGGAAGGACCTCCTCCAGCTTCTCGTTGACGACGTCGCCGTCCTTCTCCACCCAGTCCGAGGAGAGGTCGGTGGTCGTGTCGTGTTCGGGGTCGGGCTTGGCATTCATCATGAACCCAGTCCAGTCGGCCGGTCGTGGGATGTAAAGGCCTTGACCGGACCCGGTTCGCTGGCCCTCAGCTCCCCGCGATCGCCGCCGCATGATCGGGGACGAAACGGTTCTGGGAGCGGTCGGGACGCTCGTAGTCGTCAGCGGCCGGGCGAGGCGGGATGTCCACCTTCGCAGGCTCACGCGGCTCATACGGCACCTGGCTGAGCAGGTGGCTGATGGTGTTCAGCCTGGCCGCGCGTTTGTCGTCGCTCTCGATCGTCCACCACGGCGCGTCGGCATGGTCCGTGGCCTCGAACATCGCATCCTTGGCCCGCGAGTACTCCTCCCACTTGGTGATGGAGACGACGTCGGTGTCGGAGAGCTTCCACCGTCGCATCGGATCGTTGCGGCGGGAGTGGAAGCGCTGCTCCTGGATGTCATCCGAGACCGAGTACCAGTACTTGATGAGGATGATGCCGTCCTCGACGAGCATGCGCTCGAACGTCGGGACCTGATGCAGGAAGCGACGGTACTGCTCGGGGGTGCAGTAGTCCATGACCCGCTCGACCCCGGCCCGGTTGTACCAGGAGCGGTCCATCAGCACGATCTCACCCGATGTGGGCAGATGCTCGATGTAGCGCTGGAAATACCACTGCCCCTTCTCCCGTTCGTTCGGGGTGGGGAGGGCGACCACGCGAGCCGAACGCGGATTCAGGTACTGCACGATGCGCTTGATGGCGCCGCCCTTGCCTGCGGCGTCGCGGCCTTCGAAGATCACCACGACACGGGCGCCGGTCTCGACGACCCACTGCTGCATGCCGACCAGCTGGACCTGGAGCCGCTCCAGTTCCTCCTCGTAGAGGTGCTTCGGCATCCGTTTCAGCGATCGGCTCGTCGACTTCTTCGAGTGCGGCATCTCTTCATCCTTCGGGTAGGCAGTGAACGGTGACAGCAGCCGGTACCCGGAAGAGGACGCCGAGGCGATGACGACCAGCCGATGCCCCCAGATTCGGGTTGGGGACATCGACTGCCCGGTTCAGATGAGAGGGTCGCTCTCGGAAGTGCGCTGGGTGACGCTTTCGCCACTCGCGGGGTCGACGGCCGAGCGCGTCGTCGAGACGGAACTGCGGCGGCGGGTGATGAGCACGATGCCGAGGATGATGCCGACGGCACCGGCGACCATGAGGATGTAGCCGATGAGGTGGAGGTCGATCCAATCCACCTGCACGTTGAGGGCGAACGCGAGGATCGCGCCGATGACGAAGAGGACGATGCCTGTTCCGAGGCTCATGATGGGGTTCCTACTCTCGAGGTTGACGATGGCGGGGTTGACGGTGGCGAGGTGCCGCGGAGGGCCAGCGCTCACACGCGGCGGTTGCCGGTGATGAAGCGCAGGAGGAACACGACCGCAGCGATGATCAACAGCACGATTCCGACCCACAGCAGGAAGTTGAGGGACTGCACGAATCCGCCGGTGAGGAGGAGGACGATCGCGACGATCGCGATGATGATGACGAGAAGGTTCATGATGATCGATCCGTTCCAGGATTGGGGCACGACGGCGGTCCGTCGCCCGAATGGGTGATCATCATCCAACCGCTAGTTCATTTGTCTAGCAATCCATTGACAAACGCATGCGGAGCATGCTTAGCCACTACGGCTTGTGGCGGTCTCCGATGCGGTCGACCGTCTCGCGCATCCGTGCGAGGAAGCTGGTCACCACGACGGCCTCCTCCGGGCTGAGCGCCTGCGTCGCGTCTGCCATCTGGGCGCTGGCGACCGCCAGCATCGGGCCGGTGTCGCCCTCGGCCGCCGCGGTCGGAACCACCTCGATGGAGCGCCGGTCCACGGTGCTGGGCCGCCTCTCGACGAATCCGCCCCGTTCGAGGCGAGTGAGCAGAACGCTCGTCGATGCACTCGAGATCCCGAGGTACTCGGTGATGTCCTTCGGCGCGGTGACCCGCCCCGCCGCCCGGTTGTCCAGAACGAACCGGAGCGCGAGGATGTCACTCTCGCCGAGGCCCATCGCCGCTCCGGTACGCCGACGCATCGCAGCCTCGGCGGCCCGGTACACCTGCAGCGCCTCGAGAACGTTGGGCGTCTCCGCCGGCTGGCCGCCGACGCCCCCCGTCACGTCTTCGCCTGAAGTGGTCACCCTTCCAGCCAAGCCCACATTCGCTAGATTCTCTAGCGAACAGGGCGCGCTGTGAGGCAACTCACACCTTCGCCGAGCTCACAAGGGGCTGGAATCGCGCCGAGGGCGCGTTAGTGTCCCAGTGATGAGCTCTCTCGACAATGCCCCAGACGGATCCGTGATCGCGGGCCGCTACGAGCTCCTGGGCGTCGTCGGCCGTGGCGGCATGGCCACCGTCTACCGGGCACGCGACCGGAAGCTGGGGCGACTCGTGGCGGTGAAGCTGTTCGCCGCCGGGACGGCGATCGACGACGCTCGCCGCCGAGCCGAGGTCGACCTGCTCGGGCGGGTGAACCATCCGAACCTCGTGGCCCTGCACGACGCCCACCTGGCCCCTGCAGATTCCGACGAGCCCAGCTATCTCGTGATGGAGCTCGTCGAGGGACCGGACCTCCGGACCATGCTCGATGCCGGGCCGATCGCCGGCGCGACGGTGGCAGCGTTGGCGGCCGAGATCGCCGAAGCGCTCGCCGCCGTGCACGGCCAGGGCATCGTGCACCGCGACCTGAAGCCGGCGAACATCCTTCTCGCGCCGAGCGGCATCCCCTCTCCCGAGTATCGGGCACGGCTCACGGACTTCGGGATCGCTCACCTCGTCGGTGCGGATCGCGTGACGACCGCCGGGACCGTCATCGGAACCGCGGCCTATCTCAGCCCGGAGCAGGCGACCGGTTCCGAACCGGGGCCCGAGACCGACGTCTACGCGCTCGGGCTCGTGCTCCTCGAATGCCTCACCGGCACCCGTGCCTATCCCGGGACGGCGATCGAGGCGATGAGCGCTCGCGTCGTCCGGGACCCGGCGGTCCCCGACGACCTGCCGGTGGCCTGGGCCAGCCTCCTGACGCAGATGACGTCGCGCGACCCGGCCCTGCGTCCCACCGCCCTCGACGTCGCCGTGAGGGCCAAGGACCACAGCGCGGAGCTGAGCGCCTGGGCCCCCGCCGTCGTTCTCGATGATGGCTCGGCCGACGAGACGGTGGCGATGCTCCCCCCGACCATGGTCATGGCGGGCAGCGGCTCGGATTCCGCTAATCCCGTCACGGCGTCGGCGCCGTCGTCGAACGTGCGACGCGGACTGATCGCGGCGGCGGCAGCGGTCGTCGTCGCCGGCGCGCTCATCACGGGGACCGTGCTTGTCGTGTCGGGAGGCGATCCGTCGAGCGACCAGGTGCAGACACCTGTCTCGACGCCCGCGCCCAGCCCGATTCCGTCGACGGTGGCGCCCGATCCGACCCAGACGACCGTCGTCGATGCACCCGTGGATCCGGGCGACAAGGGGAAGGGGAACGGAAAGGAAGACCGGAAGGGGAAGGACAAGGGGAAGAAGTAACAGCCACGTCGGCTCAGTGCTCAGCGGATTCCTCGGATTGCTGATCTTCCAGCACGACCCGCGCTCGATCAGCCGGTGGTGCGCTCGACCACCGCGGCGCTTCGGCCGTCCACCACGACTCCGCCGTCGACGAGTGATGCTCCACGCGTGGCGAGAAGAATCCCCGTACCGCCGTCGAGCGGGATCCGGCGCTCCGTGTCCGCGAAGTTGAGCACGACGCTGACGCCATCGCGGTCGAGACGGAACCAGCGCGAGTCCTCGTCCCAGGCGCAGTGCACGGTGGAGAAACGTGGATCCGTGAGGGCGGGCCGGTCCCGGCGGAGACGGATGAGCCGCCGGTACAGATCGAACGTGCGGGCGTGCCTCTCCTCCGCCAGCTCGGCCCACCGCAGTTTCGAGCGTTCGAAGGTCGCGGGATCCTGCGGGTCCGGCACGTCGGCGGGGTCCCACCCCATCTTCGCGAACTCGGCTATCCGACCCTCCGCTGTGGCCTTGCCGAGCTCCGGTTCCGGGTGCGAGGTGAAGAACTGCCACGGTGTCGATGCGGCCCACTCCTCGCCCATGAAGATCATCGGCGTGAAGGGGCCGAGCAGCGTGAGCACCGCCTGCAGGTCGAGCCCGCCGTCGTCGAGCGTCGACGACAACCGGTCGCCCGCTGCGCGATTGCCGACCTGGTCGTGGTCCTGGGTGAAGGTCACGAGTCTCGCGGTGGGGACCGCTTGCCGGTCGATCGGATGGCCGTGCTCCCGTTCGCGGAACGACGACCAGGTGCCGTCGTGGAAGAACCCCCGCGTCATCGCCTTGCCGAGTGCGGCGAGTGAGTCGAAGTCGGCGTAGTAGCCGCTGGTCTCGCCCGTGAGCGCGACGTGCGCGGCGTGGTGGTAGTCGTCGCTCCACTGCGCGGTGATGCCGTAGCCGCCCTCGGTCCCTGGCGTGATGATGATCGGGTCGTTGAGGTCCGACTCGGCGATGAGGGTGAGCGGGCGACCGAGCTCCACCGACAGCGAATCCACCTCCGACGCCAGCTCTCGGAGCAGATGCGGCTCAGTCGTGTCGACCAGGGCGTGCACGGCATCGAGCCGGAGGGCGTCGACGCCGTAGTCCCGCAGCCACATGAGTGCGTTGTCGATGATGTAGCGCCGCACCTGGGCTGCTCCGTCACCGTCGAGGTTGATGGAGCTTCCCCACGTGTTCGCCGAGCGGTCGTCGAGGTACGGGCCGAAGCGCGGGAGGTGGTTGCCGCTGGGTCCGAGGTGGTTGTAGACGACGTCCTGCACGACGGCGAGGCCGCGCGCGTGGCAGGCGTTCACGAAGCGCTGATAGGCGGCCGGCCCACCGTAGGACTCCTGCACGGCGTACCAGAGCACGCCGTCATAGCCCCAGTTGTGCGTGCCGTTGAACGCGTTCACCGGGAGCACCTCGACGAAGTCGACGCCGAGCTCGACGAGGTGGTCGAGCCGGGTGATCGCGGAGTCCAGCGTGCCGTCGGGCGTGAAGGTGCCGATGTGGAGCTCGTAGACCACGCCACCCGGCAGGCCGCGACCTGCCCATGGCGCCGGCTCCACGAGCCCGACGGTCCGGGAGAGGCCGTGCACCCCGTCGGGCTGTCGCCGTGATCGCGGATCGGGCACCGGGGCCGGATCGTCGTCGAGGAGGTACCCGTAGGACGCGTCCGCTCGGCCTTCCACCGGCTCGGCGGGCGACCACCAGCCGTCCGCATCCTTGGCCATGGGCACGATCCGACCGTCGACGATGAGTCGCACCGAGGCCGGTCGCGGAGCCCACACCTCGTAGGTCATCGATCCACCGCCAGCAGGGCGACGGGATACCGCCCCAGGAGATCGCCCACGGCGACCTGCCCGCCCTCGAAGTGTGCGCCGGAGATGACATCCGTGACCGGCCGCCCTGGCAGCAGGACGCTCGTGTCACCCCATCCCGTCGCCGCCAATCCCACGGGAAGTCGGGTGGCCACCGTCACGGCCCCGCCCCGGTCGAAGGCGATCACGTGATCCGCCGCCTCTCCGAGCCCGGCGATGGGGATGTAGCGGGTGAACAGGTCCGGCCGATCGCGTCGGAGCCGCAGCGCCCGGGTGGTCACGAGCAGCTTGGCGGCACCCCCGGCGTCGACGGCTGGCAGGTCGCCGTCGTCCACGGCGTCGAGCAGCCGCCGACGCAGTCCGAAGTCGACGGTGCGCCGGTTGTCGGGGTCGACGAGCGACGTCTCCCAGAGCTCGCTGCCCTGGTAGACGTCCGGCACGCCGGGCGCTGTCAGCTGGATGAGCTTCGCCGACAGCGAGTTCGACCAGCCGGGGGCTGCGATGCGGTCGACCATCCGCTCGATCGTCGCCGCGACGAACTGATCGTCGAACGCCCGATCGATGACCGCGTGCATCCGCGATTCGAAGGCCTCGTCGGGTCTCCCCCAGGTCGTCGACATCCCAGCCTCACGCGCGGCCTTCTCCGCATAGCCGTGGAGGCGATCGCGGGAAGCGGGCCACGCGCCGACGATCGATTCCCAGAGCAGGTTCTCGAGCGGGGCGTCGCCGAGCGGTGCCAGCTCACGGAGCCGGTCGATGGTCTCGCGCCACGCCCCGGGAACCTCCGAGAGCACGTCGAGTCGCGCCCGGACGTCCTCACCACGCTTGGTGTCGTGGGTGGAGAGCGCCGTCTGCGACGCCGGGAAGACCGCCTGCCGGTGTTCCTGCCGTGCGTGGAACTCCGCGACGTCGATCGCGAACTCCGACGGATCGCCGCCGACCTCGTTGAGCGAGGCCAGCCGGGCGTAGCGGTAGAACGCCGTGTCCTCGACGCCTTTCGCCATCACCATGCCCGTCGTCTGCTGCAGCCGCTGGGCGGCTGGATGCGCCGGGTCGTTCAGCAGGGGCATCAGGGCGTCGAGGACGGCGCCGAGGTCCGGCCGACGCCGCCGCACGGCTCGCTCGGCCTGCGCGAGGTGCTCGGCCCCGTGGGGCAGGTAGCTGCGGTAGACGGGGAAGGATGCCGCGATCTCGGCGATCGCCGCATCCGCGCCGACGACCTCCGGGACGAGGCGAGCGATGCGGAGCACCTCGGAACGCAGGATGCCGTCCGCGATCCCGAGTCGCGTCCCGTGGATCAGCTCCTCCCAGGACTGCTCACCGTCGACCGCATCGAGCTGCACCTGGCCGGACGGGTCGACGAGCACCCGGTCGATGTCGCCCAGCGCGTCGTAGCCGGTGGTGCCGGCCGCCTGCCAGTGCGGTGGGAGCTGCTCGTCGCCCTCGAGGATCTTCTCGACGAGCACGTACGTCGAGCCGGTCGCCCGCGCCAGGTCGTCGAGATAGCCGCCGGGGTCGAGCAGGCCGTCCGGGTGGTCGACGCGGAGTCCGTCGACGAGGCCCTCCTCCACCCAGCGAACGATCTCGACGTGGGACTCCTCGAAGACCCAGGGCAGTTCGACGCGGATCGCCGCGAGCGAGTTCACCGCGAAGAAGCGGCGATAGTTCAGCTCGGCATCCGCGCGCCGCCAGTCCACGAGCTCGTAGTGCTGGCGAGCCTGGACCTGTTCGGCATCCCCGCTTCCCGTCCCTGGCGCGATCGGGAACCGCAGGCCGAAGTAATCGAGCTGCCCGTCGACCACGGTCACCGTGCGGTCGTCGCCGAGAACGGGAATGCGCAGTCGCCCGTCGCCCGAGTCCCAGTCGATGTCGAACGCCTCGGCGTAGCGGGACGCCTGGCCGTGCATCAGCACGTCCCACCACCAGGCGTTCCGGGCCGGCGTGCCGACCCCCATGTGATTCGGCACGATGTCGACGAGCACTCCCATGCCCGCCCCGTGCGCCGCGTCCGACAGTCGCTTCAACGCCGCCGTGCCTCCGCGCGCCGGGTCGACCGCGGAGTGGTCGACGATGTCGTAGCCGTGGTCGGAACCGGGCTCCGCGACGAGGAGCGGGGACAGATAGACCCAGTCCACACCGAGGTGCGCCAGGTACGGAACGAGCTCCGCCGCGTCATCCAGGTCGAAGCCTGCGCGCACCTGGAGCCGGTAGGTCGATCTGGGCACCTTCACGCCGCCACCCCTGCCCCGTCGTCGGACGTGAGTACGGGAGGGGACGTCGATTCGCTCATACCGCCACGGTACGGGCAGGACGGCGATTCCCGATGGGGCTTGCCAAGCGGGTGCGCCGTACCTCGGGAGGGACTCGTGCGCGGGGTCGCGGCCCGTATCCTCCCCTGGGCGGCGCGCGTCTCGTACACTCGCGTTGCGCTGGACTCGAATCCGGGAGATGCCCGCGCGTCAGGAGGCCCGTCGTGAAGAGCGATCTCAAGAAGCAGATCACGAGCTACACCGCACACCATGGCCGGTTCGAGGTCGTCACCGTGCCGGAGATGCAGTTCCTCATGATCGATGGGCACGGTGACCCGAACACGTCGGAGGAGTACCGGAATGCGCTGGCCACGATCTTCCCGATCGCCTACAAGCTGAAGTTCCTCAGCAAGGGCGAGCTCGGCCGCGACTACACGGTCATGCCGCTCGAGGCGCTCTGGTGGTCAGAGGACATGGACTCGTTCACCACCGCCCGCGACAAGTCGCAGTGGAGCTGGACGACCATGAACATGATCCCCGACTGGATCACCACGGACCACGTCGAAGCTGTACGCCGGACGATGGCAAGAACGGCCGGCGCGGCCGCGCTCGACGCCCTCCGGATGCAGACCTTCGACGAGGGGCTCGTCGTCCAGACGCTCCACATCGGGTCGTACGACGATGAAGGTCCTGTGCTCGAGGCGATGCACGACCGGTTCATCCCCGACCACTCCCTCCGGCTGACCGGCAGGCACCACGAGATCTACCTCAGCGATCAACGCCGCACCCCTGCCGACAGGCTCAAGACGATCCTGCGCCAGCCGGTCGCACGCTGAGGAACACCGCAGACCGCGCTGTCAATCCCCTACTACCGCTTTTCGTCGTCCGCGTCCCCGCGCATAGTGTGAGCGCATGGATCGGATCCGGGGATGAGCGCTGAGAAGAGCACGCTCGCGGCACCCCTGCTTCTCGACCGCTACCGCCCCATCGCGCTCATCGCGCGCGGCGGCATGTCGTCGGTGTTCCGCGGGCGCGACGAGTATCTCGGCCGCGACGTGGCGATCAAGGTCTTCAGCGGCGGTAACGACGAGCACATCGAGTCGTACCAGGCCGAACTCCGGATCCTGGCCGGACTCAGTCATCACGGGGTCGTCGCGATCGTCGACGCGGGAGTCGACACGTCGGCAGCGGACGATCCGCGGCCGTTCCTGGTGATGCAGCTCGTGCGGGGGAACACCCTGCGCCACCGACTCGCCGACCGTCCGATCTCCGTGCGGGAGATCGGGGAGATCGGCTACGAGGTGGCCGAGACGCTCGAGTACGTGCACGCACAGGGGGTGATCCACCGCGACATCACGCCATCGAACATCATGATCGTGAACTACGGAACGCAGTACGCGCGGGAGCGGGCGATGCTCACGGACTTCGGCATCGCCGTGGAGACCACGGCGTCCGGATTCCAGTCGGAGACCATCACGGGCACGGCCGCGTATCTGAGTCCCGAGCAGGTGCGGAACCTTCCGTTGACCACGGCATCCGACATCTATTCGCTGGGCCTGGTGCTTCTGGAGTGCTTCACCCGTACCCGCGCCTTCCCCGGGGTCCCGGTCGTTTCGGCGATCGCCCGGTTGAAGGCGGGACCGGCGATGCCGGACGACTCCGTCGCGGAACCGTGGCGGTCGCTGCTCGAGCGGATGACCTCGCTCGACCCTCGGCTGCGGCCCGCGGCGGCGGAGGTCGCCGGCGAGTTGCGGGGCGCGCTGCGCGACCTCCGCCCCCGTCGCCGTTCCTGAACCTTCCACAGACCGAGTCCCTCGCCCGTGGCCGGTGTGCGCCGAGGAGGAGGTCAGCTGACGACGACGGCCGTCGTGGTGTTCTTGCCCGCGCGCTTGGATTCGTACATGGCGGTGTCGGCCTCGTCGAACAAGCGGTCAGGTGACACCGGCGGCTGGCCAGTCGGGCTGTACACGGCGACCCCGATGCTGGCCGAGACGGCGAACTCCGCCGGAATTCCCTCCATCGGGTCGCCGATGACCGAGCGCAGGCGGTCGGCGATCGCGGATGCCGACGCGAGGTCCGCATCCGCGCAGATCACCACGAACTCGTCGCCGCCGAACCGGCCGGCCACGTCGTCCGCGCGGATCGTGGATCGCAGCCGATCGGCGACGTCGCGGAGCACGGCGTCGCCGGCCGCGTGGCCCATCCGATCGTTCACCGGCTTGAAGCCGTCCAGGTCGAGGAAGATGACGGCGGTCGGATGACCCTTCCTGTGGGCGGAGGCGAGCACCTCCGAGAGCCGCACCTTGAGCAACTGCCGGTTGGCCAGGCCTGTGAGCTGATCGAACAGCGCCATCTGCTCCAGACGGCGTCGGAGCCGCACGCGGGCGAGGGCCTCGGACGCCTGGCGGGCGAGAGCCTCGTGCAGCCCGATGGCATCGGCGTCGAAGCTCCGTGCCCGGCCGAAGAAGCAGAGCACGACCCCGGACGCCGCGGCGTCGACGGACAGACGCGTCGCCGTCATGGCCTCCAGCCGTGCGGATTTCATGGCGGCGGCGAACGACGGATGACGGCGGCGGACCTCCGCGAGATCGGGGAGGATCACGACGTCTCCCGTGCGCATGGCCTCGCGCTCCGGCGACTCCTCGGGATCGTGGGCCGGCCGGGTGACCTCCGCCGGGATGGTTCCCGCGACCAGGGCGAGGCCGCCCGATCCATCAGCGAGGAGGACAGCTGCGGTGGCCGAGAAGGCGTCCCGCATGCTCTCGACGACGGCCTGTGCGAGTGAGCTCTCGGAGGTGCTCGCCAGGAATGCGGTTGAGGCCTGCTGGAGCACCCGCACCCGCTCCTCCGACGCCTCCGCCTGACGGCGAGCGGCGAGCAGGTCGCGCTCGTAGTCCTGACGCGCGGTCGCGTCGAAGACGGCGGAGCGGATCAGTCCGTCTCCCCCATTCGCATCGGCGACGACCACGGAATTGACCAGCGTCGCCAGCGCCGACCCGTCGGCGCGGCGCATCGCGAGGGAGACCTCCCGCACGGCTCCCTCGAGCCGCAGGACGGGGAGGTACCGCGTCTCCGCGAAGATGCGACTGCCGCGAGTGAGCAGCTCTCCGAACGGAGTCCCGACGAGCTGTGCAGCGGAGTACCCCGTCCACTCGAGGAAAGTGCTGTTGACCCGCACGATGGTCCCGTCGGAGGTCATCGAGATGTGCCCGCACGGGGCCCGTTCGTAGAGTTCCTCGAACGAGGCGTCGAGCTGGGAGAGCTCGATGCTCCGTGACGAGTCGTCGGCTGCGGTCATGACAGGAAGCGCTGGATCTCCTGCACGACCTCACCGGGGCTCGACAGGTTCGGGCAGTGGCCCGTGGCCGCGAGGACCACCAGACGACTGTCGCGGATCTCGCGATGCACGAATTCCCCGACGGCTCGTGGGGCGATGACGTCGTCATTGCATTGCAGGACGAGCGTGGGCGTCACGACATCAGCGAGGTCGTCCCGGTTGTCGGAGGTGAACGTCACTCGAGCGAAGTGCCTGGCGATCGCGGGATCGATGCGGCAGAAACTCGCCGTCAGCTCGTCGCCGAGCTGCGGTTGATCGCTGTTCCCCATGATGACGGGCGCCATCGCCGACGACCAACCCAGGTAGTTGGCGTCGAGCGAATCCAGGAGGGCGTCGATGTCGTCCTGGGCGAAACCGCCGGTGTAGTCGACGTCGTCGACGTACCGCGGTGACGGGCCGACGAGCACGAGGGCACCGAAGCGAGCCGGGTCACGGGTGGCGGCCAGAACACCGACCATTGCGCTGACGGAGTGGCCGACGTACACTGCGTCGCCGAGGTCGAGGTCGGCGAGGATCTCGAGCACGTCGTCGGCGTAGCCGTGGAGCGAGTCGTACTTCGACTTGTCGTACGCGGAGATGTCGGAATCGCCGGCTCCGACATGGTCGAAGAGCACGACCCGGTAGTCCTGTTCGAAGGCGGGCGCGACGAGGCGCCACATCTCCTGGCTGCATCCGAAGCCGTGGGCGAAGACGATCGGGCGACCCGCGGGATTCCCCGTGATCTTCACGTTGTTGCGACGCGACACGTCCGTCTCGAGGGGGGATGTGACGGTCATGGCGTGCTCCTTCGGGCGCTCTGCGAGCTCCCGACGACGGCGGCCCTGATACGGAATCCCAGCTTAGCCGCAGCGCGGAACCCGGGCGTCGGGTCGTCTTCCACGATGGACGGATCATCCCCATCCGGCGTCGTCCGGCGGTGGCTGGGAACCGCGGTCAGCGCCCCGCCACTGCCCCGCGGGCGGAGAGCTTACAGCAGTCGCGGTCACGGGAAGGCCCGTTGACGAGGTCACCGTTCACCGCCCACGATGAACCGGTATCCCCGACCATGATGAGAGGCTCATGAACGCATCGAGCGCGACTTTCTCGGATCGTGTCGCTCGCGACCTCGAGGCGGCTGTCGAGCGCGGCGAGATCGTCGCGCACTACCAGCCCCAGATCGACACCGCCAGCGGACGAGTGGTCGCGGTCGAGGCGCTCTGCCGATGGCTGCATCCGGAACTCGGGCAGATCCGGCCGGAGGTCTTCATCCCGATCGCCGAGGAGACCGGCAGCATCCATGAGATCGGCCGCTACATGATCGAGGATGGATGCACCTTGGCTGCCGAGTGGGAGGGAGCTGGTCGGCCGGTCGAGGTCGCCGTCAATGTGTCCGCGCTCCAGCTGGCGCCGGATTTCTTCGACCATCTCCGCCAGTCGATCGACGATCGGATCGAACCCGCCCATCTCACGGTCGAGATCACGGAATCCCGCGTGATCGCGGACGTGCCCGCCGTCGCCCGACAGCTCTCCCGCATCCGTGACCTCGGGGTCGGAATCTCGATCGACGACTTCGGAACGGGCCATTCCACCGTGGATCAGCTGATCGGCCTGCCCGCGACGGAACTCAAGATCGACAGGTCCATCGTGCAGGAGGAGAGCGCGATGGCGGACCGGATGCTGGAGGCCCTGATCGGCCTCGTGCATCAACGCGGTCTCCGTGTCGTCGCCGAAGGAGTCGAGACGGCTCGTCAGCTGGACCGTGTGCGGCACTTCCGGTGCGACAGGGCCCAGGGGTACTTCATCGCTCAGCCGATGCCGCGGGAGGAACTGGCCCGGTTCATCTCCAGCCGGTCGGACATGGGCGACTGAGCGCTCAGACGTCGAGATCGAAGTCCGGGCCCGTCTCGGCGGGCTCGTCGGCCTCTGCCCCGCCGACGTCGAGTCGCGTCCACGTCACCGGCATGCCGGGTGAGAAGAGGATGTCGAGACCGGAACCGCCGGACTTGAGCGGCGGGATGGTCACGTAACCGCCCCCGGCCTTGACCGCTTCCAGGATCCTCGTCTTGAGCTCGGTGATCGGATCCGGCAGGAAGTAGTCCTTGCCGTCGACAGTCAGCCTGTTGATGATCAACCGACCACTCCTTTTCGCCTCGGCGACCTGAGGCCAGGTCGCCAGCCAAGGCTAGCGGGTCGAGTTCGACTCCGCGCCCTCGCGTCCGGATGGCTGCCGTGGCTGTAGTGTGCAGAAGTGCCGGATTGCGGTGCGTCGAGGCAATGGAGTTGAGCGTGGGTTCCCTTTTCTACGTCGATGATGAGTTCGAGTTCGACGACCGGACGCTCGCCCATCTGCAGATCGTCATCTCGACGAAGCTGCGTCGCGGCGAGAACTTCTTCCTGGCGTGGACCCAGCCCATGGAACGCGGCAGCGGGCGGAACTCCATCTGGATCGACAACGGCGTTCCGATCCGGTTCTTCTACAGCGGTTCCCGTCCGCCGAGCATCAATCGCGACTGGGTCGAGGCCCTCGTGCTGTCTGCCGGTCGCGCATCCGGACTGCTCCTCGGCGAGGAGCCGACGGAGTCCCGCCCCGGTTCATAGCCAGCTCACGACGACGCAGCTCAGCGGATGATCAGCGCGTCGCCTTGACCGCGCTGATGACGTCGGCCAGCCGGGCGCGCAGGGACTCGAGCTCCTCGAGCTCGACACCCAGCCGCTCGACCACCTGCGGCGGGACGCCGAGGGCCTGCTCGCGCAACGCGGCGCCCGCATCCGAGAGGGAGATGTCGAGCGCTCGCTCGTCGGCCGTACTGCGGGCCCGCCGCACATAGCCCTGCGCCTCCAGTCGCTTGAGCAGGGGCGAGAGTGTCGGCGGCTCCAGCTGGAGGGCGTCGCTGAGGTCGCGCACCGTGCGGGGGCTGCGCTCCCAGAGCGCGAGCATCACGAGGTACTGCGGATGCGTGAGCCCCAACGGATCGAGGATGGGGCGGTACAGGCCGATGACGCCGCGGGCGGCTACGGCGAGCGCGAAGCACACCTGGTTCTCGAGCGCGAGCACGTCGGTCTCAGTCGATGAATCGACGGTTGTCATCTGGTCCTCATCGGCGCGGGCTGTCTCTTCGGTATAGGCAGCGGATCGTTCCTCAGGATAGCTGGTACGCTATCCATTAGTACACTAACGATTGGGGCAGGCGACGATGGGCGACCGATTCTGGCGCTTCTACGAGAAGGCCAATGACGTGGTCCGCACTTTCACGGGTCCGGCGCAGGTCGGCATCGGACGCCCTGAGGAGCCCGAGGTTCGACCGGCAGACCCAGCGTGCCCGTTGTGCGGGAACCCGATGTCCCAGCATCGGATCGACCGCTCCACCGATCAGCGCGTCCCGACCCAGCTGCACTGCCCCACCGGCTGAGCGGACGCATTCAGCCTGACGCCGGTCCGGCGGTGAGCCCGGGCGGCCGACGCAGTGACGATCCCGACGACCGGATCCGCACTCAGGCGGGCGGCTCCCACAGCTCGATCGGCAGACCCTCGGGATCGTGGATACGAGCGAAACGGCCGTAGTCCTCCGTGTCCCACTCGGGCCGACGCTCGACCGGGATGCCGGCCGCCTCCAGCTTCGCGGCCAGTGCATCGAGCTCGGTGACGCGGAGGTTGAGCATGAAGGACTGCTCCGCGGCGAAGTAGTCGCTGTCGGACGGGAATGGGGCGAAGACGGTCATACCCGCCTCCTGTTGCCAGATGCCGTCGTGACCAGCCTGGATGTCGAGATGCTCGCGGTACCACGCCGCCCGCGCGCCGGGATCCCGGCTGCGGAAGAAGAGCCCGCCGATTCCCGTCACTCCCATTGTCTGCCTCCCCGTGTCCAGCGACCCGTCGGTGCGTCTGCGCGCGTCGATGCCGGCGACGGCTTCAGCATACCGACGCGACTGTCGATGCCCGACTCGCTGCGCTCGACGCCGAAGGCAGCGCAGACAAGCGACGTCGACCAGGAGTACCGTTGTCGTCATCGCAGGCGGCACCCCGACCGCCACCCGATGCGAAGGGCCGTGCCATGGTCTGGCGTTCTCCCGCACTCATCGTCGGCGTGCTCGGCGCGCTCCTCCTCTGCTCGTGTGCACCGTCGGCGCCATCCCCCACGGTCGACCCGATCGTGCAGCCGAGCAGTCGGCAGCCCGCGACCTTCGCGGACGGCGACTACCTGCTCACCGTGGAACCGACGACGTGCAGCACGCCGATGAACGGACACATCCTCACCGTCTCGAACGGCACCGCCACTCTCCCGCTCCCGGGCGTGACCAAGACCGGACCGGTCACCGTCGACGGCCCGGCGGTGTCGATCGAGCTCACCGGAGGCAACGGCGGACTCCAGCTGCTGCTCGACGGCACCATCGCCGAGGACGGGACCGTCACCGGGCCGGGCAAGGACACCGCGGGCCCCGGCTCGGGCTACGACTGCGACTTCGCCTTCACCCTGTCGCAGCCCGCGCCCGAGGATGCGACTCCGCCGGACGGGGACTACATCCTCGATGTCGAACCGGACTGCCCGACCGCGATGGACGGCCGGACGATCAGCATCGCCGACGGTCAGGCGACGTACCCGATGGCATCCGGATTCACGATGACCGGCCCGGTCACCTCGAAAGCCGGTGCCGTGGACATCACGCTCGACCTGACGGAGCCGTCCGTGATCACCACCACCTTCGACGGAACCCTCTACACGAACGGAGCAGTCGTCGGAACCGGACAGAACGGCGGCATCCACCCGGGAGGTGAGACCGGTTACGCGTGCGACTTCACCTTCGTCATGACACCGGCGCCACCCGCCCCGCCCGCCCCGACAGCCGCCCCCGGCGTCGACTGTTCGCAGGCGGCGCTCCAGGCCGCCGTCGACGCCACGGGCAGGGGCGCCGACTCCGCGGTCAGCGACACGCAGTTCGTGTGCTCGGGCGAGTGGGCCACGGCAGGCATCACCGTTCACGGCGGCGAGGCGCAGGTCACCGGCGTCTTCCACGTCGAGGACGGCACGTGGGTGCAGAAGAACCGCAACGACGAATGCACAGCGGGACGCATCCCCGCAGACATCGCCTACCTCGCCTGCAACAGCAACTGAATCGTGGCGAGGCGACCTCGCGGAAGGACCGAATCATGGGCGATGAACGCGTAGGGCCGGAGACGAGGGGTGTCGCCATCGAGGTCCTGACTGCGATCGATCTCGGTCCGGAGATCCCCGGGATGGAGGGGCGCCTGCTGCGGATGCGACGGGTGACCATCGACCCGGGAGGCGTGTTCGGCCCGGTCCACGACCACGTGGGCAGACCAGGAACCGTCTACGTGCTGCGAGGGACCATCACCGACCATCGGGACGGCATCGCCACGGACTACGGTCCGGGAACGGGGTGGCCCGAGGACCGGGACACGGTCCACTGGCTGGAGAACAGGGGAACGATTCCGGCCGTCGAGATCTCGGTCGATGTCATCAGCAATGCGTAGAGCCCGCAGCATCAGCGGGCAGTCGGATCGCCGGCCGCGCGTCAGCTCGCGCTCGGCGGGAGCCGCAGCAGAGCGCCTTCGGCGCGACAGGTGGCCGCGGCGACGAGCATGGCATCGTCGAGCAACTCCCGCCACTGCGTGGTCGTGGAGGGGAGCCCGGTGCGCACCACCCGGCGCACCGTGGCCGCGAGCGTGGCATCCCCCGCGCCCATGGTGTCGACGACGGGTCCGGGGAGGGTGGCGATCCCGACGGCCACGCTCTCCCCGTCGGGCAGGCGCACCTCGGCCCCCCGGGAGCCGGCTGTCGCGAGCACGGATGACGCACCCGCGTCGATGAGCCGACGCGCGAACGCGTCCACCGAATCCCCCAGCAGCAGTTCGGCGTCCTCGTCTCCGACCTTGGCGAGCAGGCTGCCGGCCGCGAAGCGCGTGAAATTGGCCAGGAACGCCGCACGATCGCGCATCATGCCCGCCCGCGGGTTGGGGTCGACGATCACCCGCCGCTCCGCATTGCCGACGGCGGCTATGAGGTCCTCCACGTGATCTGCATCGTCGAACGGGAAACAACTGACGACCACGATGGGTGCGGTGTCGATGGCCGTTGCTGCGGCACCGTCGAGCGGGAAGCGACGTGCGCGGGCGGAGTCGTTGAACTCGTAGCGCGGCTCGCCGTCGGTGCGATCGGAGACGGCTCGCGCCGAGCCGAGCGGTGCATCGCTGCTGATCAGCTGCACGCCGTGGTCGGCGAGGTGGTCGCGGATCATGCGTCCGGCGTCGTCGTCGCCGACCATCGCGAGCAGGGTCGTCGGCACCCCGAGAACCGCCAGGCCGACCGCCACGTTGAGGGCCGCTCCCCCCACGAAGTCCCGGGAGCCGTCGGCGTCGCGCATCTCGTCGATGAGCGCGTCGCCGATCACGACGACGCGGCCGGACTCGGCGTCCGCTCTACTGGGTCGCACGGATCTCTCCACTTCCTCGGATGATGAGCCGGGTGGGGACGATGTGACGTTCCCCCGCTGAATGATCGCCGTCGAGACGGGCGAAGACGCGCTCGGCCGCGATCTGTCCGATCCGCTGCGGATCCTGGGCGACGACCGTGACTCCCGGGTCGAGCAGGTCGGCGAGGGGGATGTCGTCGAAGCCGATCAGCGCCACGCGGTGCTCGAGGTCGTGTGCGCGGAGGGCTCGCACGGCACCGATCGTCACGAGGTTCTGCGCACTGAACACGGCCGTCGGCGGATCGTCCGACCTGAGCAGGGCGTCGAGGGCCGAGAAGGCTGTGGCTTCGTCGTGCAGTCCCTCGACGATGGGGATGCTCGAGGTCGCAACCCCCGCCCGACCGAGTTCCTCGAGGAAGCCGCGGCGGCGTTCACGAGCCGTCTGGATGTCGGCGCGGTCGCCGAGGTACGCCAGGCGCCGATGACCGTTCTCGAGCAGTCGTCGAGTGGCCATCGCTGCCCCTGCCGCGTTGTCGCTGACGACCGTGTCCGCGGTCACGCCGGCGGGCTCACGGTCCACGAAGACGATCGGGGTACCACGCCGGATCTCGGAGGAGAGATATTCCTGGCTCGGCGAGATGGTGGTGAGGATGAGCCCGTCGACCCGGCGACGCAGGAACGCGGCGACGCTCTGCTCTTCGCGGGCCGGGTCGTCGTCGAGGCTCGAGGCGAACACCGCCACCCCGCGCTCGATGGCAGCCTCCTCGACGGCACGATGCACGGCGCCCGAGAACGGGTTGCTCACGCTTCCGACCAGCAGTCCGATCGTGCGCGTGCGACCGTCGGCCCGACGCAGGTTGCCTGCGTGCAGATCGGGTTGGTAGTCGAGCGTTCGTGCGGCATCCATCACCCGGGCGATGGTCGCGGACGACACATTGGGCTCCCCGTTGATCACGCGGGAGACCGTCTTGATGCCGACGCCCGCCAGAGCGGCCACGTGCTTCATGGTGGGTCGCGCCTGTACGGTCGCACCCGGGTCCTGAGCGTTTGACAACGATGTCACGAATTCTGCTCCAATGTCTGCGATCAGTTGACTATAGCCCAGAAAGGGTCTAAAACAGTGACTGACATCGTTGTCAATGGACAGCGTCCCTACCAAGGAGATTCACCGATGAATCGCACAGCACACCGTTCCACGACCCGGCGCATGATTGCAGCGGGCTCGATCGCGGCCCTCGCGGCCCTCTCCATCACCGGTTGTTCGACCGGCTCGTCCGGGGCTGCCTCCTCCGGCTCCGGCGACGGCGACGTCGGCGTCTCGCTCATCGTCAAGACGACCTCCAATCCGTTCTTCGTCGCGATGGAGGACGGCGCCAAGAAGGCTGCGGAGAAGCTCGGCGTCACCCTCACGCTCGCGGCCGGCAAGGAGGACGGCGATGAGGACACCCAGATCCAGGCCATCGAGAACGCCATCTCGAAGGGCGACGCCGGAATCCTCATCACCCCCAACGGACCGGGCGTCGAGGACGCCCTCGTGAAGGCCCGCGACGCCGGCCTCTACGTCATCGCCCTCGACACGCCTCCCTCCGACCCGGAGGCGGTCGACATCACGTTCGCGACCGACAACTTCCTCGCCGGCCAGGACATCGGCAAGTGGACCGCGGCCAAGCTCGGCGGCGAGAAGGCGACCATCGCCCTCATCGACCTGTTCGACGACAAGGTGGTCTCCGTCGACTACAACCGCGACCAGGGCTTCCTCGACGGGATGGGCATCGACCTCGCCGATGAGACGAAGAACGGCGACGAGGAGGCCACCGGCACCTACAGCGGCGGCGACTACGAGATCGTCGGCAACGAGGCATCGCAGGGCGCAGAGGACGGCGGTCGTACCGCGGCAGAGACCCTGCTCAGCAAGAACCCCGACATCAACGTGGTCTACACGATCAACGAGCCTGCCGCATCCGGAGCCTACGAGGCGTTCAAGGCGGCCGGCAAGGAGAAGGACCTGATCATCGTCTCGGTCGACGGCGGATGCGCCGGAGTCGACCAGGTGAAGGACGGGACCCTCGGCGCGACCAGCCAGCAGTACCCCGTGAAGATGGCGGAACTGGGTGTCCAGGGCATCTACGACCTCGTGAAGAAGAACAAGAAGCCCGAGGTCACCGAGGGCCTCGACTTCTACAACACCGGCGTCGCCCTCGTCACCGACGACCCGCAGGACGGCGTCGAGTCGATCGACACCACCCAGGCCGCGGACATCTGCTGGGGCTGATCCCCGCAGAGCCGGCAGCACCGGCCGGATGGCCGCACCGTCCCGCGACGGGCGGCCATCCGGCACCAGCACCACTGAGCAATGGAGTTCACCGTGAGTCAGCCCAAGACCGAGCCAGCCCCCTCCACGGGAGCGCTCGACCTGGCCGAGGAGTTCCTCGACAGGACCACCCCCCTCACCCGCATCCGCGGGGCCCTGCACCGCTACCCCGCCCTGAGTCCCGCCATCGTGCTCGTGCTCTCGGTGATCGTGTTCGGCATCCTCAACGACCGCTTCCTCAATCCGGCCAACCTGTCGCTCATCACACAGCAGGTGGCCGTGGTCGGAACCCTCGCGATCGCCCAGACCCTGATCATCCTCACCGCGGGCATCGACCTCTCCATCGGAGCGGTCATGGTGCTCGCCTCGATGGTGATCGCACAGTCCACGGTGCAGGCCGGCGTGCCGGCCGTCATCGGCCTGTTCCTCGGCCTCGTCGTCGGCCTCGCGGCCGGCGCCTTCAACGGCTGGCTGGTCACCCGGTTCAAGCTGCCGCCGTTCATCGTGACCCTCGGAACCCTCAACATCTTCGTCGCCCTCACGCTGCTGTACTCCGGCGGTGCGACCGTGCGCGGGTCCGAGATGCCCGCCCTGCTCACCTGGACCGGTGAGACCTTCAACATCGCCGGCGTGAACTTCACCATCGGCGTCGTGATGATGCTGGTGCTCTACATCGCGATCGCCTTCATCCTCAGCAAGACGGCCTGGGGTCGTCACGTCTACGCCGTTGGAGACGACAAGGAGTCCGCGCGCCTCGCCGGCATCCGGGTGAACCGGGTGCTCATGAGCGTCTACCTGGCGGCCGGCGCCATCCTCGCCATCGGCGCCTGGATCCAGATCGGCCGGACCAACGCCGCATCCCCCAACGCCGGGGCCGACCTCAACCTCGACTCCATCACCGCCGTCGTCATCGGCGGCACGAGCCTGTTCGGCGGGCGCGGCACCGTATGGGGCACCCTTCTCGGTGCGCTCATCGTCGGCGTCTTCCGCAACGGGCTCTCGCTCGCGGGGCTCGACGTGCTCTGGCAGACCTTCGCCGTCGGCGTGCTCATCATCGTGGCCGTCGCCGTCGACCAGTGGATCCGAAAGGTACGCAAATGACCATCGCAGACCAGGCCGCGCCCGCTCCCGCCCCGGCGGAGACCCGACGGCCCATCCTCGAGGCCAAGCGCCTCGTGAAGACCTTCGGCCGTGTGGTCGGACTCGACGGCGTGAGCCTGCAGCTCTACCCCGGCGAGGTGCTCGCCATCATCGGCGACAACGGTGCCGGCAAGTCGACTCTCGTCAAGTGCCTCACTGGGGC
>JBEVEO010000113.1:0-2969 GCA_040512695.1 Leifsonia sp. | reverse complement strand
CTGCATCTCGTGCAGCACGCCGTCGATGCGGTAGCGGACGCGCACGTTCTTCTCGGCCGGCTCGATGTGGATGTCGGAGGCGTGATCCTCGATGGCCTGGCTCACGAGCAGGTTGACGAACCGCACGATCGGCGCGTCGTCGTCGAGGGAATCGTTCATGCTGAACGCATCGGTGCTCAGCGCGGCGTTCTCCTCCTCCAGTGTGGAGGTGAGGTCGCTCAGCTCGTCGTCAGCACGGTGGAAGCGTGCAATGGAGTTGAGGAGGTCGTTGCGCTCCGCGACGACGGGGACGACCTGCAGGCCGGACGCCTGCCGCACGTCGTCGAGTGCGAGAACATCGCCGGGGTTCGTCATGGCGACGACGATGCGACCGGGGGCGAGCGCGATCGGCATGACCTCGTAGCGACGGCAGGTCGCCGAGCTGACGAGAGCGACAGCGGCACGATCGACGGGATAGTCGACGAGCTCGATGAATGGCACTCCGGCCTGGGCGGCGCGGGCCCGGGCGAGCTGCATGTCGTTGATGACGCCGCGTTCGACGAGATCCCGAACGGCGGACTCATCCGTCTCATCCATCGCCATGATCTCGTCGAGATGCTCGATGGGAAGGTGCCCGTGCAGGATGAGGATCTCAGCGAGCGCAGCCACATCGACCTCCCGGTGGGGACACCAAAGCTGCGGCTATGGCCCGAGCAGCCGCAGTTTGTGTAGGGGCAAGAAGGGGAGCTCGGGTGAGTGTTTCAGGTAACGATGAAAGCTAACGACTTTCACATCCGTAACGACAGTCCCGCGTTCGGGGCGCAGCCCCTCCATGCCCCGGATGCGATGCGCAGCAGCGCCACCGCGTGCCCGGGCCCGCGGCGCCAGGATGCGCCGGCCACGGCTACGATCGACGGGTGACTGCCGCACTCCCCGTATCCATCGCCGTCGACGCCGGCCAGACCGGCATCAAGGTGCGCCTCGACGAGTCCGATGGCACGCATCGGCTGTTCGACTTCGCCGGCATCCGCACCGACCGCCTGCTCATCCCTCAGCTCGCCGGCATCGTGGTGGCCGTGGCCGAGGAGACCGGCCTCGACATCGCCGTCGCGAGCTTCGGCGTCTCGGGCCTCACGCCCGAGCAGACCAGGCCGGAGGAACTGCTGTCCGCCCTCCGCCCGTTCCGCGTACGCGAGGTGCGCCTCACTCATGACTCGATCGGCGCGTACCTCGGCGCGCTCGGCGCCGAGCGCGGCGTCGTGGTGGCGTCGGGAACCGGCGTCGTCACCCTCGCCGTCGGTGCTGCGGCGGTCGCCAGGGTCGACGGCTGGGGCTACCTCATCGGGGACGCGGGCAGCGGCTACTGGATCGGACGTGCGGCCCTCGACGCCGTGCTGCGCGCCTACGACGGCCGCGGCGATGCCACGGCGCTGACCGCCGTGGTGCAGCGCGAGTTCCCCGAGCTCGAGGAGGCGTACATCAGCCTGCAGTCGGACGACGGCCGCGTGCGCCGCATCGCCGCCTACGCCGCGGTGGTCGGCGAGCTCGCGGCGACGGATGCCGTGGCCGCCGGCATCATGTCGGCCGCCGGCCGCGAACTGGCGCACTCGGCGCTCACCGCGCTGCGCCGGGTGGGCGAGGACGAGAACCCGGCGGTGCCCGTGCGCGGGATCGGCGGCGTGTTCCGCTCGCCCGAGCTCTCGGCCGCCTTCGATTCCGCCGTGCGCAGCGTCGTTCCGGGTGCCGACATCCAGACCGGTGTCGCGCATCCGCTCGACGGGGTCGCATTCATGCCGCACATCGCGGCCGGGGACCCGCTGCTGGAGCACATCGCCATCGCCCGTTGAGTCGCACGCCCGCGTCGTAGAGTGACCGCATGGCCCTGATCCAGTGCTCCTTCTTCTCCGATGTCCTCGGCGTCACCACCCACGCGAACGTCCTCCTGCCCCAGTCGGCGACGCTGGCCGGGGAGCCGCTGCCCGTGCTCTACCTGCTGCACGGGCGTTCCGACGATGAGACGGCGTGGCTGCGGTGGAGCGCGATCGAGCGTCACGTCGACGGCCTCGGGCTCGCCGTGGTCATGCCGAACGGCGGCCGCAGCTTCTTCACCGACCAGGTGGTCGGCTACGACTACTTCACATTCATCACCGACGAGCTCCCCCGCATCATGCGGGCGTTCTTCCCGCTGTCGGCCGCCCGGGAGGACACCTTCGTGGCCGGGCTGTCGATGGGCGGCTACGGAGCCTTCTCGTGGGCGCTGCGGAAGCCGGAGACGGTGGCCGCGGCGGCGAGTCTCTCCGGTGCCCTCGACGTCGCCGTCCGGGAGCAGGATGCGGAGTGGCTGGCCACCTACGGATCCCTCGAGCGAGCGCGTGCGAACCACGCCGACCTGTTCACGCTCGCGAGCGGGCTCGACAGCGCATCCAGCCCGGCGCTCTACCAATGGTGCGGCACCGAGGACCACCTGATCGACGAGAACCGCCGATTCCACGAGCATGCGGCGGCCCAGGGGCTCCCGCTGACGTACGAGGAGGGTCCTGGCGGCCACGAATGGGCCCGCTGGGACGAGCAGATCCAGCGGGTGCTCGCGTGGCTGCCGCTGCGCACGCGACCGGCCGGGTAGCCCGCGTGCCGCCGGGCGGCCGATGCATGACGAAGGCCCCGCATCCGTGACGGATGCGGGGCCTTCGTGGTGCGACTGACGTCTAGCTGTAGTTGCCGGGCGTGAAGTCGTCGGACGAGAAGCTGTCGAAGTCGACGAAGCTCAGGTCACCCTCGGTGAACGACGCGTCATCCGCGAAGATCCGGTTCGGGTAACGCTCGGCCTTGGCCTCCTCCGTCGCCTCGACCGTGACGTTGCGGTACTTCGCAAGTCCGGTTCCGGCCGGGATCAGCTTTCCGATGATCACGTTCTCCTTGAGGCCGACCAGCGGGTCGCGCTTGCCTTCCATGGCGGCCTGCGTGAGAACACGCGTGGTCTCCTGGAACGA
>JBEVEO010000083.1:0-2923 GCA_040512695.1 Leifsonia sp. | reverse complement strand
CGGTCGTATCCGCGGAAGACCTGGGTGAACTCTGTCTCGTCGGTGGCCAATTGATACTCCTTGTCGATGCGGCAGCCGGGGGAGAGCATGCACGCCGCTCATGATTTTAGTGGGTGTCCCCACCCCATCGCATACGACCCCATCCGGGGCAGGCGGGGAGGGCTGAGGCGACTCTCAGGAGCGCATCGGTTAGTCTGAGGGGTCTGTGCATCCGGCACACGAGGAGAGTTCTTACGTGCGATTCGTTCTAGCCATTGCGGCGTTCTTCGTCGCGGCAGTGATGATCGCGTTCGGCATCGCCCAGCGCACCGTGCTGCTCGAACCGTCGAGCATCGAGCTCGCCGTCACCACGCAGGACGGCGACCCGTACTCGGTCATCGACGCGAGCGCCCTGCTCGCGCATCCCGGTGCCCAGACCGTGAAGGTCGCAGGATCCGGACCGGTCATGATGGCCCTCGGCCGGGAAGCCGACGTGACGGCCTGGATCGGCGACGAGCCGTTCGAGACCGTGCGCTTCGACGAGAAGACGAACGAGCTGACGACGAAGCCGCCGGCGTCGACGGAGACGCCCACGCCCACGCCTACGCCGACGGGCACACCGACCCCCGGTGCCACTACTCCCGCCGAGCCGGCTCCCCCTGCAGCCGCCGACGACGCAGCGGCGGACGCAGCGGCGGATGCGGCAGCCGATGCCGACCCGACCGCCAACCCCGCCGGCAGCGACCTCTGGCTCGAGGAGTACTCGGGAACCGGCAGCGTCAGCGCCACCCTCAGCATTCCCGAGGGATACTCGCTGCTCGTCGCCGGTGACGGTGCCGAGCCGGCACCGTCGAAGGTCACCATCACCTGGCCGCTCGACAATTCCACTCCGTGGGCCGGGCCTCTGATCGTGGGCGGGCTCGTCCTGCTTCTGGTCGGCCTCGTGAGCTACCTCTTGGCGCTGCTGCACCTGCGGCGCTCACGTCGACCGCGACGCAACATGCCGAAGGGGCCCAGGATGCCGAAGCTTCCCCGTGCGCCGAAGCCGAAGACCATCAAGGAGGTCACTGGAAGCGGTGGTGGTCGCCGTGCCATCGGGCGAGCGCCTCGCATCGCGGTGCTGCCCATGGTCCTGATCGGCGGGCTCACCCTGAGCGGATGCTCGTCCGACTACTGGCCGACCTTCGGCCCTGAGCCGACGACCTCCGCCTCAGCCACGGCCACCGCGGATTCGACCCCGGCGCCCGTCGCAGATGAGGACATCAAGCCTCCCGCCGTCACGGTGCCCCAGCTGGAGCGCATCGTACGCAAGATCGCTGTTCTGGCCGGCGATGCAGACGAGGCTCTCGACGTCGACGCGATCAAGACCCGCTTCACCGGGCCGGCCCTCCAGTTGCGCGAGGCCAACTACAAGGTGCGTGCCACCCTTCCCGACTATGCGGCGCCCGACGCGATCCCCGCGGCTCCCGTCGTGGTGACAGCCCCGCAGCAGACGGACTCCTGGCCTCGCGTCGTGATGACGGTCATCCAGAACCAGGACGACCCGACCACCAAGCCGACGGCCCTCGTCATGACCCAGGAATCGCCGCGGGACAACTACCTCGTGCGCTACGCCGTCTCGCTCACGGCCGACGCCACCGTGCCCGGGCTGGCCCCAGCCGTGATCGGTTCTCCGATCGTCGCGCCCGACTCCGAGTTCCTGCTGCTTCCGCCAGACCAGGTGTCCATCGCCTACGCCGACATCCTGCTGCAGGGGGACAAGAGCCAGTACTACCCCCTCTTCGACACTGAGAACGACCCGCTGATCGCCCAGGTCGGCGTCGCCAAGAAGGACGAGCGCCGGGCGGCCCTTCCGGCGACGGCCGCGATCGACTTCACGAACTCCGTCGGCGAAGGGCTCACCATCGCCCTCGCCACGAACGATTCCGGTGCCGTGGTGACTTCCAACATCAACGAGACCGAGACCGTGAAGCCGACGGATGGGGGCACGGTGTCGCCGCAGAACGCGGCCAAGGCCTACTCGGGTGTCGAGAATTCGGCCAAGGGAGTCACCCAGACCTACGGCGACCAGATCCTGTTCTACGTTCCTCCTGCGGGGTCGTCCGAGAAGATCAAGCTTCTCGGGTTCTCGCAGGGACTCATCTCTGCCTCGGAGGTACCGTGACCAACCTGCCCCCCGTGCCGTCCCGCCTGAGTGGCGCCGTCGACCTGTCCTCGCTTGCGAACCGGCCGCAGCCGGGCTCGGCTGGAGCCGCTGCGGCAGGCGGAGCTTCGCCGGCCGCCGGCGCAGCGGTGCAGGTGCCGAGCCTCGTGCTCACGGGCACCGACGAGAACTTCGGCGAGGTGCTCGAGCTCTCGCAGCACGTTCCCGTGATCGTCGACCTCGCCGCCGATTGGGCCGAGGAGTCCGTGGCGTTCACTGCAGTGCTGCAGAAGCTCGTGCGCAGCTTCGGCGGACGCTTCGTACTGGCCACGGTGCAGGCCGAGGCGAACCCCCAGCTCGCGCAGGCCTTCAGAGTGGAGTCTGTGCCGACCACGGCGGCCATCGTGTCGGGCCAGCCCGTTCCACTCTTCGCCGGCGTTGTTCCCGAGGAGCAGGCGCGCGGCGTTCTCGAGCAGGTGCTGCAGTTGGCCGCCCAGAACGGTGTCACGGGCACCGCGACCGCTCTCGACGCGGATGCCGCCACCGAGGCAGTTGAGCCCGTCGAGAAGCCGCTGCCACCCCACCACGCCGAGGCCTACGCCGCCATCGAGGACGGCGACTACCCGGCCGCGATCGGCCACTACAAGACGGCGATCGCCCAGAATCCCGCCGACCGGGAGGCCGTCGCCGGTCTCGCCCAGGTGAGCCTGCTGTTCCGCCTGCAGGGCAAGACCATCGACCAGATCCGCAACGGTGCCGCAGCCGCACCCGACGATCTGGACGCTCAGCTCGACGTCGCCG
>JBEVEO010000081.1:0-4899 GCA_040512695.1 Leifsonia sp. | reverse complement strand
CTTACCGATCTGCTTGAGGTAGTCCTTGACCGGGTCGGCCGTGGCGCCGGTGATGGCACTGGAGTAGACGGGGACCTCGTCCTCGTCGTCGACGAGCGACAGACGCAGCGCACCGGTCGGAAGGGGCTCGACGGTGGCGACCGGCTTGGTCTCGTCGTCCTCGAAGTCGTCGGCGTCGTCCTTCGCGGTCTCAGCCTCGACGGTCTCGACGACGACCTCCTCCACGACGACCTCGACGTCCTCGTCATCGCCGTCGGGAGCATCGTCATCCGACTTCGCCTTGGCCCGGCTCTTCGCCGGCGCCTTCGTGGCGGCGCGCTTGACGGGCGCCGCATCCGGTCCGGTGGTCTTCTTCGCCGCGGCGGCACGCGCCGTGGTCTTCGCCGGAGCCTTCTTGGGCGCGGCGGTCGTGGTCTTGGCTGCAGCAGCGGACGATGCCGCTGTCGAGGAGGCGGTTTCCGTCTCCTCGGCTGCGGCCTTGACCGCAGCGGACTTCGTGGTTGGCATTCGAACACCTCTCACAGGGAGGGAGGCCTTCGAGCAGCTTCCCCCGGCGATCGCATCCGTCAGCGTCGAGCGCGACGGGTCCGATCGAAAATGGACATTACTAAGACCCATGTCAAGTCCGATGGCCTCGCGCACGTCGAACCGCGAACGGAACATGCGAGGTCGCCCGGAGATGAACGGGTCCTATTGACAATTATTGCACGGTTTATTAGGCGATCCGGCCTAACGTGCCCGACGTGGGCGCTGTCTCCATGCCTCTACGACTGAAACCCACAACGGGCCCACCTCTATTCCCTCGTCGAGGAACACGCGACGGCGCGTCCGACGGCGCGCATCGAGGAGGAAGACGACCCCGATGCCGATGATGACGAACTGCACGGCGAATGCCCACTGGAACGATGCCAGCGAGTACAGGTCGCTCGGCTCCCCCGCGGCGACCCGGGCCGCGTCGATGGCGTCGAGGACGATGCCGATGAGGAAGATCATGACGAAGCTGGCGAGGAAGCCGCCGACGTTCACGACGCCGTTGGCGGCCCCGAGGCTCCGCATCGGATTGAAGGTCCTGGCGAAGTCGAAGCCGATGAGCGATCCGGGTCCGCCGACCCCGATCACGATGAGGAGCACGCAGATGAGCCACGTCGGCGGCACGCCCGGCCAGAGCAGCACCGTGAGCCAGGCCGTCACGATCGCCCCGACGATCGCGAGCACGATGTTCGACCGCCGCAGCGGGTACCGCGCGGTGAGGATGCCGAGGAACGGTCCGGAGACGATCCCGGCCCCGACGAGCAGCAGCAGGAGCTCCGCGGCCGTCTGCTGGTCGTAGCCGAGCCCGAACACCAGGAAGGGGAAGCCCCAGAACAGGCTGAAGACGGTACCGGCGGACTGGGTGACGAAGTGCGACCAGAACCCGAGCTGGGTGCCGGGACGACGGAACGCCTCGCGCAGCTGCCGGACGGCCACGGCGATCGTGGTCGCGCGGTGGGCGTCGGTGACCCCGCGAGGGCGGTCGCGGAGGGCCACGACCCCGAGCAGCAGACCGAAGAGGGAGACGGATGCCGCCGAGAGGAATGCGGCCGTCCATCCGAACTCACGGAGGATCCAGGCGAACGGCAGTGCGGAGAGCACCTGCCCGAGCTGGCCGATGTTGCCCACCCACTGCGACAGCTGCGGGACGATGCGCCCGCTGAACCACGAGCTGACGAGCCGGATGAGCGAGACGAACACCGTCGCGTCGCCCGCGCCGACGAGGATGCGGCCGATGACGGCCATCGTGAGCGACGGTGCGAACGCGACGGTCACCTGTCCGATGATCATGACGGCGGTGCCGGCGAGCATCAGCGCGCGTGGGCCGAAGCGGTCGATGAGTACGCCCACGGGGATCTGCATGGCGGCGTAGACCGCGATCTGGACGACGGCGAGCGTCGACAGGGCCGCTGCGGCGACATCGAACCGATCGGCAGCCGATACGCCGGCGACGCCGAGGGATGTGCGCTGCAGGACGGCGGCGAGGTAGAGGAACGCCCCGACCCCGAAAACGATCCAGGAGCGTCGGGAATTCACTGCACCAACCCTACTCGGGCCGTGCACGCCGACCGGCAGGTCAGAGGACGGGCGGGTCGTCCCTGTCGCGGCGGAAGGCGAGGAACTTCTCCAGCTCCGCGGCGATCTCGTCGGCGCTCGGGACCTCTCCGTCCACATCCGTGAGCGGGGAGCGCAGGGTCGTGCCCTCCATATAGCTGTCGTGCCGCTCCTCGAGGGTGGAGACCAGCTTGGCGAGCTCGCCGTTCTCGCCGACCTGCTCCGTGATGCGGCCGATGAAGTCCCTGCCCTGCTCGCGCAGGCTGTCGGTGGGGAAGATGTGACCGGTGGATGCGCTCACACTCTCGAGGGCGGCGATCGCCGCGAGCGGGTACTCCGTGTCTGCGAGGTAGTGCGGGATGAGCAGGACGAAGCCGACGACCTCGCTGCCCTGCTCCTGGAGCCGGTACTCCACCAGGTGCAGCGCCGTCGCCGGAACCTGCGTGTGCGGACGCCACACCGACATGGCATCGGTGAGGTCCGAGCGGTTGCCGCTCACCGTCACCCGGATCGGACGGGTGTGCGGGACGGGCATGGGGATGGAGTGCACCCACGTCGTCGACGCGACGCGGAACCGCTCGACCAGGTCGAGGACGGCGCGTGCGAAGCGCTCCCACTGGAAGTCGGGCTCGAAGCCGGTCAGCAGGAGGAAGGGCTGGCCGAGCTCATCGGTGGCGAGGGAGAGCGTGAGCCTGGCGGGTTCGTAGTCGCTCAGGTGGTCCTGGTCGAAGGTCACGATGGGCCGGCGGGCACGGTAGTCGAGGAGGATGTCGGCATCGAACTCGGCGATCGTCGACGTCTCCAGCGAATCGAGCAGGTGGCTCGTGAACTGCGAGACGGCGCTGCCGGCATCCGCGAAGCCCGTGAGGCCGGCGACGAGGTGCAGCCCCTCGGGGACGCGGTGCGCGTCGGGGGTCAACTCGTACAGGCCACGTGGATCCAGCATCCCTCAATGCTACGGCGGCCCCCGCTGAGCACCCCGCCCGCACGGGCTGGGACGGCCACGCCGAGAGCGAACACGGTCATGCCACCTAACATCGGAGCATGACCATCGCCTCCTTCAGCTTCTCCTCCGACTCCCCCGCCGATTCGCGCGCGGATGTCGTCGTCATCGGCGCCCGCTCCGTCGGCGACGATGTCGAACTCGTCGCGGATGCCGCCTACGCGGGTCTCGCCGACCACCTCGGCGCCCTCGGAGTCACGGGAACGGCAGACCAGCTGGTACGCACGATCGACACGGTCGGTGCTGCGGGAGCGATCGCGATCATCGGCCTCGGCAAGACGGTCGGCATCGCCGGACTGCGTGATGCAGCCGGGTCCGCCGCGCGACAGCTCACGGGAGTCGAGTCGATCGCGTTCGCCATCCCGACGGACGACGTCGCCGGGGCCGTGGCGATCGCCGAGGGCGCCATCCTCGGCGCGTACTCCTACACCGACTACCGCCACGCCTCGCTGGCGAAGACGAAGAAGCCGGCGACCGCGATCACCGTGCACTCGGCCGTACAGCCGGATGCGGCCGTCGTCGACCGTGTGCGGGCCATCGGCAGCGCTGTGGCCCTCGTGAAGGACCTCGTCAACGAGCCGCCGGCCGACCTGTACCCCGAGAGCTTCGCCGAGCGCGCCACCGAGCTCACCGCCGGACTCCCCATCGAGGTGACCGTCTGGGACGAGAGCCGGCTCGCCTCCGACGGCTTCGGCGGCATCCTCGGCGTCGGCAAGGGCTCCGCCCGCCAGCCCCGACTCGTGAAGCTCGCGTACTCCCCCGCCGACGCCTCCACGCACCTCGCCATCGTCGGCAAGGGCATCACCTTCGACACGGGCGGACTCTCGCTCAAGCCCATGGTGAGCATGATCGGCATGAAGTCCGACATGGCGGGCGCCGCGAACGCCCTCGCCACGGTCGTCGCCGCGGCGACCATCGGGGTGCCCGTGCGCATCACGGCGTGGCTGTGTCTCGCCGAGAACATGCCGTCCGGCAATGCCGTGCGCCCGAACGACGTGCTCGGCATCCGTGGCGGAACCACCGTGGAGGTCGTGAACACCGACGCCGAAGGGCGCCTCGTGCTGGCCGACGGCCTCGTCGCCGCCTCCGAGGAACAGCCGGACGCCATCGTGGATGTCGCCACCCTCACGGGCGCGCAGGTGGTCGCCCTGGGCCACCGCTACTCGGCGGTCATGGGCGACGACGATCTCGTGCAGAGCGTTCTCGGTGCGGCGCGGGACGCCGGCGAACTGTTCTGGCCGATGCCGCTGCCCGATGAGCTGCGTCGACGGCTCGACTCCGATGTCGCCGACCTCAAGAACGCGACACCGGGAGACCCGGCAGCCGGGATGCTGCTCGCCGGCGTGTTCCTGCGCGACTTCATCGGCGAGAAGGCGGACGGCAGCGGCCCCATCCCCTGGGCGCACCTCGACATCGCCGGCGCCGCACTCAACGACGGCAAGCCGTACGCGTTCAACGGCGGCGGCGCCACCGGCGTCTCGGTGCGCACGCTGCTGGCGCTGGCGGAGTCGATCGCGGGTAGGTAGTACGCTCTTAGAGGCACGTCTTCCATGTGCCCCGATCGCTCCCCCGCTCTGATCCGGATGCCGGGCCGCCGATCGCGCACGTCCTAACACAGGTCTCGAAATCAAGGGAGTAGCTGGGTGTCGGAGCAGTCGTTTGACATTGTCGTTCTGGGTGGAGGAAGCGGTGGCTACGCCACCGCGCTGCGAGCAGTCCAGCTCGGCTTCACCGTCGCCATGATCGAGAAGGACAAGGTCGGCGGCACCTGCCTGCACCGCGGCTGCATCCCGACCAAGGCCCTCCTGCAC
>JBEVEO010000064.1:0-29477 GCA_040512695.1 Leifsonia sp. | reverse complement strand
GCTACGCCGACGTGGCAGCCTTCACCACGTCACGTGCAGCAGACAGGCCAGTCTCCAGGTCGGCCTTCAGGTCCTCGACGTTCTCAAGCCCGACCGACAGGCGCACGAGGCCCGGGGTAACGCCGGCCGTGAGTTGCTGCTCCGGGGTGAGCTGCGAGTGCGTGGTCGACGCCGGGTGGATGACCAGAGAGCGCACGTCGCCGATGTTCGCCAGGTGGCTGAACAGCTGCAGGCTGTCCGCGAACGCACGGCCGGCGTCGACGCCGCCCTTGAGTTCGAATGACAGCACCGCGCCGACGCCCTTCGGTGCGTACGTGTTCGCCGCGGCGTACCACGGGCTGGACGGCAGGCCGGAGTAGTTCACCGAGGCGATGTCCGGGTGGTTCTCAAGCCACTCCGCGATCGCCTGCGCGTTCTGCACGTGCCGCTCGACCCGCAGGCTGAGCGTCTCGATGCCCTGAATCAGCGAGAACGCGCTGTCCGGCGAGATCGCCGAGCCCAGGTCGCGCAACAGCTGCACGCGAGCCTTGATGATGTACGCGATCGAGTCGCCCAGCACGCTGGTGTAGCTGGCCCCGTGGTAGGACGGGTCCGGCTCGGTGAGGCCAGGGAACTTCTCGACGTTCTTCGACCACTCGAACGTGCCGCCGTCGACGATGACGCCGCCGATGACCGTGCCGTGGCCGCCGAGGAACTTGGTTGCCGAGTGCACGACGATGTCGGCGCCGTGCTCGAACGGGCGGATGAGGTAGGGGGTCGCGATCGTGTTGTCGACGATGAGCGGGATGCCGTTCTCGTGGGCGATGTCGGCGACGAGGCGGATGTCGAGGATGTTGATCTTCGGGTTCCCGATGGTCTCGGCGAAGAACAGCTTGGTGTTGGGGCGGACGGCCCTGCGCCACTCCTCGGCGTCGTCCTGGTTCTCGACGAAGGTGGTCTCGATGCCGAGCTTGGCCAGCGTGTACTTGAACAGGTTGTAGGTTCCGCCGTAGATCGAGCTCGACGAGACGATGTGGTCGCCGGCCTGGGCGATGTTCAGCACGGCGAACGTCTCGGCGGCCTGGCCGGAGGCGACGAGGAGGGCGGCGGTGCCCCCTTCGAGCGCGGCGACGCGCTCCTCGACGACAGCCTGCGTGGGGTTCTGGATGCGGGTGTAGATGTTGCCGAACTCGGCCAGGGCGAACAGGTTCTTCGCGTGCTCGGCGTTGTTGAAGACGTAGGAGGTGGTCTGGTAGATCGGTGTCGCGCGTGCGTTGGTGACGGGATCCGGCGCGGCACCTGCGTGCACCTGCTGCGTCTCGAATGCCCAGTTCGCCGTGTTGTCGCTCATGGGGGTGTTCTCCTTCGGGCCAGTGGTCCATCCACCGTTCGTGGCGAGCCTACGAGCGGCGCCGGAGCGCGGCAACGCCGCCGACACACGCGGTAACCGTAGCGACGCTAGGGGCGCGGATGGCGGCGCGGTGGCGGAGGAGGCAGGTGCAGTGTGCCCGCGATCGCATCCGACTCCGGCTCGCGCCTGAACAGCCAGGCCGCCCGCGGTTCGACGAGCGGCCGGAAGGCGCGCCGGATGAAGCGCTGTGACAGGAGGAGGGCGATGCCCAGGCAGAGCAGGATCATCCCCGGCAGCACCCACCACGGCTGCGGTCCGGCCAGGACGCCGGACTCGCGCAGGGGATAGAGCAGGAAGGAGTGCAGCAGGTAGATGTACATCGTGGCACCGCCGAGGGCGGTGAACCATGTGACCCTGCGCGGCATGAGCATCAGGAACGCGACGGCGAACACGAGCGCGAGCAGGATGAGTCCGAGTCGGATGGCTCCCGCCCACCACTGGTCGTACCCGAACTCCGGGTACGTCTCGTCGTAGAGCAGGAAGCGCCGCACCTTGCTGGCGCGCAGGGGTTCGATGAAGACGGCGATGACCACGGCGAGGCCCAGGAACAGGGCGATCGCCCCGGCCCGCCACCGCCAGATCACCCGGGGCGGCAGGATCAGCCAGCGGCCGGTGATCTGGCGCTGCCTGAGGGCCCACCCGAAGACGAAGAACGGCAGCAGCCCGATGGTGCGCGACAGCGCGAACGTGCTGTCGATGGCGGGGAAGTAGCCGGCGAACACCGAGATGATCACGGCGATCGTCAGCGGATAGCGCAACAGGGCGAGGTAGGGGAGCAGCACGCGCCAGAGGGCCAGGGCGATGAGGAACCACAGCGTCCAGCTCGCGGTGGCGTAATCGAGTTCGAACGAGCCGCCGAGCAGCCAGCGGATCACGGTCCAGATGGTCTCGAAGATGACGTACGGGATGACGATGTCGGTGAGCACGCGCTTGAGCTGCCGTGTGCCGGGCGGCGTCGACTTCGCCATGTAGCCGCTGACCGCGACGAAGACCGGCACGTGGAAGGCGTAGATGAACAGGTAGACGCCGTAGGCGGCATCGGACTCGGCGATGAGCGGGAGGATGCCGTGCCCCACGACGACGAGCGCGATGGCGATCCAGCGGGCGTTGTCCCAGAGGGGCACCCGATGCGCCGCGCGCGGCTTCGACTGCCTTCTCCCGGATGCGTTCACGCTCCCATTGTGTCAGCGCCCGTCGCTGGCCACCTCGTCGGCATCCGGCTGGCAGAATGAGCGCATGAATGCGAGGCGAGTTGTCGTGACCGGTGCCAGTTCCGGAATCGGAGCGGCGACCGTCCGCCGCTTCCGTGCCGACGGATGGGACGTTGTCGGAGTCGCCAGGCGCGCCGACCGGCTCGAGGCGCTCGCCGCGGAGACCGGAGCAGCCGTCTTCGTCGCCGACCTCACGAGGCAGGCCGACGTCGACGCGCTGCGCGATCACCTCGCCGCGACCGGTCCCGTGCACGCCCTCGTCAACAACGCCGGCGGCGCCAAGGGCCTCGACTCGGTCGAGAACGCCGACACCGACGACTGGGCCTGGATGTTCGAGATCAACGTCCTCGGCGTCCAGCGCGTGACGAGCGCCGTCCTCCCACTGCTCCGTTCGACCATCGCGGAGGAGGGGAGCGGTGCGACGGGGACCATCCTCACCGTGACGTCGATCGCCGGACACGTGGCCTACGTCGGCGGCGGCGGCTACAACGCCGCGAAGTTCGCCGCACACGCGATGACCGAGGTGCTGCGCCTCGAGCTGAACGGAGAGCCGATCCGGGTCATCGAGGTCGCACCGGGCATGGTGCAGACCGAGGAGTTCGCCCTCGTCAGGTTCGGCGGCGACCAGGAGCGGGCCGATGCCGTCTACGCGGGAGTCGAGAACCCGCTGACCGCCGAGGACGTGGCCGAGACCATCGTCGACGCCGTCGGCCGCCCGGCGCACGTCGACCTCGACCTCATCGTCATCAAGCCCGTGGCCCAGTCGGCCCCTCACCTCGTGGCCCGCGGGCCGCTCACCGTGCGGCGGGTCTAGGCGATGGCCGACGTCGAGGCGGTCGGTCCGGCCCGCGCCCGCTGGGAGCGGGTCACGACCGTCCCCATGTTCGTCGTGGCCGCCGCGTTCATCGCGGCATACTCGCTCCTCGTGCTCCTCCCGGACGCGTCGGGGGGCGTCGTCGCCGTCCTGGTCGTCATCATCGCCCTGACCTGGGTGGCGACCGCCGTCGACTACATCGTGCGGCTCGTGCTGAGCAGGCACCACCGCTGGTCGTTCGTGCGCCACAACGTGCTCGACGGCCTCGGAGTGATCTTCCCGTTCTTCCGGGCGTTCCGGCTGCTCAAGTCCCTGCGCGACATGCCGTTCTTCGCACGACGGTCGGGAGCGGCCGTGCGCACCCAGGTGGTGCTCTACGCGTCGCTCTTCGCGGTGCTCTTCGTCTACATGGTCTCGCTCGCCGTCCTCCAGGCGGAGCGGGACGCCCCAGGGGCCACCATCACGTCGTTCGGCGACTCGATCTGGTGGGCCTGCGTCACGATCGCGACCGTCGGGTACGGCGACATGGTGCCTGTGACGGTCCCGGGGCGTGTCTTCGCGGTGCTGCTCATGGTGGGCGGCGTCGTGATCGTCGGCACGGCCTCGGCGACGGTCATCTCCTACCTGAACGAGCGCGTGGCCAGCGGACATCGCCGCGCACCACACGCATCCACGTCGGCCCACGGCCCGCACGACCCCCACGACCCGCACAGCGACCGCGCCTCCGACACGGAGCACGACGATCGCTCGGAGTCCGCACCGTTCGGCGAGGCGCGGACCATCGACCCGTGACCGGCTCCGCCCCCGTCGGTCCGGAGCGCCGGCGTCACGCGCTGCTCGCGGTTCTCGCCTAGGGTCGAGGCATGACCTTCGACGCGGGCGATGCCGGAACCGATCAGATCGAACGCGAGGTCCTCACCTGGGAGGCGTTCCACGAGGCCTCGCGGGGTCTCGCCGCAGAGATCCTGCGCAGCGGGTTCCAGCCCGAGGTCGTCATCGCGATCGCCCGCGGCGGACTGCTGCTGGCCGGCTCGATCTCCTACGCGCTCGGCACCAAGAACTGCGGATCGATCAACGTGGAGTTCTACACGGGCGTCGACGAGCGCCTGCCGGAGCCGGTGCTCGCAGCTCCGATGCTGGACGCCCCGGCGCTCGCCGGCAAACGCGTCCTGCTGGTCGACGACGTCTCGGACTCCGGCCACACCCTGGCCAAGGTGGTCGGCATCCTGCTCGAGACCGGATGCGAGCTGCGCACGGCCGCCCTGTACACGAAGCCGCGCACCGTCCTCGTGCCCGACTTCTCCTACAAGGCCACCGACCGCTGGATCACGTTCCCCTGGTCGGCAGAACCTCCCGTCACTCTCTAACGCCTAGGCTCGGAGCATGAGTGTTCACCTGGTCGGCGGCGGCTGGTCGCCCGATGCCGCGCCCGAGGTCTACGGCGCATTCCTGATCGAGGCGCTCGAGCGCGGCCTCGGCAACGGTCGGGAGCATCCGCGGATCGCGATCGTCGCGGTGCGCACCGGCGACGCGGCAGAGCACGCCGACAAGCTCGTCGCCGTCCTGTCATCCGCAGGATCCTTCGACCCGGCCGTCACGACGATCGCCGAGGGCGGCGAGCTTCCGACATCGGCCTTCGCCGACGTCGACGGCATCGTCATCGGCGGTGGGCTCACGCCCGCCTACAACGCCGCCGTCGCACCGCTGGCCGGGGAGATCCGCCGGCAGGTCGCCGCGGGTGTGCCCTACCTGGGCTTCTCGGCGGGGGCCGCGATCGCCGCAGAGCGCGCGATCGTCGGCGGGTGGCGCATCGGTGACGTGCCCGTCTGCCCGGAGGACGCATCCGAGGACCTGGACGACGTCGCCGTCGAGCACGGCATCGGCCTCCTCGACGTGTCGATCGACGTGCACGCCGCCCAGTGGGGCACCGTGTCGCGCCTCGTCGCGGCGGCGGAGGCGGGCCTCGTCGACGGCGGCCTCGCCATCGACGAGGACACGGTGCTCGTCGTCGGCGACGGCGGGCTCGTCGTCTCCGGTGCCGGCAGCGTGTGGCGCGCGATCCCGGCCGACACCGGCGTCCTCGTGAGCACGCTCGGCGCGTGATGGCGTCCTTCGCCGATGTCGTCGATCCCGGTTGGGCGACGGCGCTGGCACCGGTCGCCGGCGACATCGCGGCGATGGGAGACTTCCTCCGCGCGGAGGTCGCCGATGGACGGGGCTACCTCCCCAGCGGCCGCAACGTGCTCCGCGCGTTCCAGACCCCGTTCGACGACGTGCGTGTGCTGATCGTCGGCCAGGACCCGTACCCGACCCCCGGCCACGCCATCGGACTCTCCTTCGCCGTCGACCCCGACGTGCGCCCGCTCCCGCGGAGCCTCGGCAACATCTACACCGAGCTCCGTGACGACCTCGGCATCCCGACGCCGGCCCATGGAGACCTCACCGCGTGGAGCCGGAACGGGGTGCTCCTGCTGAACCGGGTGCTCACCGTGCGGCCGGGCGAGCCCGGAGCCCATCGCGGGCGGGGCTGGGAACGAGTGACCGAGCAGGCGATCCGGGCGCTCGTCGCCCGCGACCGCCCGCTGGTGGCCATTCTGTGGGGGCGGGATGCCGCCGGCCTCCGTCCGATGCTGGGGTCCACTCCCGTGATCGAGTCCGCCCACCCGAGTCCGCTGTCGGCCAGGAGGGGCTTCTTCGGCTCGCGCCCGTTCAGCCGGGCGAACGAGCTGCTCCGCCAGCAGGGGGCCGAGCCCGTCGACTGGGCGATCCCCGACCGCGCGCCGTCATCGGGGTAGCCTCCCCGAAACACGCGCGCGGTACCCTGTCGTCATGCTCGAAGAGGAATACCAGCCGCGGCGGACCCTCCCGCCGCACCTGCGCAAGGCGCCGGATGCCGAGCCGCCGTTCGAGTACGCGATCCGCGAAGCCAGGGCATCCGACCTCCCCGACATCCGGGAGATCTACAACTACTACGTGGCCAACAGCACGGTGACCTTCGATGAGGACGCCATGACGCTCCGCGAGTGGAAATCGAAGTACGCCTACCTCGCGAAGCTCGGCATGCCGTTCATCGTGGCGGAGTCGCCGCGCGGCCAGGTCCTCGGCTATGCCCTCGTGAGTCCGTGGAAGCAGAAGCGCGCGTACCGCTTCACCGTCGAGAACTCGATCTACCTGGGCCCGGCCGCCGCGGGCAAGGGGCTCGGCCGAGCCCTGCTCTCGGAGCTGATCGTGCGCTCGAAGGCGGCCGGGCTCAAGGAGATCATCGCCGTCATCGCGGACCAGGGCGCCGACGCCTCGATGCACCTGCACGAGAAGCTGGGCTTCACCGAGATCGGCCGGATGGGTCGCGTCGGCTACAAGTTCGACCGCTGGCTCGGAACCGTCATGCTTCAGAAGAGCCTGAAGTAGTCGTCATGGGTCGGGTGCTGCAGCTGCGGGTCGTCGTCGAGGCCGAGGATTTCGAGGAGGCACTGGCGTTCTACCGCGACGTGCTCGGCATGCCGGAGCAGGAGGCGTACGAGGCGGACGGGGGAGCGCGCGTCGTCATCCTCGATGCCGGAAGCGCGACCCTCGAGCTCGCCAATCCCGCCCAGAAGCGCATGATCGACGACGTCGAGGTCGGACGCCAGGTGGCGCCGCACATCCGCCTCGCGTTCGAGGTCGCCGACGCCGTCGGCGTCACGACCGAACTGGCGGACGCCGGAGCCGATGTCGTCGCCCCGCCCGTCCTCACGCCGTGGCAGTCGGTCAACGCCAGGCTCGACGCGCCCGCCGCGCTTCACATCACGGTCTTCCAGGAGCCGAGCGCTCCGGCTGCCGGCCTCAGCGCTGACGTCGCGGAGTCGTGACGCGGCCGAGACCGGTGAGCAGCAGGCGCTTGGGTGCCAGACCGACGGTGCGCGCCGCTGCCGCGTTCCCGAAGCCGCTCACGACCGACGGGGGCGTCGATCGGGCGTCCAGTGCACGGAAAGCGGTGGCGATCACCTGCTCCGCGGTCTGGACGGCGCCGAGGAACGCCTCCTCGTTGTCGGCGACATCGGGGAACTCGGTCGCCGTCGGACCGGGGCAGAGCGTCGTGACCTTGAGGCCGGTGCCCTTGGCCTCGTACCAGAGCGCCTCGGTGAGGCTCAGCACATACGCCTTCGTCGCGCCGTACACGGCCATGAACGGAATCGGCTGGAAGGCGGCGGTGCTGGCGACGTTCACGAGGGCGCCGTTGCCTGGCGACGTGCGGCTGTGTGCGACGAGCGCGGGCCAGAGCGCGCGGCTCAGCCGGGTGAGTGCCAGGACGTTGAGCTGAACCTCGTCGAAGAGGCGTTCCTCGTCGGCATCGCCGAAGCGGCCGTAGCTGCCGAACCCGGCGTTGTTGACGAGGCTCGCGACACGGATGCCGCGGCTGTCGATGTCGCGTACGAGCTCCTCGATCGCATCCGGTGCCGTCAGATCCAGCGGGATGACGGTCGATTCGGTCCCGAAGGCCTCGGCGAGCTCGACCGCGAGTGCCTCGAGGCGGTCCTGTCGTCGGGCGACGAGCACGAGGTCTGCGCCCCTGCGGGCGAACTCGCGGGCGAACTCGGCCCCGAGTCCGCTGCTCGCGCCGGTGATGAGGGCCGTCGTCCCCATGGGATCGAAATGCTGTCGCGCCATGATCCGAGCGTAGGCGACGCGTCGTCCGGTCGCCCGCCCCGGCCTGCGATCACGGCAGGAGTCCGGCCATCAGGGTCGCCGCGCGGCTTGCGCCGTCCGCCTCGACGGGACGGTAGGCGACCTCGCGTCCGATGTCCTCGGCGATGACGGCAGCGAAGTGGTCCGGCGTCAGGTCGTCGTAGTCCAGCCGACGGCCCGCGCCGTAACGGTCGAGGCGATGCGCGACGTGGAAGTTCTGCTCGAAGTGATGGCGGAGCGGGATGTAGACGAACGGCCTCCGGGCGGCCGTCAGCTCCATGCAGGTCGTGAGACCGCCCTGCACGACCGCGATGTCGCTCGCCGCGAGGTGGCGGTAGAGGTCGGGGACGAACGCGTGCACGCTCACGCCGTGCGGCGCGCGCAGCGAGTCCGGATCGATGCGCGGGCCCGCGACGACGACCATCCGCAGTCCGTCGACGCGGCGGGCGGCCTCGCCGTAGCCGTCGATGATGCGGCGGAGCAGTGGAGCCCCCACGCCGGAGCCGCCGACCGTCACGACGCAGACCTTCTCGCCGGCCTCGTAGCCGAGCTCGGCGCGGAGCGCATCCCGGTCGTCGACGGCCTGCTCGTCGAAGCCGGTGATGTAGCCGGCGAAGTCGTAGTGCTGCTCCGTCCAGTCCCGGATGAGGGGGAGGCCGTCCCCGAAGCTGTCGTCGACGATGTCGTCGGGATTCCCGACGAAGACGGCGCGATCCCGCAGCCGGGGGAAGCGGGCGATGTGGTCGATCATCTCGGCGTTGTAGTCGGCGGTGACCAGGCGCTCGCGCCGGCTGTCGTCCGGCATGGGGAGGTTCCCGACGAAATCGGTGAGCCAGGCGTAGGCGAATCGCTTGAGTTCGGGGTTCTCGTGCAGGAAGTGGTCGACGTCCCAGGCCTCGTCGCCGATGACGAGGTCGTAGTCGGTGTCCGTCACGAGGTCGTTGAACACCATGAAGTTGTTGAGCAGCACCTCGTCCATCCGTCTCAGCGCCTCGAAGCAGTGCAGGTCGTGCTCGCCGGCCTCCCGCTCGATGTGGGCCGATTCGCTCGCGAGCCAGCCGCTGGCCGGATGCACGCGTTCGCCGGCCCGCTCGAGCACCGTCGTGACCGGGGGCTGCGCGAGCCAGTCGATCGTGACGTCCGGGTGCAGGCGGCGCAGCTCGCCGGCGATCGCCACGTCGCGGCGGGCGTGCCCGAGGCCGATCGGAGACGAGATGTAGAGCACCCGGGGCGGACGGCGGCTCCACCGGGTCCAGGTGGAGCGCGCGGGCGGCTCCGCGAACCGCTCCGCGAACCGCTGGATGAGCAGATTCACCTTCACGGGATCCCTCGCGAGCGGGATGTGACCGCCGCCCTCGATCGCGACCAGCTCCCCGCCGCTCAGCTCTGCGATGATCTCGCTGCGCCGGATCGGGCTGATCCGGTCGTCGTCGCCGTGGATGAGGAGCACGGTGCCCGCACGGGAGCACCAGTCCCGCAGCTCATCGGCCCTCGGCGTGGTGGAGCGGCTCTCCGCCACCAGGATCTCAGCGTCGGAGTCCAGCCCCCACCCGACCGCGTCGTCGATCGGCTTCGTCGAGAACCGCTCGGGGAAGCACTGTCCGAAGAAGAACCACAGGAAGTCCTCGTGATGCCGCTCCCAGTACCCGCGGTTGTACTTCGCCCAGTGCTCGGGCGGGTCCACTCCGATCCACGGGACGCTCGACGGCTCGATCGCCGGTACCGGATCGTCGAGGAGATGCGCGACCCGGTCGCGGGAGACCTCCGTCAGGGCGACGGACGGGCCGATCAGCACCGTGCCCAGCACTCGCTCCGAGTGGTTCGCTGCGAGGTCGAGAGCCCACGCGGCCGCCTTGGAGAGGGCCACGAGGACGGCGCTGTCGGTTCCGGTGGCATCGAGGACGGCGATGGCGTACGCGACCTGGGCCTGCTGGCCGTAGTCCATGGGGCTGAGGGGCCGGTCGGAGAGCCCGTTCCCCGGTCCGTCGTAGGTGATGACGCGGAAGTGCCTGGCCAGATGAGGCACCTGCAGCTTCCAGAAGCGCGAGTGGATGATCGTCCAGGTCGGCATGAGCAGGATCGTCGGCCCGCCGTCGCCGTACACGTCGTAGTGGATGCGCACCCCGTCGTGCACGACCGCTCCGCTGGTCTCCGGCAATCGTGCCCTCATCACACGCCTCCTCACCCAGTGTGGACCTCGTGCTGCGCCCCCGCGCCACGCGGCGGGCGATTCGGTCGATCGACCGATACCGCATGATATCGTTCGATCGACCGACCGAACAAGGGCGGATTCCGAGGAGGCCCGACATGGCGACAGCGACCCGCATCCTGGACGCGGCCCGGGGGCGTCTCCTCGCCGATGGCTACGCGAACCTGTCGACCCGCAAGGTCGCCGAGGCTGCCGGCGTGCCGCTCAGCCAGATCCACTACCACTTCGGCGGCAGGCAGGGCCTCGTCCTCGCGCTCCTCGACCGCGAGGACAGCCTGCGCGTCGGACGCCAGCGCGCGATGTACGCGGCGTCGGAACCGCTCTCGGTGCGATACGACCAGGCCTGCGCCTTCCTCGATGACGACCTGGAAGCGGGCTACGTCCGAGTGCTGCAGGAGATGATTGCCGCGGGCTGGAGCGACGACGCCGTCGCCCTCAGGGTTCTCGAGCTGCTGCGCGGCTGGATCGATCTCCTCGAACAGGTCGCGCGCGAGGCCGAACAGCGCTTCGGCTCCCTCGGCCCGTTCGGGGCAGGAGATCTCGGACTGCTCGTCGGCATGGCATTCCTCGGCGGCGAGGCGATCATGCTCCTGGGCGACGACGGCTGGAGCGGCAGGGTGCGCGGCTCCCTGCGCAGGGTGGGGGATCTCATCCGCGTCCTCGAGACGGCGCCGCACCCCCTCCCGCTCGGGGATGCACCGGCCTAGAGTGGCGGGATGAGCCCCTCCTCGGAGACGCCGGCAGTACTCGAGATCGACGGTCGCGAGGTGCGCATCAGCCACCCGGGAAAGATCGTCTTCCCGCAGCAGGGCCTGACCAAGCTCGACCTCGTGAACTACTACCTGGGTGTGGCCGACGGGGTGCTGCGCGGCGTCGAGGGACGCCCGATGGTGCTGAAGCGCTTCGTCAAGGGCATCGACAACGAGGCGTTCTTCCAGAAGCGGGCCCCGGAGTCACGGCCCGCGTGGATCGACACCGCCACGCTGCACTACGCATCGGGGACGTCGGCAGAGGAGGTCGTCGTCCACGACGCCGCCGCGCTGGCGTGGGTGGTCAACCTCGGCTGCATCGACCTCAACCCGCACCCGGTGCGGGCGGACGACCTCGACCATCCCGACGAACTCCGGGTCGACCTCGACCCCATGCCGGGAGTCGACTGGGCGCAGATCGTCGACGTCGCCCTCGTCGTCAGGGACGTCCTCGCCGACCACGGCCTGGTCGGCTGGCCGAAGACGTCCGGCTCCCGCGGCCTGCACATCAACGTCCGGATCGCACGGCGCTGGGACTACCGCGACGTGCGCCTGGCCGCCGAGACCATCGCCAGGGAGGTCGAGAACCGGGCGCCCGGGCTCGCGTCCGCCCGCTGGTGGAAGGAGGAGCGCGGCGAGAGCGTGTTCGTGGACTTCAACCAGAACGCGAAGGACCGCACCGTCGCATCCGCCTACTCGGTGCGCGCACTGCCCGACGCCCGGGTGTCGACGCCGTTCGCGTGGGACGAGGTGCGCCAGATCCGTCCCGAGGCGTTCACGGTGCCGACCGTGCTGCGACGCTACGCCGAGCGCGGCGATCCGGCGGCCGGGATGGACGAGCCGACGGCCGTGGGCGACCTGGATGCCATGCTCGCCCTCGCCGCGCGCCTCGGACCGGCCGAGAAGCCGCCGCGCGGGAACCCGGGATCCGGGCGGCGCACCTCCACCATGCCGCTCATCGAGATCGCCCGGGCTGCGACGAAGCCCGAGGCGATGGAGGGACTCGAGCGCTGGAAGGCCCGCCACCCCGACGTGGTGGCCGCCCTGCAGCCGGCGGACGTCCTCATCGACGGCATGCGCGGAAGCAGCTCGCTCTGGTACCGCATCCGCGTGAACCTGCAGCATGTGCCGGAGTCGCTGCGGCCGGCGCAGGCGGCCCTCGAGGTCGACTACGACCCGTGGGCGGGGCGCGGCTGACGGTCTCGGCGCCGGGCGGCAGCCGATCCGCCGAGGCGATGCGGACCGACCGGCCCACTAGGCTCTGGCTGTGGGGGACATACACGATCACACGGCTCTCGAGCTGTGGCAGCTGCTGCAGACGGGCGAGCTCTCGCCCGGCGAGGTCGCCGAGCACTACCTGGAGCGCATCGCGCGCATCGATCCCGAGGTCGGCGCCTTCGCCACGGTGACTCCGGATGCGGCGCGAGCGCGTGCCGCCGCGCTCGAGGCGGATGGGACCAGGACCGCGCCGATCTGGGGACTGCCGATCGGGGACAAGGACCTCTGGCGCCGCGCCGGGGTTCCCGCCGGCTTCGGATCGCGGCTCTTCGACGACTACGTGCCGACGGAGTCCGATGAGATCGTCGAGGCCGTGGACCGTGCCGGGGCCGTGAGTCTCGGGAAGACCGCTGCGCCCGAGTTCGGCCTGCCCGCGTACACCGAGTCCATCGCCACGGGGCCCACCCGCAATCCGTGGGACCTGCGACTCGGAGCAGGCGGCTCCAGCGGCGGGGCGGCGGCGGCCGTCGCCGCCGGCATGCTCCCGTTCGCGCCAGGATCCGACGGCGGGGGCTCGATCCGTATTCCCGCAGCGGCATGTGGTCTCGTCGGCCTCAAGCCGTCGCGCGGACGGGTGCCGTCGTCGAGCGGCATCGCCTCCCTCGGCGGACTCGTGGTCGCCGGGCCGATCGCGCGCACGGTCGCCGACGCGGCGCTCCTGCTCGACGCCATGGTCGATCCGGCCGGGACCGGCGCCGACCATCCGTACGCCCTCAGGGCCCCGCAACCCGACGGGCCGTTCCTGGCCGCTGCCGTGCGCGGTGAAGGGCGCTTCCAGCTCGGGGTGATGACCACGTCCGCGTGGGATGACGCCCACGACGTGCTGATCGAGCCGGAGGCCTACGCAGCCCTCGACGCGGCGGTGCAGGCGTTCGCAGCGATGGGCCACGGCATCGAGGAGACCGCGCTCCGACCGGACGACCGGTACGCCCCCGCCTTCCGCACGCTCTGGCAGTCCGGCGCCGCGTCCATCCCGGCCGAGACGCCGCAGCAGCTCGCCAGGCTCGAACCGCTCACCCGCTGGCTCGTCGGGCGGGGCCGCTCGCTCCAGGCGCGCGAGCTCGGCGAGGCCCTCATGACCCTCACCGACTTCGAGCGCTCGCTCATCAGCCAGCTGTCGTCGTTCGACGCCGTCGTGACACCGGCCCTCGCGATGACGCCGCGACCGATCGGCTGGTACGACGACGAGGACGGCGACCACAACTTCGTGCAGCAGGTGCTCTACACGCCGTTCACGTCGATGATCAACGTCGCCGGCCTCCCGGCCATCGTGCTCCCCGTGCATCAGACCGTCGACGGGTTGCCGATGGGGGTCCAGCTCATCGGACGACCCGGCGGGGAAGCCACCCTGCTCGCTCTCGGAGCCCAGTTGGAACGGCGCAGCCGGTGGCAGGAGCGGCGTCCGCCCGTCTGGTGAGCGTTCGCGCAGCCCGAGGGCCGTGTGCAAGACTTAGGTAATGCTTACCTCACAAGCGGCAGCGGAAACCGTCGTCGAACCCCGTCCCGCGTACCGCGCGTTCGGTGCGAGCGTTGCAGCCGTCGAGAGCCTGAGCGAGCACTTCACCCGGCTGACCGTGCGCGGAGACGAGCTCGCCGACTTCGGAACGGCCGGGCTGGACCAGCGGGTGAAGATCGTGCTCCCCCTCGCCGACTCCGGATTCGACCACTTCCCGCGCACCGTGGAGTGGTACCGCGACTGGCGCGAGCTCCCCGAGGAACGGCGCAACCCGTTCCGCACCTACACGGTCCGCGCCGTCCGCCCCGCGCTGCGCGAGGTCGACATCGACATCGTGCTGCACGGCGAGACCGGTCCAGCCTCCCGCTGGGCCGCCCACGTCCGTCCCGGCGATCCCGTGCTCCTCGTCGGCCCCGACGAGCGCAGCCCCGGACGCACCATCGGGATCGACTGGCGCCCCGGAACGGTGAGCACGGTGCTGCTCGCCGGGGACGAGACGGCTGCTCCCGCCATCTGCGCCATCCTGGAGAGCCTGCCGGCCGACGCGCGCGGCTGCGCGATCATCGAGATCCCTTCGGCATCGGACGCCCTCGACGTGCGGGCACCCGCCGGGGTGAGCGTGCGCTGGCACCCGCGCGGAGGCGGGGTGCCGCACGGTGGCGCCCTCATCCCCGCCGTGCGGGACTGGACAGTCCGGCACGCCCGCTCCGGTGACATCCACGAGCCACTCGACGACATCGACGTCGACCGCGAGATGCTCTGGGACGTTCCGGAGGGCCTGAGCATCGACGGTGAGCTCTACGCCTGGATCGCCGGCGAGGCGTCCGTCATCAAGACCCTGCGCCGCTTCCTCGTGAGCGAGGCCGGCATCGACCGGCGCTCCGTGGCCTTCATGGGCTACTGGCGCGCCGGGCGCCCCGAGCTCGACTGACGTGACCGCCATCGTCTCGGCGGGGGAGGCACCCGCGCTGCTCGGCGCGCACCGGAGACGGATGCTGCGCTGGTGGCTGCTCGGCGCCTCCGTGCTCCTGCTCGTCATCGTCGTGATCGCCAGCCTCGCCATCGGCACCAGGGCCGTGGCCATCGACCAGGTCTTCGACGCCATCCTCCGCCCGGTGACGGGGAACGTCGATCATCTCGTCGTGCGCGACATCCGGATCCCCCGCACGGTGATCGGCGTCATGGCGGGCGCCGCCCTCGCCATCGTCGGTGCGATCCTCCAGGGCGTCACCCGCAATCCCATCGCCGATCCCGGACTCCTCGGCATCAACGCAGGGGCGTCGCTCGCGGTCGTCGTGGCCATCTCCGCTCTCGGCATCACCCGGCCGGACGCCTACATCTGGTTCGCGTTCACGGGTGCCGCCGCCGCGGCCGTCATCGTCTTCGTGATCGGCTCGAGCGGCCGCGACGGGGCCACCCCGGTGAAGCTCGCCCTCACGGGAGCCGCGGTGACGGCGGCTGTGACCCCGCTCATCACCCTCGTCCTCATCGGCGACCTCGACACGCTCAACCAGTACCGGTTCTGGTCCGTCGGATCGCTCGCCGGGCGGGAACTGGCGACGGCCGGTGCGCTGTGGCCGTTCCTCCTGGCCGGCCTCATCCTCGCGGCCCTCCTCGGACGACGGCTCAACCTGCTCGCCCTCGGCGACGACGTCGCCCGCGGACTGGGCGAGCGCCCCGTGGTGACCCACGTCATCGCCGCCGTCGCCATCGTGGTGCTCGCAGGCACCGCGACGGCCCTCGCCGGGCCCATCGCCCTCGTCGGCCTCGTCATCCCGCACGTCGCCCGCCGGTTCACCGGCCCGGACTACCGCTGGATCCTCGCCTACTGCGTGGTGCTCGGACCGATCCTGCTCGTCGCGGCCGACATCATCGGGCGGGTCGTGGTCGCTCCGGCGGAACTCGAGGCGGGGATCGTCGTCGCGTTCATCGGCGCCCCCGTGCTCATCGCCATCGTCCGCCGCGCCCGGCTGGCGGGGATGTGAGCGCCATGACCGTCGTGACCGTGGATCAGGGCGAGGCGACGGAACGCGTCGCTCGGGGTCGCTCGCGCCGCCGCCGCCGCTGGATCACCGTGGTGGCCGTGCTCTCCGTCGTGGTGCTGACGGCGTCGCTCGTCGCCCTCTCGCTCGGCGCATCCGGTCTCAGCATCGTCGACGTGGTGCAGACCCTCGTCGGTCAGGGCACCCGCGTGCAGGAGCTCATCGTGTTCCGCCTCCGCCTTCCCCGGCTGAGCACGGCCATCATCGCCGGCACCGCGTTCGGCCTGGCCGGAGCCCTGTTCCAGACCACGCTGCGCAATCCGCTCGCCAGCCCCGACATTCTCGGCGTCACGGGCGGCGCGAGCCTCGCCGCCGTGTTCACCCTGCTGGTGCTCGGCCAGACCGGGGGAGCCGTGGCGATCGCGGCCTTCGCCGGAGCCCTCGCCATCGCCACCGTCATGTGGGGCCTGGCCTGGCGCGGCGGCCTCGTCGGCTATCGCTTCGTCCTCATCGGCGTCGGCCTCGCCGCCCTCGTCCAGGCGGCGCTGGCGTACCTGCTCACCCGCGCCGACGTGCGCGGCGCGTCGCAGGCCCTCGTGTGGATGGTGGGCGGCATCGGCGACACCGACTGGACGCAGCTCGGCATCGCCGGCGCGAGCCTGGCCGTGCTGCTCGTGCTCGTCGCCGCCGTCTCGCGGCGGATGCCCGTGCTGCAACTCGACGACGACACCGCGAGGGCGCTCGGGGTGGACAGCACGCGGTCCCGCGCCGCCGTCATCGTCCTCGGCGTCGCCCTCGTCGCCGTCGGTACCGCCCTCGCCGGTCCGGTGGCGTTCGTGGCCCTCGTGGCTGCGCCGATCGCACGCTCACTCGTGAAGGACGGCGGAGCAGCGCTCCTCCCCGCCGCCATCGTCGGAGCGGGCATCGTCGTGGTCGCCGACATCGTCGGTCAGCATGCGCTGCCTGGCGGCATCCACGTGCCCGTCGGCATCGTCACGGGCCTCATCGGAGCGCCGTACCTGCTCTGGCTCATCGCATCAGGCAACCGGAAGGGATCGGACGGATGACCACACCTCCCCGCGCGCACGAACTGCGCGCCGACGACGTGGCCCTCGGCTATGACGGACGAACGATCATCCCGGGTCTCAGCCTCGCGCTCCCCGACGGACGCATCACCGCGATCGTCGGGCCCAACGCCTGCGGCAAGTCGACGCTGCTGCGCGGGTTCGCTCGGTTGCTGCGGCCCTCGTCCGGCTCCTTCTCGCTCGACGGCGCCGACCTGCACTCCCTCTCCCCGCGCGACGTGGCGCGGGTGGTGTCCGTGCTGCCGCAGCAGCCGATCGCGCCGGACGGGGTCCGGGTCGCCGACCTCGTGGGCCGTGGCCGGCATCCGCACCAGGGCTGGTTCCGGCCGCGATCGAGCGACGACGACCGCATCGTCGCCGGGGCGCTCTCGGCGACGGGGACCATGGACCTCGCCGACCGGCGCGTGGAGGAGCTCTCCGGCGGACAGCGCCAGCGGGTGTGGATCGCCATGGTGCTGGCGCAGCAGAGCGACATCGTGCTGCTCGACGAGCCGACGACGTTCCTCGACGCCACCCACCAGCTCGAACTCCTCGACCTCCTGACGGATCTCAACCGCGATCGGGGCGCGACCGTCGTCATGGTGCTCCACGACCTCAACCTCGCCGCCCGCTACGCCGATCACCTGGTGGTCATGGCCGATGGCCGCATCGTCGCCGCCGGGGAACCGGCCGAGGTCATCACCGCCGAGATCGTGGAGTCGGCCTTCGGGCTCGACTGCGTCGTGACGACCGACCCGATCGCCGGCTCGCCCCTCGTCATCCCCATCGGACGGCACCACCGGGCCGCCTGATTTAGGATAGGCTTGCCTTACATCCACCCTCTGCTTTCTCACCGGGAGACCTCTATGCCCTTCAGACCTCGTCTTCGCCTCGCGGCCGTCGCCACCGCGGCGGCTGCCGCCATCGCCCTCGCCGGATGCTCCAGCACCGGTGCGGAGTCCGAGAAGTCCTCCGCGCCGTCCGACGCCGCCTTCCCGGTGAGCTTCGAGTCGAACTTCGGCACGGCGACGCTCGACGCTGCACCGGAACGCGTGGCGACCTGGGGCTGGGGCAGCACCGAGGCGGCGCTCGCGCTCGGAGTCGTCCCCGTGGCGATGGCGCAGCAGACCTACGCGGCGAACGACGACGGCGTGCTGCCCTGGGTGGCGGCGAAGCTCGAGGAGCTCGGTGAGAAGACGCCGACCATCCTCACCGACGACGGCGAGACCGTTCCATACGAGGAGATCATCGAGGCGCAGCCCGACGTCATCCTGGCCCCGTACTCCGGCATCACGCAGGAGCAGTACGACACCCTCAGCGACATCGCCCCGGTCGTCGCCTACACGGGCGACGCCTGGACCACCCCGTGGCGCGAGGTCATCTCGACCGTCGGCACCGCCCTCGGCAAGACGGCTGAGGCGGATGCCGTGCTGTCCGATCTCGACAAGACCCTCGCAGACCAGGCTGCCGCACACCCCGAGCTCGACGGCGTCTCCGTCGCAGCGGTCTGGGACATCGGCGGCACGTTCTACGTCTACAAGCCGGCCGACGCGCGCGTCGAGTTCCTCTCCGGCCTCGGCCTCACGAGCGCCGCATCCGTCGACGAGCTCGACAACGGGGGAGAGCCGTTCTACTACACCCTCAGCTACGAGCAGCTCGACAAGCTCGACAGCGACATCATCCTGAGCTACTCCGACACGCAGGAGGAGGCCGACGCCTTCCTGGCGTCTCCGACCATGCAGGCGATCCCCGCCGTGGGACGCGGCGCGGTGGCCCAGGTCGTCGGCACCGAGTTCGTGGCCGCGGTCTCCCCGCCCACCGCGCTCTCGCTCACGTGGGGCCTCGACGACCTCGTCGCCTCGCTGAGCGCGGCAGCCGCGAAGGCCTGACGGCCCCCGCCGATCGAGTGGCGCCCGACGCGGTCGGACGCGTATCGAGATCATCGTCCCTGGTCTCGATACGCGTCGCGCTTCGCGGGTCGCTACTCGACCAGCGGAACGCGACGGCGACACCTGCTCAGCGCAGGTAGCCGCCCTTCTCCAGGCCGGCCTCGATCTCGAAGCGGTTCTTCAGCGGATCCCGCCCGGCGGAGAGGTAGAGGATCGGCATCAGGAAGCCGTAGCGCTGCCACTGCCGCTTGTGCACGGCCTCGTGCTCGAGCACGTCGTCCGACACGTTGTCCCTCGTCAGGTAGCAGCCGCCGACGCACACGCCTCCGCGGCGGAAGGCCCACCGCGGCAGTCCGCTGAACACCCAGAGGCCGGCGCGGCGCTCGACCCGGCCGGTGCTCCAGAGGAATCCCCACACGAAGCCGACCGTCGTGCCGTAGAGGTAGCCCACCCGGCTGAGAGGCGAGTCGAACAGGATGTTCTTCATGCGTCCCAGCCTAGGCTGGCCGGCGCATCAGTCGGCGGCCGTCGGACGGCCGTACGCCTCCAGGAGCCGGAGCCAGATCTCGCTCATCGTGGGGAAGGCGGGAACGGCGTGCCACAGCCGCGCGATCGGCACCTCGCCGACGATCGCGATGGTGGCCGCGTGCAGCAGCTCAGCGACATCCGGTCCCAGGAGGGTCATGCCCACGATCGTCTCGCGATCGAGGTCGACGATCGCCCGCACCTGGCCCGCGTAGTCGTCGGTGTGGAGCCCGGCGCCGGAGACGGCGCCGAGGTCGTAGTCGAGCACGCGCACCCGCAGTCCCGCCTTCTCGGCGGCCGCGGCGGTGAGCCCGACCGAGGCCACCTCCGGCTCCGAGAACACGACCGACGGGACGGCCCGGTGGTCGGCCGTCGCGGCGTGCACGCCCCAGGTCCCGCCGTCCTGGGCGAGCCCGGCCGCGCGTGCGACGATCACGTCGCCGGCCGCCCGCGCCTGGTACTTGCCCTGATGGGTGAGCAGGACGCGGTGGTTCACGTCGCCGACGGCGTAGAGCCAGCCGCCTTCGAGCGCGGGGTTCCCGTGGCTGAGGACGCGCAGCGTCTCATCCACGTCGAGCCAGGATCCGGGCGTGAGGCCGATCGTCTCGAGACCGAGGTCCTCGCTCCGCGGCGTGCGACCGGTGGCGACGAGCAGCTCGTCGGCCACCACGACGGACCCGTCGTCGAGGGTCAGCTCCACCTCGCCGGCCGCGTTCCTGGCCGCCGAGGCGATCGAGCGCCCGAGGTGCACGGATGCACCGGCGTCGCGCAGCCCGGCGACGACCGCCTCCCCGGCGAACGGCTCGAGGCCGCCGAGGAGGCCGCTGCGCGCGATCACGGTCACCTCGGTTCCGAACGACACGTACGCCGTGGCCATCTCGCTCGCGACGACACCGCCGCCGAGGATGGCGAGCCGCCTCGGCACGTTCTGGACCCCGGTCGCCTCACGACTCGTCCACGGTTCGATGTCGAGCAGTCCCGGGATGTCGGGGATGAGGGCGGCGGATCCGGTGCTCACGACCACGGCGTGCCGTGCGACGAGATCGGTGACCGAGCCGTCGGCGCCGGTCACGCTGACGGCCTTCCTGCCGGTGATCCGGCCGTGGCCGCGCACGACGTCGACGCCGATTCCCGCGAGCCAGGTCACCTGGCCGGAGTCGTCCCAGTCGCTCACCCAGTAGTCGCGCCGCTTGAGGACGGCCGCCACGTCGAGCTCACCCGTGACGGCCTGCTTCGCACCGGCGACGCGCCGTGCCGCCGTCAGGGCGGCGCCGGGCCGGAGGATGGCCTTCGACGGCACGCAGGCCCAGTACGAGCACTCGCCGCCGATGAGCTCGGCCTCCACCAGGACCACCGACAGGCCGCCGTCGCGGGCCCGATCGACCACGTTCTCGCCGACGGGGCCGGCTCCGATCACAATGAGGTCGTACTCGCGAGTCGTCATCCGGGCAGACTATCCGAGCCGGATCGGCCGGAGACAGGGCTTGCGAACGGGTCAGCTCCTGGTCAGGGCGCCGATGATGCGCAGGATCGTCGGCAGGTCGTCGCCGGCGTCGGCCGGGTCGGCCGGAGCGAACCCGGCGATGGTCGCACCGGCGATGCGACTCGTCTCGCGCACCGCGGCGATGAGGGCCGTCAGCGTGTCGACGTCGAGTCCGAACGGCTCGGGGTAGTCGAGGCCGGCGATCGCGGCCGGGTCGAGTACGTCGAGGTCGATGTGCACGTAGACGCTGCTCGCACCCGTCTCGCGCACCGCTGCTGCGAGCCGATCCGGGGTCAGCTCATCCACGCGGATGGTGCGGATGGCGTTGTCCTCGATGTACCGGGACTCGCCGGGATCGATGTCCCTGGGGCCGCACAGCAGGAGCCGGTCGGGCCGCACCCGCGCGGCGCGGTCGGGGACGAGCTCAGGGGCGCCCTCTCCGAGCAGCGCGCGCAGCACCATGCCGCTGAAGCCGCCCGACGGGCTGGACTCCGGGGTGTTGAGGTCGGGATGGGCGTCGAACCACAGCACGGCGATGTCGCCGTCCGCTGCGGCGACCGCGTGCTCGACCGCCGCGAGGGAGACGGCGCAGTCGCCGCCGACGACCACGGTCTGGCCGGGCACGGTGGCCAGTTCTGCGAGCATCCGTTCCCGCACCCGCACGATCGAGGAGAACCGCAGCACACCGGTCTCGAGCGCCTCGCCGGCTCCGACCGGCACGTCGATGTAGCGCGTGGCGGATGCCGGGAGATCACCCCGGATGGCCTCCGCCCCGTCGATGAGACGCATCGCTCGGCTCGAGACCGAGCCCTGCCACTGGGGAACCACCATGAACGTCGCCGGCACGATCCCAGTATGGCCCGGCGAGCGCCCGGCGCGCGCGCCCGATCGCCTCGGCGGTGGATCCGGCCCGGTCGAGGGCCAGGGCGGCCGCCCCGACGAGCGGTCGCGCGCGCACCAGTTCGATGCGCGCGGCCGGCGCCACACGGGCCACGCCGGAGCGCACACCCGAGAGCAGCCGGTCGTCGGCGGCGGCCAGGACGCCGCCGCCGAGCACGACCGGCACGTGCGAGTCCTCCAGCCCGAGCCGGCGCAGGCTCGCCCCGGCGAGTGCGACGATCTCCTCGGCCTGCCTGTCGACGAGTCCGCCGGCGATCCGGTCCCCGGACGCGGCCGCCGCGAACACAGCGGGGCAGAGCCTGGCGAGATCGGCGTTCGGGATCCGCTCGAAGTGCAGCTCCTCGATGAGGGCCGCGATGTCGGGGAGTCCGAAGACGCGGGGGAGCCGGTCGACGAGCGAGGTCGACGGCCCGCGCCCGTCCACCGCCCGCGCGGCATGCCAGAGCGCCTGCTCGCCCAGGTGCCAGCCGCCTCCCCAGTCGCCCGAGATCATCCCCAGTGCGGGGAACCGCACGACCGCGCCGTCCGAGCGGATGCCGACGGCGTTGATCCCGGTCCCGCACACGACGGCGACGGCATCGGGCTCGTCGGTGCCGGAACGAAGCAGCGCGAACAGGTCGTTCTCGACCACGACCGAGTCTGGCACCCAGGGGAAACGGCGGAACACCTCGGTGAATGCGTCGATCTCCGGCGGCAGGTCGAGTCCGGACAGGTACACGGCGGTGTGGGCGATCGTGGCGTGCGGCCAGGCCGCGAGTGCCGTGCGAACGGTCTCGTCGATCACGCGTGTCGACGCGTCGAGCCCGATGAGGTGCGGGCTGGCGCCGGGCCCGGTCGACTCGCCGAGCACGGCGCCGTCGAGGTCGAGCACGACGGCGTGGGTCTTCGAGCCGCCGCCGTCGACGGCGACGACGAGGCGCGGCGTCATCGCGCCCACGACAGGTGAGCGCCGTTGCCGGCGAGCAGCAGGTCGGTGAGCTTCTCGGCCCGGTCGAACTGGCCAACGAGCGGATGCGCGAGCATGGCCCGGAGCACCCGCTCGCGGCCGCCGCGCACGGCCGCATCGAGGGCCAGCCGCTCATAGCCGGCCACGTGCGAGACGAGGCCGGCGATGTCGGCCGGGAGCGGCGGCACCGGCAGCGGTGTGAGCCCGCTCGCCCTGATCGTGGCGGGCACCTCGATGACGTGGTCGTCGGGCAGGAACGGAAGCGTGCCGTCATTGCGCACGTTCACGACCTGGGCGTCGCCGCGGTCGCCGCGGAGGGAGGCGATGAGGTCGACGGCCGCCTCGGAGTAGAAGGCGCCGCCGCGCTTCGACAGCAGCTCGGGCTTCGTGTCGACCCGCTCGTCCGCGTAGAGCCGGAGCAGGGTGTTCTCCACCTCGCGCACGGCCTCCGCGCGCGACGGGGATGCCAGCTGCTCGCGCAGCACCTCATCGTGGGCGTAGTAGTACCGGAGGTAGTACGACGGGACGACCCCGAGCAGCTCGAGCAGGGCCGGGGCGAGCTCGACTTCATCGGCCAGGTCGTCCAGCCGGGTCGACAGCAGCTCCGGCAGGCGGTCCACGGACCTTCCAGAGGCATCCGTCACGCGCGCACCGCGCTCCCAGGTGAGGTGGTTGAGGCCGACGTGGTCGAGGGCGACCTCGCGGTGGTCGACGCCGAGGAGCGCCGCGAACCGCCGCTGGAACCCGATGGCCACGTTGCAGAGGCCGACGGCCCGGTGACCGGCTTCCAGAAGGGCTCTCGTCACGATGCCGACGGGGTTGGTGAAGTCGACGATCCAGGCATCCGGCTTCGCGACCCTGCGGACGGTCTCCGCGACGTCGAGCACGACCGGCACGGTCCGCAGCGCCTTCGCGAAGCCGCCGGGACCGGTGGTCTCCTGGCCGATGCAGCCGCAGGCGTGGGGGAAGGTCTCGTCGCCGTGCCTGGCGTCCTGGCCGCCGACGCGCAGCTGGAGCAGCACGGTGTCGGCGTCGGAGGCGCCGGCGACGAGATCCGTCGTGCCGATGACGCGGCCGGGGTGGCCGGCGCGGGCGAACATCCGCTGCGAGACGCCGGCGACGAGGGCGAGCCGGTCCGGGTTGGTGTCGACGAGCCAGAGCTCGTCGATCGGGAGCTCGTCGCGCAGGCGCGAGAAGCCGTCGACCAGTTCGGGCGTGTAGGTGGATCCTCCGCCGACGACGCAGAGCTTCATCCCTTGACTCCTGTCAGTGTGATGCCCTCGACGAAGACGCGTTGGGCGAAGAAGAAGATGAGGACGACCGGCACCGTCACGAGCATGGTCATCGTCATGGTGAGGCCCCAGTCGGTGCCGTGGATGCCGCGGAAGGAGGCCAGCCCGAGGGCGACCGGCCAGGAGGCCTCGTTCTCCGAGGTGTAGAGGAGCGGCCCGTAGTAGTCGTTCCAGGAGTGGAAGAACAGGAAGATGCCGGTGGCGGCGATGCCGGGCTTCGCCATCGGCACGACCACCCGGGTGAGCACGCCCCACTCGCCGTTGCCGTCGATGCGGGCGGCATCCTGGTACTCGCTCGGGATGGTGAGGAAGAACTGGCGCAGCAGGAAGATGGAGAACGCGTCGCCGAGCAGGTTCGGCAGGATGAGCGGCCAGAGCGTGCCCGTCAGGCCGAGCTGCGACCAGAGCACGTAGATGGGGATCGCGGTGACCTGCGGGGGCAGGAGCATCGCGATGATGATCGCGGTGAACAGGATGTTGGCGCCGCGGAACCGGATCTTCGCCAGCACGTAGGCGGCGGGGACGCTCGAGACCAGCATGAAGACCGTCGCGAGGATCGCGTAGAACGCCGAGTTGCCGAACCAGAGTGCGAGCGGGGCCTCGGAGAACACGCGCACGTAGTTCGACCACTGGAACGGATCCGGCCACAACGAGGCCGTGAGCGTCTGCTGCGATGACATCAACGAGGTGAGGAACACGAACACGATCGGTGCGATGAAGAGCACGGCGAGGGCCACGAGGATGGCGTTCTCCCCGATCCAGGCGAGGGCGCGACGGGTTCTCATGAGGTCTGGTTCTCCGGGGTGAATGCCTTGAAGCGGCGCAGCAGCACGATCAGAAGGATGCTCGCGACGACGAAGAGCAGGACCGCCAGGGCCGAGGCGTAGCCGAGCTGGTAGTTGGCGAAGCCGCGGACGTAGAGCCACTGCGTGTAGGTCAGGAGGGAGCTGTCCGGATAGCCGAGATTGGCCCCGGTGCCCTCGCCGACGACGGCCTTGCCGCTCGCGACGCCCGACGCGACGGCGGCCTCCGTGAAGTACTGGAGCGCCGCGATCACGCCGGTCACGACGGCGAACAGGAGGACGGGGCGGATGTTCGGGAAGGTCACGTAGCGCACCTGCTGCCAGCCGCTGGCCCCGTCGAGGGAGGCCGCCTCGTACTGCTCGCGCGGCACGTCGAGCAGGGACGCCAGGAAGATGATCATGATGTCGCCCATCACCCAGATGCCGAGGATCACGAGCGACGGCTTCGACCAGTTCGGGTCGTTGAACCACAGCGGACCCTGGATGCCGAAGAACCCGAGGATCTGGTTGACCGGTCCGGTGCCCGGGTTGAACAGGAACACGAATGCCACGACGGATGCGACCGGCGGCACCAGCGCCGGCAGGTAGAACACCGTGCGCCAGGCCCCGGACGCGCGCTTGGCACGGACGAGGAGCCCGGCGATGCCCAGGGCGAAGATGATCTTGATGGGCACGAGGAAGACGACGAACCACAGCGTGTTGAGGGTGGCCACCCACACCTTGGGGTCCTGCGTGAACAGGTAGGTGTAGTTGCGCAGGCCGATCCACTCCGGCGGCGACACCAGGTCGTAGCGGGTGAACGAGTAGTAGACGGAGGCGATGAGCGGGTAGACGAAGAAGATCGCCAGCCCGAGGACAGCAGGCGCGAGCATCGAGGCGACGACGAGGTTGCGTCGTCGACGTGGCCCGCGGGGACGGGCGGCGGTGGAGACCGCCACCCGTCCCTCGGTCGTGCGCAGTGCAGTGGTCACGAGCTACGGACCGCTCACCAGGGCGAGCTGGTCGTCGATCTGCTTGTCGACGTCGTCGAGCCCGGCCTGCAGGTCGTCGACCGACCCGTTCTGGTACGTGTTCCAGAAGTCCTGGAAGGTCTGCTGGTAGCCGGCGCCGAGCGGGCTCGGAGGGGTGGTGTCCGACTTCGGGTTCGCCATGATGTCGAGGAAGGTCTGGAAGTTCGCATCCACCTCGAGGTCTGGGCTGTTCAGGGCATCCGTCGTGGTCGGTGCGTTCTTCAGGCCGTTGGCGAGCTTGACGATGGCATCCGTGTCGGTGGTCAGGTACTTCATGAGCGCCCAGGCCAGCTCCGGGTTCTTCGAACCCTTCGAGATGCCGGCGATGTTGCCCGTGATGTAGCCGCCGCCGTAGAGGTCCTCGTGTCCGTCGAGGACCGGGACCGGTGCCGTTCCGTAGTCGAGGTCGGGGGCGTCGTTCGCGATGAACGCCGTGCGGTACTCGCCGTCGAGGTTCATCGCGACGGTGCCGTTCTCGAAGGCGTTGTCGGCCGAGAACTCCTGACCCAGTCCGGATGTGAACGCGTTGAGCTTGTCGTAGCCGATCTCGGCGACGAAGGCCTTCTGCCACTCCATGAGGTCGTTCCACGTGCCGGACGACCCGATCGCGCTGGTTCCGTCGACGTTGAGCCACTGCGCGCCGGCCGACGGCCCGTAGTGGGCTGCCGAGTTCTCGTACCAGCCCATCATCGGGTTGAACCCGAGTGTCTTGATGCTGCCGTCGTCGTTGAACGTGGTGAGCTTCATGGCCATGTCCTGCAGTTCGCTCAACGTCTTCGGGGGAGCAGAGTACCCGGCCTCCGCGAGCAGTGCCTTGTTGTAGTACAGGCCGTAGACGTCGGCGAGGACCGGCATCGAACAGCGCACGCCGTCGAACTCGGTGTAGCTGCGGACGGTGTCGGAGAACTGGTCGAGGTCGATGTCGTCGCGCTCGATGACGTCGCCGAGGTCGCGGAACGCGCCCGTCGAGCAGAAGTTGCCCACGATGTCGGTCGAATAGCTGAGGCCCAGGTCGACCTTGCTGCCGGTGGCGATGGCCTTGCGGAGCTTCTCGTCGTCCTGCCCGGCGTGCACGTCGACCTTCACGCCGGGATTGGCCTTCTCGAAGTCGTCGACGACGGACTGGATCACGTCGGCCTCTCGATCGGAGAAGAAGTGCCAGAACGACACGGTTCCCTTCAGCTCGGACGGCGCGGTTGCCCCGAAATCCGATCCGGATGTGTCTGCTGAGCAGCCGGCGAGAGCGAAGGCTGCTGTGGTGGCCACGACGGTCGCGAAGGCGAGCTTGCCGGCCAGTGATCGATTACTCATGGTGTCCTCGTCGGTGTGTGATGTGGGTTCAGGCGGAGAGGGAGCTGACATCGTCGAGGAGCGACGCACGCACCTCGGCGACGAGTCGGTCGCGGGCGCCACGGAGCACGGGGTGCTCCACGACGGCTGTCGCGACGACATCGGGGGACCAGCGCGTGGTGCGCCGGACGTGGGTGCGCACGGCGTCGGCGAGGGCATCGCCGCCGGCGGCGCCGGTGGGGCCACCGAGGACGACGATGCCCGGGTCGGCGATCGCGACCAGCGGGGTGATGCCGATCGCGATCCGCTGGGCCAGATCGAGGATCGCGGCATCACGCTGGGGGCTCGACGCGGAGGCGAAGTGCTCGAACCGCTCGCCGACGGTCCGGCCGGGGACCCCGTGCGCGCGCAGCACGCGACTGACGGCCGGCCCTCCCATGAGGTCCTGGAGGCGCGTGGCCGACGGGTCGATGGCGGATGCCTGGGCCGGCACCGGGAGGTAGCCGATCTCACCGGCGTTCCCCGATGCACCGCGCAGGAGTGAACCGCCGAGGTCGATGGCGACCCCGAGTCCGTTGCCCATCCACAGCAAGGCGAAGCCGGCTGAGTCGGCTCCCGCCCCGCTCGTGCGCTCGGCGACGGCGGCCAGGTTCACGTCGTTCTCGATCGTCACGCCCCGTTGCAGCGTGTCCTCGAGGCGGCTGCGCACGGCGCGCCGCGGCCAGCCGGGAAGCGCCTCGGCGAAGGACAGCTCGTCGGTCCGCGGGTCGACGGCACCCTGCACGCCGATCATGACGGTGCGCACCAGGGCCGGATCGATCCCTGCGGCGTCTGCCGCTGCGAGTACGGCCCACTCGATGTCGGTCGCGGCGGAACGGGGACCGGTCGTCTGCTTGGTCAGACGTTCGACGACGGGCCGGTCGGATCCGCTCGCATCCACGATGGCCGCACGCGTTCCCGTGCCGGTCACGTCGACGGCGACGCCGTACGCGCGGTCGGTGCGGGCGGAGTAGCCGACCGCGTTCGGCCCGCGCCCGGCGGAGACCTCGCCGACGACGTGGATGAGTCCCGCCGACTCGAGCCGCGACACGATCTGGGATGCCGTGGGCTTCGACAGTCCGGAGAGCTCGCCGATGCGGTTCCGCGTCAGGACGCCGTGTTCGAGGAGGAGCGCGAGCGCGGTGCGGTCGTTCACCGCGCCCAGCCACGACGGTGTTCCCTGCAACGATTTCGCGCTCACCATGCTCCTTCGCATCACGTCCGGTCGGTCGTGCAGCGAATGTAACAGGAAACTTTCTTTATAGATAGACCGGAAACGTGATCGTTACCGATCGCGTGTCGCTTCCGTTGGTCGAGTAGCGCCCGCGCACGCCGTTCGAGTTGCGCCGGCGTCCGTTGGTTGAGTAGCGCCCGACCTCCGTTGGTCGCGTATCGAGACCACCTTCACTCGACCGCCGCTGATCGGGTGGCGCCCGCGTTCGTGGGTCGAGTAGTGCCCGACGGAGTCGGCCGCGTATCGAGACCACCATCACCTGTGGCCCTGGTTTCCCGCGCTGGGGATGGGGGCGCAGCCCACGTCCGCCGGGCGGCATCGCCGTCTCCTCCACAGCCGTCGGGTGGGGCCGGTTTGTGCACAGTCTGTGGATAAGAAGCCCCGATCAGAAGGTGCTTTCCCGGGGTTCCAGTGTCGGTGGGTGCGGGTAGCGTGTCAGGTATGGAAGCCCTCCGTGCTCGTCTCCGGGAAGCGGCCGCCGTGAACGCGGCGCTGCTCGCCGAGCTGGCCGCCGCCGGGGTCCTGGACGGGGCGTCCGAACACGATCTGCTGGGTGTGGTTGGTTCCCTCGAGGATGTGGGCCGCATGATGGACGCGGCGCGGGTGTTGGCCGCGGGGGAGGTGGCCGACCGGTGCCGTCGGGGTGCCGGTCTGACCACGCTGGCGGACCGGGTCGGGTGCACCTCGCCGCGGGACCTGCTGGAACGGGTGGCCCGGGTCAGCGCCACGACGGCCCGGGCCCGGCTCAAGCTCGGCACCCAGACCCGTCCCGGGATCACGTTGACCGGGGACCGGTTACCCGCCGAATACGATCTGGTCCGTCGGGGCCTGACCAGTGGTCGACTCGGTGTGGATTCGGCGGTGGTGATCACCCAGGCGCTGAGCACCATGAAGGTGGGTGCCCCGACCGACACGTATTCCCGGTTCCTGCCGGCGGAGCTGGAGTTGGTGTGCGCGGCGATCGGCGCCGCTCCCACCCTCGACAGTGCGGCGCTGCCGCCGGTGCCGCCGGCGGTCACTGCGGAGCAGGCGGCCGTGTGGGGGGAGGTGTTGAACCCGGACGGGACCGCACCCTCCACCCGCACCTTCGACACCCGCAGCTTCCACCTCGGCCGCTCCCGGGATGGGATGGTCCCGGTCAGCGGACTGCTCACCCCCGAGGTCGCCGGAACGGTGCAGGCCGTGTTCGACGCCCTGACCAACCCGCGGCAATCGTTGCGATTCCTCACCGCTGAGGACCGCGCCGCC
>JBEVEO010000023.1:0-49766 GCA_040512695.1 Leifsonia sp. | reverse complement strand
GGGAAGGCCGAGCGGGCCGCCCGGTCGAGCGAGCTCATCGGCCTCGTCGGCCTCGACGACTTCGCCGAGCGCTACCCCGACCAGCTGTCCGGCGGCATGCAGCAGCGCGTCGCCATCGCCCGTTCGCTCGCCGAGAGCCCGCGCCTCCTGCTCATGGACGAGCCGTTCGGAGCACTCGACGAGATGACCAGGGAGCGGATGCAGACCGAGCTCGTGCGCATCGCCGGCGAGACCGGCGCCGCCGTCGTCTTCGTCACGCACTCCATCCCCGAGGCCGTGTACCTCTCCGACCGGGTCGTCGTGATGTCACCCAGGCCCGGACGCATCCGCGAGGTCATCGGCGTGCCGCTCGGTGCCACGGCGGAGCGCGGTGAGGCCCTGCGCGAGGACACGCAGTTCTTCGAGAAGGTCAGCGCCGTCCGGGAGGCCCTGCACGGAGCGCCGCCCGTCGGTGTGCGCGGTGTGGAGAACCGATGACGAGCGCCTCGATCACGAGCCGTCGAGCCGTCGCGGCCGGACGCTGGCGCGCGGTCCTCGCGCCGATCATCCTCGGTCTCGTGGTGCTGGTGCTCTGGCAGGCGTTCGTGACGGTGCTCGCCGTGAAGCCGTTCGTGCTCCCCGGCCCGCTCGCGATCGCCGAGCAGTTCGGCCGCAACCTCGGGCCGGTGTGGGCGACCGTGCTCGTCACGAGCTACAACGCCTTCGTCGGCCTCGTGGTCGGGACGGTGTTCGGCATCGTGGCCGCCATCCTCTCCGCGGCCTTCCGAGTGCTGGACCGCATCTCCGCCCCCGTTGTCACGGCCGCCGCCGTCATCCCGATCGTCTCGCTCGCACCCGTGCTGTACACGATGTTCGGTGCGAGCGTCCAGACGGCCAGGCAGCTCGTCGCGGCCCTCGCGGTCTTCATCCCCGTCTACGTCAACACCCTGCGCGGCCTGCGCAACACCAAACCCGTGCATCGCGACCTGCTGCGCGCCTACGCCGCGAGCCGGTGGCAGGCGACGAGGACCGTGACGCTGCCCGGCGCCCTCCCGTTCCTGCTGACCGGCATCCGGATCGCCTCGTCGCTCGCCGTGATCTCCGCCCTCGTCGCCGAGTACTTCGGCGGCCCGGTCGGCGGCCTCGGGAAAGCCATCACCTCGGCGGTGTCGTCGAGCAACTACGCCCTCGCCTGGGCGTTCGTGCTCGGGGCGATCATCACCGGGCTCATCTTCTATCTGGCCACCCTCGCCTTGGAGAAGGTTGCAACGAGGCACCGTTCGCCGTAACACGCCCGGCCCCCGGCCGAGCCGCACCACGAGAGACACACGACAAGGAGGAACACGATGAGACACAGCACACGAACCACGATGGGCATCGCCGCCGTGGCAGCAGCCGCAGCACTCGTACTCAGCGGGTGCAGCAGCACCGGCGACGACGCGGGCGGTGACGCAGCGTCGACCGACGGTGCCCTCACGCCCGTCAAGCTCCAGCTGCAATGGCTGTCGCAGGCGCAGTTCGCCGGCTACTACGCGGCCAAGGCCCAGGGCTTCTACGAGGACGAGGGACTCGACGTCGACATCATCGAGGCAGGAACGGACACGGTGCCGATCGACTCCCTCGCCGCCGGAGAGGTCGACTACGCCATCTCCTGGGTGCCCAAGGTGCTCGGCTCGATCGAGCAGGGCGCCAACGTGACCGACGTCGCGCAGATCTTCGAGCGCAGCGCGACCACGCAGATCTCCTTCAAGGATGCCGACATCACGTCGCCGGCCGACCTCGAGGGCAAGAAGGTGGGCAGCTGGGGCTACGGCAACGAGTGGGAGCTGTTCGCCGGCATGCAGGACGCCGGCATCGACACGGCCAGCGGCATCACGCTCGTGCAGCAGGCGTTCGACATGAACGGCTTCCTCGCCGGGGACATCGACGCGGCGCAGGCGATGACTTACAACGAGTACGCCCAGGTGCTGGAGACGGTCAACCCCGCCACCGGCGAGCTGTACCAGCCCGACGACCTCAACGTCATCAACTGGAACGACGAGGGCACCGCCATGCTGCAGGACGCCATCTGGGCGGATGCGTCACGCCTGGCCGACGACTCCGACTACGCCGACACCACGGTGAAGTTCATCAAGGCGTCGATCCTGGGCTGGCTGTACGCCAGGGACAACCCGGAGAAGGCCGCCGAGATCGTCGCGGATGCCGGATCCACGCTCCCGGCCGGTCATCAGCTGTGGATGACGAACGAGGTCAACAAGCTGATCTGGCCCTCGACGAGCGGCATCGGCATCATCAACGACGACCAGTGGGCCCAGACGGTGGACATCGCCCTCAAGACCAAGAACGACACCGGCGCCACCATCATCACCACCGACCCGCCCGAGACGGCGTTCTCGAACGAGTACGTGCAGAAGGCGCTCGATGAACTGAAGAAGGACGGGGTCGACGTCATGGGAGCCGACTACACCCCGATCGATGTCACCCTCACCGAGGGCGGCAAGTGATTCGCGCTTCAACGAGCGAAACGAAGTGCGCGGATCAGGTCCGGTAGCGCCCGACGGAGTCGGACGCCCATCGAGATCTCATAACTGAATCGTGCCGGGCGGCCCTCGATCCGTCGAAGGTCGCCCGGCCACCCAGAACAGAAAGGCACGCCAGCTCATGACCGACCTGGAACTCTCGGAACTCGACGATCGCGCCCGCGAACTCGACGCCGCCCACGTCTTCCACTCCTGGTCGGCGCAGGCCGGCCTGGATCCGCTCGTCATCGCCGGCGGATCGGGCTCCCGGGTCTGGGACCACGCCGGTCGCAGCTGGCTCGACTTCTCCAGCCAGCTGGTGAACACCAACATCGGCCACCAGCATCCGTCGGTCATCTCGGCGATCCACGAACAGGCCGACCTGCTCGCCACCGTCGCGCCGGCGACCGCGAACCTGGCGCGGGGGGAGGCCGCCCGCCGCATCGTCGACCGGGCGCCGGCCGGATTCTCGAAGGTGTTCTTCACGAACGGCGGAGCGGATGCCAACGAGAACGCCATCCGCATGGCCCGCCTGCACACGGGTCGCGACAAGATCCTCTCGACCTACCGGTCGTACCACGGCAACACGGGCGCCTCCATCGTGTCGACGGGGGACTGGCGGCGCATCCCGAACGAGTACGCCCGCGGGCACGTGCACTTCTTCGGCCCCTACCTCTATCGCAGCGAGTTCTGGGCGACGTCGCCGGAGCAGGAGTCGGAGCGGGCCCTCCGGCACCTCGAGCGGGTGATCCAGTCCGAGGGGCCGTCGTCGATCGCCGCCATCCTGCTGGAGACGATCCCGGGAACCGCCGGCGTGCTGCTCCCGCCTCCCGGCTACCTCGCCGGAGTGCGCGCGCTCGCCGACCGGCACGGCATCCTCGTCATCACCGACGAGGTCATGTGCGGCTTCGGCCGGAGCGGTCGGTGGTTCGCCTTCGACGGCTACGACCTCGTCCCGGACCTCATCACCTTCGCCAAGGGCGTGAACTCGGGCTACGTGCCGGTCGGCGGCGTGATCATCTCGGACGCCATCGCCGCTACCTGGGACACGACCGTCTTCCCCGGAGGACTGACCTACAGCGGGCATCCGCTCGCGATGGCGTCGATCGTCGGAGCCCTCGACGCCATGGAGGCCGAGGGCATCGTGGAGAACGCCGCCCGCGTCGGACGGGAGGCCATCGGGCCGGCGCTCGCCGAGCTCGCCGAGAAGCACGCGATCATCGGCGAGGTGCGTGGCGAGGGCGTGTTCTGGGCGATGGAGCTCGTCGTCGACGCCGACACCCGGGAGCCTGTGAGCGCGGCCGTGATCGGACGCGCGAAGAGCGAACTGATGGCGCGCGGCCTGCTGCCGTTCACCGCGGACAACCGTATCCACATCGTCCCGCCCTGCATCGTCACCGACGACGAGGTGGCCGAGGCGATGGCCGCGTATGACGAGGTTCTCAGCCTCGACCTGATCTCCTAGAAACGATTGGACTCCACCATGACCACCATCCTCGACCACTGGATCGACGGCGTCTCCAGTGCGGGCACCTCCACGCGCACCTCCCCCGTGTACGACCCGGCGAAGGGCATCGTGCAGAAGGAGGTGCGACTCGGCAGCGCCGGCGATGTCGGCGCCGCCGTCGCCGCGGCCGCGGCCGCCTTCCCGGCCTGGAACGAGACGTCGATCTCGCGCAGGCAGCAGGTCATGTTCGCCTTCCGCGAGCTCCTCAACGCACGCAAGGGCGAGCTCGCCGAGATCCTCACCAGCGAGCACGGCAAGGTGCTCTCCGACGCGGGCGGCGAGATCGCGCGCGGCCTCGAGGTGGTGGAGTTCGCCTGCGGCATCGCCCACCTGACGAAGGGCGACTACTCGGAGAACGTCTCGACCGGGGTGGACGTCTACACGGTCCGTCAGCCGCTCGGCGTCGTCGGCATCATCAGCCCGTTCAACTTCCCGGCCATGGTGCCGATGTGGTTCTTCCCCATCGCCATCGCGGCCGGCAACACCGTGGTCCTGAAGCCGAGCGAGAAGGACCCGTCCGCCGCCAACTGGATGGCCGAGCTGTTCGCGGAGGCCGGGCTGCCCGCCGGCGTCTTCAACGTCGTGCACGGTGACAAGGAGGCCGTCGACGCCCTGCTGACGCATCCGGACGTCGCGTCCATCTCCTTCGTCGGCTCGACCCCGATCGCGCAGTACATCTACGAGACGGCGTCATCGAACGGCAAGCGCGTCCAGGCCCTCGGCGGTGCCAAGAATCACATGCTCGTCCTGCCGGATGCCGACCTCGACCTCACGGCGGATGCCGCCGTCAACGCCGGCTTCGGGTCGGCGGGCGAGAGATGCATGGCCATCTCGGTCGTGCTCGCGGTCGACACCGTCGCCGACGAGCTCGTCGCCAGGATCCAGGAGCGGATGGCCGGCCTGAAGACCGGCGACGGTCGCCGCTCCTGCGACATGGGGCCGCTCATCACCGAGGTGCACCGCGACAAGGTGGCCTCCTACATCGACGTGGCGACGGCGGATGGCGCCACCGTCGTCGTGGACGGCCGCGACGGCGAGTTCGACGGTGCGGCCGAGGGCTTCTGGCTCGGACCGACCCTCATCGACAAGGTGCCGCTCACCTCCTCCGTCTACACAGACGAGATCTTCGGCCCGGTGCTGTCGATCGTGCGGGTTTCGTCGTACGAGGAGGGGCTCGGCATCATCAACCGCGGCAGGTACGGCAACGGGACGGCCATCTTCACGAACGACGGCGGTGCCGCGCGGCGCTTCCAGCGCGAGGTGCAGGTGGGCATGGTCGGAGTCAACGTGCCCATCCCGGTGCCGGTCGCCTACCACTCCTTCGGCGGCTGGAAGTCCTCGCTGTTCGGGGACGCGAAGGCCTACGGTCCGGCGGGCGTGCAGTTCTTCACCAGGGAGAAGGCCATCACATCCCGCTGGCTCGACCCGAGCCACGGTGGCATCAACCTGGGGTTCCCGCAGCACGACTGAGCGGGGCTTCGGTCGCGCGCTGCGCGGGGGGCCTCTGCGGGCGTGGATATGGTGCTCGCTCGCTGAGGCCCGGCCGCAGGCCGCGGTCGACGGGCCCTAGCGCCGTGAGAACGCCGCGATGCGCCGCTGCGCCTCGTCCGTCCCGAAGGCGCGACCGATGGTGAGGGCCTCGTCGTCGAGGTTGTCCCTGAATGAGCGGTCGCGCCCGGTGAGCAGCAGCCGCTTGGCCTGGCCGAAGGCTCCGGTCGCGCCGACGAGCCACGCGTCCGCGATCGCGCGGGCCCGATCGGCGACGGCGTCCGCGGCGACCACCTCGGTCACGAGCCCCCAGTCGAGCGCCTCGGCTGCGCTCAGCCGGCGGGAGGTCAGCACCAGCTCGAGCGCCCTGCGCATGCCGATCGCCTCCGGGAGCAGCGTGCTCACTCCGCAGTCGGGTGTGAGGCCGATGTCGGAGTACTTGCTCGCGAAGGTGGCCGCCTCCGAAGCCACGATGACGTCGGCGCACAGCATGAAGCCGAGGCCGCCGCCGGCGACAGCGCCCTGCACTGCTGCCACGATCGGCTTGCCGCTCTCGCGGAAGGACACGTGACCGGCGTGGATGACGTCGGCGTGCGCGGCGATGGCCGATCCGTCGCCCATGGTCGATCCCATCGCACGCACGTCGCCGCCGGCGCAGAAGGCCCGGCCCGCCGCGTCGAAGAGGACGGCGCCGATGTCGTCGCGCTCCGCGACCTCCCTGCCGACGTCGCGCCAGCGCTCCGCCGCCTCGGGATCGATCGCGTTGAGGCGCTCGGGACGGTTGAGCGTGACGTGGGCGAGCCCATCCGTCACCTCGAGGAGAATCGTGTCGCTCATCGGGTGCAGCCTACCCACTCAGGCGTGGGCGGCCTCGATCTCGGCGGCGCGCGTGCGGAGGATGTCGATGACGGTGCGCACGGCGAGGCGTTCCGCGACGTCGGGGCGGAGGAGCGCCACGATGTCTCGCTCGGCGTCCACTCCCCGCAACGGCTTGAGGATGACGCGACTCGGATCGATCCCGCCCGAGGTGTAGCGGGGGATGAGCGAGATGCCGAGGCCGGCTGCCACGAACGACTCCACCATGCGCAGGTCGCTGATGCGCTGGAAGACCGTCGCACGATGGCCGGCCACCTGTTCGATGTCGTGCAGGATCCGCTCGAACGGGAACCCGACCGGCACGCCGATCCACGGCTCGTCCACCACGTCGGCCGGGGTGAGGTAACTGCGCCCGGCCAGGCGGTGGTCGGGCGGGAGGGCGATGTCGAGCGGCTCCGTCATGAGGGGGACCGCCCGCAGGCCACGCCCGCCCCACGCGCGCGTGCCCTTGAGCGAGTGCGCGAGCACGACGTCGTAGTCCGCCGTGAGCGACGGGAAGTCCAGGAGCTCGGCGTCGCCGTCCGAGCAGTGCACGACGAGCCCGGGGATGAGTGCGACGTCCTGGAGCACGCCGGGCAGCAGCACCTGGCCGGCGGACGGGAAGGTCGCGAGGCGCACCTCGCCGCTCGGGTGGTTGCGGAACTCGTCCCAGAGCGCGGTCGCGCGTTCCAGGGCCACGGCGACATCGGCGGCGCTCCTGGCCAGGGCATGGCCGGCGTTGGTGAGCTGGATGCCGCGGCCGCTGCGCTCGGTGAGGGGCATGCCGGCCTCCCGCTCGAGCACCTTGAGCTGCTGGGAGACGGCTGACGGCGTGCGATGCGTCGCCTCGGCCACCGCGGTCACGCTGCCGCGTTCCGCCAGTTCGCGGAGCAGATCCAGACGTCGGACATCCATGTAGCAAGGCTACATCCATCGTGCAGAACCATTCGATTGTGCTGCATTGTCCGGAGAGAGATGATGAAAGCGTCGAGAAGAAGCAATGGGGCTTGAACACATCGACGATCCCCTCTTCTGAAAGGTACGACCATGGTCGCGCTCCTCGTCATCCTCGGTGTCATCGCAGTCGGCGCCGTCGCCGGAACCCTCACGCTCATGATGACCGACGGCTACGGCCGCACCCCCAAGCGCCAGTACGTCCGCATCTTCTAGGACCTGCCGACCTCTGCCTGACCCGATCGTCCCGTCGTGACCCGGAACGCCGGGCTTCCGGGGGCGCACATTCCGGCGCGGGCAATAGAGTTGACGGCGTGACAGACGCACGCAGCCAGCTCATCGATCTCATCTCGTCGGACGCCGTGTTCCACGGCGACTTCACGCTGACCAGTGGCAAGAAGGCCACCTACTACGTGGATCTGCGCAAGGTGAGCCTCGACCACCGCGCCGCTCCGCTCATCGGCCAGGTCATGCTCGACCTCATCGCGGACATCCCCGATGTCGCCGCGGTGGGCGGGATGACCATGGGCGCCGACCCCGTCGCCGCGGCGATCCTGCACCAAGGCGTCGCCCGCGGGCTCGCCTACGATGCCTTCGTCGTGCGCAAGGAGCCCAAGGACCACGGTCGCGGGCGTCAGGTCGAGGGACCCGAGCTGGCCGGCAAGCGCGTGATCGTGCTCGAGGACACGTCGACCACCGGAGGCTCGCCTCTCAAGGCGATCGAGGCCCTCCGGGCCGTCGGCGCCGAGATCGCCGCCGTCGCCGTCGTGGTCGACAGGGACACCGGCGCTCGCGAGATCATCGAGGCTGAGGGCGTGCCGTACCTCTACGCGATCGGGCTCGACGACCTGGGACTCCGCGATGCCTGACGCACCTGAGGACGGAACCGGCCCCGACTCGCAGCCGGGCGATGCCGACTGGCTGCTCGAGCAGCTCCAGGGCGGGCGGCGCGCCCGCCGCGAGGCCGAGGCCCGCGAGGCCGCGGAACGTGCAGAGGCCGAGCGTGCCGAGCAGCCCGATCGCGCCGAGCAGCCCGATCGTGCCGAGCAGACCGAGCGTGCCGAGCAGGAGCCCACGCCGGATGCAGCAGGCGGCGACGACGTCGCCCAGCCCCCGGCGGCCGACCTCTTCCCGCGGGACCCCGACTACGGCGCCCCCGTCTTCCTGACTCCGCCGCCCGTCGCACCCCCCGTGGCGACGCCCGAGCCGATCATGCCGGAGCCGATCATGCCGGAGCCGGAGCCTGAAGCGGCGCCGGAGCCGGAGCAGGACGCCCACGCGGCGAGCTCCGCCGTCTGGTCGCTGTTCTCCGACTTCGACGAGGACGAGGACGAGGACGACGAGACCGAGTCCGTTCCCGAGGCGACAGCTCCCACGCCGGCCGACGAGACCGATGAGGCATCGACCGAGTCCTCCTTCTTCTGGGGGCTCCGGGCCGGAGACGACCCGGAGAAGCTCGCCCCCGTCGCGCCGGTCCCTGTTCCGGGCGGGTTCGCGCCGCCGACGCCCGCCACGGTCGATCCGACCGGCACCGACGAGCCGGGCACCGACGGGGACGCGAGCGAGCCGCCCGTCGTTCCTCCCGTCGCCGCTCCCGTGTTCGGGGCGCCGCGCTCCGAGCCGCCGATGTTCCCCGCAGCCGTCGCGTTCACTCCGCCGCCGACCCACGACGAGCCGGAGGGCGCCCAGCCCGAGGCGACGTACCCCGAGTCAGCGGAGCCCCAGGCGACGGGGCCCGAGACCACGGGGTCGGCGGAGAGCACGACGCCGTCCGGCGCGACCGACGACGCCGTCGGCCCTGCCTCCGACGCGGCCGCTCCTCTCGGAGCGACGGCACCCATCCCCGCGTCGTCTGCCGCGGGACTCGACGACGATCTCGCGCACTGGTTCGTGCCGATCGCCGCCGTCACGGATGCCGACGCCTCGACCGAAGCGCAGGACGCCTCGACCGAAGCGCAGGACGCCCCGACCGAAGAGCGGGACGCCGACGACGATGGCGGCCAGGGCCCCGACGTCGAGACCGAGCGGATGATCGCCGCAGAGGCGCAGCAGAGCACGTTCCTCGACACGACGGCCGCCCTGCCGGCGGTGAGCGCCCTGGCGGTTCCCCCCGTCGCTTTCGGGGCTCAGCCGACCGATGCGGCCGGCAGCGGTGCCGTCCCCGGGTCGAACGGTGGTGCATCCGGCGGTCCGACCGGCCCGGGAGCAGTCCCGTCCGCCGCAGCCGGTGGCGTCGGTGGACCGGCCGGCCCCTCGGGCCCCGACGGGCCGACGTCGTCGGGTCGCCCCCGTCCCAATCGCGTCCTCATCTGGGTCGCGGTCGGCCTCCTCGCACTCATCGTGCTCGTCGGCCTGTTCTTCCTCGGCACCCGGCTGCCCTCAATCTTCGGGACGGCATCCACCCCGACGCCGACGGCCAAGGCCACGACGTCGGAGACGCCCACCCCGACGCCGACCCCTGAGGTGACCGGCCCGCAGGCTGCGGGCGAGCACCCGTGGGACCAGCTCGGCGGCGGCGAATGCCTCGAGCCGTACGCTGGCCCCTGGGTGGAGACCTTCACCGTCGTCGACTGCGCGACCCCGCACGCCGCCCAGCTCGTCTACCGGGGAACGTTCGGCGGCGACGCCACGACCCCGTTCCCCGGCGAGGAGGCCCTCGCCTCCCAGATCAACGTGCTGTGCAGTGCGCCGGGCATCATCGACATGACCGCAGCCGGCCCGTTCCCCGATCTCCAGCTGCAGGGCAGCTACCCGATCACCGAGGAGCAGTGGACGACGACGAACCGGTACTACTACTGCTTCGTCAACCGCGCCGGAGGAGAGCCCATCACCGCGAGCGTCGCCGGGCCCGGTCCTGCGGCGTGACGCGATGACGGGCCGGGTCCTGGTGCTCGGGTCGTTGAACGTCGACTCGACCAGCTACGTCGAGCGCTTCCCAGCGCCCGGCGAGACCGTCGCGGCCACCGGTTTCGCCGTCGCCCTCGGCGGCAAGGGCACGAACCAGGCGGTCGCCGCGCATCTGGCCGGCGCCTCCGTCGATCTCGTGGCCCGTGTCGGAACGGATGCGGCAGGCGGCTACGCCATCGACACCGTGCGCGGCTTCGGGCTGCCGACGGCGGGGATCGAGGCGGTGGCCGATGCCGCGACCGGCGTCGCGCAGATCACCGTCGCCGCCTCGGGGGAGAACACGGTGATCGTGTCGGCGGGGTCGAACGCCGGCGTCACCGCGGCGGTCGTCGACGCGCACCGCGAGCAGCTGGCCGGAGCCGGGGTGGCCGTGACCCAGGGTGAGCTCCCGGTCGACGCGATCGAGCGTCTGGCCGCTGTCTGCTCCGCCGCCGGCACCCGGTTCCTGCTCAACCTCGCGCCTCCCGTCGCGATCTCCGCTGAAGCGCTCGCGGTGGCCGACCCGCTCGTGGTCAACGAGCACGAGGCGACCGCGCTGGGTCTCGGCGATCCCGGCGACGACTCCCTCGACGCCTGGCTGGCGGTCGCCGAGGCCGCCGCCGGCAGCCGTTGCCGCTCCATCGTCATCACGCTGGGTTCGCGCGGGGCCGTCTCTGCGGCGGGAGGGGCATCGGTCGAGACGCCGACGCGCTCCGGCACGCTGTGCGAGGCGCCCCGCGTGCGCGCCGTCGACACGACGGGTGCCGGCGACTGCTTCACCGGGACCCTGGCGGCGTTCCTCGCCGAGGGCGTCGACCTGTCCGCCGCCGTCCGGCTCGCCGTAGCGGCCGGCGCACTCTCGGTGACCGGGCGGGGAACCGTCGGCTCCTACGCCGATCGAGCCGGCATCCTCGCCTTCGCCGCCCGATCGGGGCTGGCATGACGGCGCGCATCCCGGTCATCCTCGACTGCGACCCCGGCCACGACGACGTCTTCGCCATCTGGCTGGCCGCCGGAAGTCCTCACCTCGAGCTGCGCGCGGTCACGGCCGTCGCGGGCAACGGCACCCTCGTCCACACCGAGCGCAACGCGCGGATCGCCCTGAGCGTCGCAGGAGTCACGGACGTTCCCGTCGCCGCGGGCGCGAACGCCCCTCTGGCCCGCCCCCTCTCGACGGCGGAGTGGATCCACGGCGAGAACGGCCTCGGCGGCCCCGAGCTGCCGGAGCCGACAGTTCCCCTCGACCCGCGGTCCGCCGTGGAACTGATGGCGGACGTCATCGCCGCCTCCGATCGTCCCGTGGCGATCGTCGCGACGGGACCGATCACGAACGTCGCCATGCTGCTTCGAGAACGTCCCGATGCTGCATCAGGCATCCGTGAGATCGTCTGGATGGGCGGATCCGCTGGTCGTGGCAACGTCACTCCGGCCGCCGAGTTCAACGCCTGGGTCGATCCCGAAGCGTTGAGCATCGTTGTGGACAGTGGTATCCGCTTCACCATGGTGGGCCTCGACGTGACCCACACGGCGTTGGTGACGGCCGAGGTGATGCGCCGGATCGCGGCCGTCGGCAACGCCACGGCGCGCTTCGGCTCCGACCTCCTCGAGTTCTTCTGCTCCACGAACGCTGCGGTCTTCGGCATGCCGGACGGCCCGCTCCACGACCCGGTGGCGGTCGCAGTGCTCGCCGACCCGGATTCCGTCGGCACGGTCTTCACCCGACTGGACGTCGAGCTCGCCGGCACGGAGACCACCGGCGCGACCCTGGTCGACCTCGACGGCATGCTCGGCCGGGAGCCCAACGCGCACGTCGCGCTCACCCTCGACGTTCCGCGATTCTGGGCGAGCGTCGAGGCCGCGATCGCCGCTCTCGCCTGAGCCTGCGTACGCTGGAGACATGACTGCACACGCGCGAGTCTCCCTCGGCCTGGCCGGCGCGCTCGAGCACGACGTGATCCGGGAGCTGGCGGCGGCGGCCGAGGCGGCAGGCCTGCACGGACTCTGGCTGAACGACACCCCCGACGGTGACGCCCTCGGTGGTCTGGTGGCCGCGGCGGAGGTCACCGGGCGCCTGCGCCTGGCGACCGGTGTCATCCCGTTCGACCGCACGCCGGCATCCGTCATCGCCGACCGGGTGAGCACGTCGGCACTGCCCGTCGACCGGCTCGTGATCGGCGTCGGATCGGGTGGAGCCCGCAAGCCGCTGGCGCTCGTGCCCGCGCAACTCGACGAGCTCCGGGCTCGAACCGACGCCACCGTCCTGCTCGGTGCTCTCGGACCGCGGATGCGCGAGCTGGCAGCCACCCGGGCGTCGGGCGCCCTGCTGAGCTGGCTGACCCCGCAGGCGGCAGCCGAAGCCGCCGAGAGCCTCCGCGCCACGGCCAGGGCCGCCGGAGCGGGGCGGCCCATGGCCGTCCTGTACGCCCGCGGGATCGTCGATGCCGACGCGGCCGGAGCCCTCGCCGAGGAGTCGGCCCGGTACGGTTCGTACCCGAGCTACCGGGCGAACTTCGAGCGTCTCGGCATCCGCGCCGAGCAGACGACGATCACCGGCACGACGGCGGAGGCGCTTGCTCAGCGGCTGGACGCCTATCGTGGATCGGTCGACGAGATCGTGTTCCGGGCGATCACGCCGGACGGATCGACGGCCGCGTACCGCCGCATCATCGACGCCCTGGGCGCCGTCGTCTGAGGGCGGGGACGCGGCGCCGCTAGACGTCGGACTCGAGCGGATCCTTCGAGACCAGCTCGTGCACGCCGGCGAGGATCTCGTCGGGCCGGAACGGGTAGCGGTTGATCTCCGCCTCGTCGCTGATGCCCGTCATGACGAGGATGGTGTGCAGCCCGGCCTCGATGCCGGCCACGATGTCGGTGTCCATCCTGTCGCCGATCATGGCCGTGTTCTCCGAGTGGGCGCCGATCCGGTTCATCGCCGAGCGGAACATCATCGGGTTCGGCTTGCCGACCACGTACGGGTCCTTGCCTGTGGCCTTGGTGATGAGGGCGGCGATCGCACCGGTGGCCGGCAGCGGGCCGTCGGCGCTCGGACCCGTCGCATCCGGGTTCGTCACGATGAAGCGCGAGCCGGCCGCGATGAGCCGGATGGCCTTCGTGATCGCCTCGAACGAGTAATTGCGCGTCTCGCCGACGACCACGTAGTCGGGCGCGGTCTCGGTCATGATGAAACCGGCCTCGTGCAGGGCGGTCGTGATGCCGGCCTCTCCGATCACGAACGCCGTCCCGCCGGGGATCTGCGAGGCGAGGAAGTCGGCCGTCGCGAGGGCGCTCGTCCAGATGCGCTCCTCCGGCACGATCAGCCCGGATGCTCGCAGGCGCGCGCTCAGGTCGCGCGGCGTGAAGATCGAGTTGTTCGTGAGCACGAGGTAGGGCGCATCCTGGTCGCGCCACTGCTGCAGCAGTGCTGCGGCACCGGGGAGCGGCTCGTTCTCGTGAACGAGGACGCCGTCCATGTCGGTGAGCCAGCATTCGATCTCGTCGCGCCGGTGCATCGCGCCCCTTTCGTCGGTTCCAGCCTAGAGCGTGGAGGTGAACGGGTTGTCACGGCCGCGTCCACGCGCGTATAGCGCATCCGACGGGCCGATGCCGAAGTTTTCCTCGTGTTAACGCCTCTTACGGCGTCCGTCACATAAGCCTCGCGCCGCAGCGGACGTGCTCCATAGCCTTGCGGAACTTCGACCGACCCCCTCCTCCCGCGGTCGGCCCACATCCAGGAGCACTCACCCCATGACCAAGAAGCAGATCATCCTCGCGCCACTCGTCGCCGTCGCGGTGACGACGGCGATCGCACTCTCCGGCTGCGCGGCGAACACCGCAGCCACGTCGGCGGCCGACGCGAAGCCCGTCGCGGGCGGCACCGTCGTCTACGGCCACCAGCAGGAGCCGGCGTGCGTGTTCGGCGGCTGGATCGAGCAGGCCTACCTCTCGTACCAGGTGCTCGACAGCCTCGTCTCGCTCGACGAGAACCACCAGGTCGTCCCGTGGCTCGCCGAGGCGTGGAACGTCTCGGACGACGGCCTCACCTGGACCTTCGACCTCAAGGACGGCGTGAAGTTCACCGACGGATCGGACCTCACGGCCGAGGTGGTCGCCTACAACTTCGACTACTGGATCACCGGGGGCGGCAACAGCACAGCCCTCGCCTGGCTCGGCGGCTACTACGACTCGGCCACCGTCGTGGACGACGACACCGTGCAGATCAACCTCTCCTCCCCGTATCCGCGCCTGGCCGACAACCTCACCCAGGGCTACTTCGGCATCCAGTCGCAGAAGGCGCTCACCGAGCGCACCAAGGAGGAGAACTGCGAGGCGCCCATCGGATCCGGCGCCTTCGTCGTCGACCACTGGGATCGCGGACAGGAGATCGTGCTCACCCGCAACGAGGACTACACGTCGCCGCCCGCGAACGCGAAGCACACCGGCGCAGCCTACGTCGACGAGGTCGAGTGGAAGTTCATCGCCGACGCCACCACCCGCATCGCCGCCCTCAAGAGCGGCGAGCTGGACGCCGTCTACGACGTCCCCGCCGTGCAGTGGGACAGCACGGAACAGGCCGGCTTCCAGCTCGAGAAGTACATCACCCCCGGCCGGCCCCAGCAGCTCACATTCAACACGGCACAGGGCGTGTTCACGGACGAGGCCGTACGCCAGGCGTTCGCCTACGCGATCGACCGCAAGGAGATCGTCGAGTCGATCGGCCGCGGCGTGATCCCGTACGAGGGCAACGGCGGCGTCAGCCAGACCACGCCGGGCTACAGCAAGAAGGCGGCCGACTGGTACACGCAGGACCTCGACAAGGCGGCCGACCTGCTCGACGGGGCCGGCTGGACCGGGAAGGACTCCGACGGCTACCGGACCAAGGACGGGAAGACGCTCCAGGTCACGCTGCCGTACTTCGCAGGCTCGATCATCAACGCCGACGGTGCGTCGATCCTGCAGGGCGTGCAGGAGCAGGCCAAGAAGTCCGGCTTCAAGGTGGACCTGATCCCCGTTCCCCAGGCAGAGGCCTTCGCGGGCGCCTACAGCAAGGCCGACGAGCGGGACATCTACCCCGGCTACTGGACGGCCGTCACGGCCGGCATCCTCCAGATCAACTGGGGAGCAGGGGCCGACGGCAACCCGAACTACTGGAACGCCTCGTTCACCGACTACCCCGAGCTGCAGGCCATCATCCTGCAGGCCAACTCCGAGCCGGACGTGGATGCGCAGAACGCGCTCTACGAGAAGGCCCAGGAGTACATCGCAGAGCACGCGCTCGCCATCGGGGTCTACGACCGCCTCTCCACGCTCGCCGTGTCGCCCAAGCTCGAGGGCGTCTGGCAGGAGAACGCACAGGGAGGGCCGACCTTCTATGACGCTCACTTCGTCGACTAGGAACCAGGACGCCGAGCCTGCCGAATCGCTTTCGGCGGGCTCGGGCCCCGGCCCGTCGGCCGGCCCGGCCTCCGTCGCGCGCGGCTGGACGACCCTCCGGCTCGTGGCAGGCAAGGCGGTTGGCGCCGCCCTCGTGCTGCTCGGCGCCGCGACGGCGGCCTTCTTCGCGCAGGCCTCGCTGCCGGGAGACCGGGCCACCGTGATCCTCAACATCCGCGCCGGCCAGGCGATCGAGCGCAGCGCTGAGGAGCTCGCACCCATCAACGCCGAGTACCACCTGCACGACCCGCTCGTCGTGCAGTACCTCGGCTACCTCAAGGGGCTCCTGGTCGGCGACCTCGGCACCTCCTACCAGCAGCATCGCCCCGTGATCGCGATCATCGCCGACCAGCTCGGCGCGACCATCGTCCTCACGCTCACGGCCATCGTGTTCGCCTGGATCATCATGGTGATCTGGGTCACCATCACAGCGGGCCGCGGGCCGGCCGTGAGGTCCGTCGGCGGATTCTTCGACACCGTGGCGGCCGGGCTTCCGCACTACTGGCTCGGGATCATCCTCCTCCTCGTGTTCGCCCTCACGCTGGGCTGGTTCCCGGTCATCGGCGGGACGGGCGTGGTGGGCATCATCCTCCCGGCACTGACCCTTGCGCTGCCGTTGGCGGGCTTCCTGGGGCAGGCCACCCGCACCGAGTTCGAGCGGGCACTCGACGCGCCCTTCGTGCTGACCGCGCGGATGCGGGGAATGACGGATGTCGGCATCCGCCTGCGGCATGTGCTCCGGCACGCCGTGCTTCCCGCCGTGACGCTCTCGGGCTGGGCGCTGGGCGCCACGATCTCGGGCGCCGTCGTGGTCGAGGCCGTGTTCGCCCGACCCGGCATCGGGCAGGTCCTCGTGACCGCGGTGAGCAGCCAGGACATGCCCGTCGTGATCGGCATCGTCATGCTCATCGCCGCCTTCTACGTGCTGGCCAACCTGCTCGTCGACATCGCGTATGCGCTGATCGACCCGCGCCTGAGGAGGGCGTCATGACCCAGGCCATCGCCCGTGTCGGCGCCCGCCCAGCGGCATCCGCCCGCCTGCGCAGCCGGCCGTGGGACCTCTACGTCGCACTCGCCGCCACCGTCGTGTTCGCCGTCGCCGCACTCTGGCCGGCATTGCTGGCGACGCAGGGGCCGTTCTCGATGGACCTCGCGAACACGCTGCAGCCTCCGTCCGCCGCGCACTGGTTCGGCACCGACGAGTCGGGCCGCGACCTCTACTCGCGCGTCGTCTACGGAACCGCCGCGTCGCTCGGCATCGGCATCGGCGCCGCGGCGGTGAGTCTCACCCTCGCGGTCCTGCTGGGCGCGCTGGCCGCCCTCGGGAATCGGCCGACCTCGGCGGCGATCGGATGGCTGCTCGAGGTGGCGTTCGCCTTCCCGGCGCTGCTGCTGTCACTCCTGCTGATCGCCGTCCTCGGTCCGTCGATCCTCACGCTCATCCTGGCCGTCGGCATCGGGACCGCCCCGGGGTACGCGCGGATGGTGCGCGGCCAGATCATCGCCGCCAAGGACGCACCGTACGTCGAGGCGGCCGTCGCACTGGGGCATTCGCGTCGGCGGATCCTGCGCCAGCACATCCTGCCGAACTCGCTCCGCCCGCTCGTCGCGGTGTTCGCCCTCTCGATCGGCCAGTCGATCGTCTGGGCATCCAGCCTGTCGTTCCTCGGGCTCGGCATCGCACCGCCCGCACCGGAGTGGGGCGCACTGCTGGATGCCGGCCGCGGCTACATCACCGTCGCCGGCTGGCTCACCGTCATCCCCGGCCTCGTGATCGTCGTGCTCGCGCTGACCACGACCACCCTCGGCCGCTACCTGCAGTCGTTCCTCGAGAAGGGGGAGAAGTGATGAGCATCATCGAGAGGGATGCCGCAGGGCAGGACCTGGCAGCGGAGATCGACGAGCTGCCCGGCTTCCAGCCGCGGCTGAGGGTACGGAACCTGTCGGTCGCCTTCGAGACCACCGCCGGCGTGCGATCGATCGTCCGGGGCGTGTCGTTCGACCTCCAGCCGGGCGAGTGCGTCGCGATCGTCGGCGAGTCGGGCTCCGGGAAATCGGTCACGGCGCGGTCCATCGTCGGGCTGGCGGGCCGCGGCGCCCGCGTCGAGGCCGGCGAGCTCACGCTGCACGGCCGCACCGTGCACGGACTGCCGGCGCGGCAGTGGCGCGGCATCCGCGGCAGGGAGGTGGGCTTCATCCTGCAGGACGCCCTGGTCTCGCTCGACCCCCTCCGCTCCGTCGGAGCGGAGATCGCGGAGAGCCTGCGGCTGCACGGCTGGGGGGATCGCGCGTCCCGTCGACAGAAGGTGCTCGACCTGCTGGCCTCCGTCGGCGTGCCGGAGCCGGAGCAGCGCGCACGGCGCAGGCCGGACCAGCTCTCCGGCGGCCTGCGTCAGCGGGCGCTGATCGCCTCGGCGCTCGCCCTCGACCCCGACGTGATCATCGCCGACGAGCCCACCACCGCGCTCGACGTGACGGTGCAGGCCCAGGTGCTGGCGCTCCTCGAGCGCTCCAAAGGCCGAGGGGCATCGATCATCCTGATCAGCCACGACCTCTCGGTCGTGGCCCAGCTGGCCGACCACATCCTGGTCATGCAGCACGGCCGGGTGGTCGAGCAGGGTCCCGCCGCCCGTGTGCTCGCCGCGCCGCGCGAGGAGTACACGCGTGCGCTCATCGCCGCGGTGCCGAGCGGCGAGACCCGCGGCCATGCGCTGAGCCCTGCCGGCGAGCCGCTCCTGGCCGCCGCACCACCGCAACCGGCGGTGCTCGACCAGGTCGTGCTCGAGGTGACCGGCATCTCCAAGAGGTTCCGGACTCCGGACGGCGCCGTCACGACCGCCGTCGACGACGTGTCCTTCCAGCTGCACCGGGGTGAGACGCTCGGCATCGTCGGGGAGTCCGGCTCCGGCAAGAGCACGACCGGGCGCATCGCGCTGGCGCTCGAGACGCCCGATGCCGGCACGGTCACGCTCCTCGGCGAGCCATGGTCGACCGTCTCGGAGGCCGGGAGGCGCTCCCTGCGCTCGCGCATCTCGGTGGTCTCACAGGATCCGCTGTCGAGCTTCGACCCGCGCTGGAACGTCGAGCGGATCCTCACGGATGCGCTGGCTCGCGACACGTTCGCCTCCGCCGCCGCTCGACGGGACCGCATCATCGAGCTGCTCGACCAGGTGGGGCTACCGGATGCCGTGCTGCAGCGCTTCCCGCTGCGGCTCTCCGGCGGGCAGCGTCAGCGCATCGCCATCGCCCGCGCGCTCGCCGAGGCACCGGACATCATCGTGCTCGACGAGGCGGTGTCCGCCCTCGACGTGACCATCCAGGCGCAGATCCTCGACCTGCTCGTCGTCCTGCAGCGCCGCCACGGGCTGAGTTACCTGTTCATCTCGCACGACCTCGGCGTCATCGCCCACCTCAGTCACCACGTCCTGGTGATGAAGGACGGCCGGGTCGTGGAGGTCGGAACGCCCGACCAGATCTTCAACCGCCCAGCGCACGAGTACACGCGTGCGCTGATCGCGTCCATCCCCGTTCTCGAACCCCGGAGCCAGTCATGACAACGCCCCTGCACTTCAACGCCTTCGTGATGAACACGAACTCGCACATCCACCACGGCCAGTGGCGCCGCCCCGATGCCGGACAGGTCGACTTCAACGACGTCCGGCTGTGGATCGACCTCGCCAAGAAGCTCGAGGCCGCCAAGTTCGACGCGCTGTTCTTCGCCGACGTCACGGGCGTCTACGGCGACGCGGATGCCGATTTCGAGGTCTACATCCGCGAAGGGCTGCAGATCCCGTCGAACGATCCCATCCCGCTGGTCGCCGCGCTCGCCGTGCACACCGAACGGATCGGGCTCGCGCTCACCTCGAACGTCGCGCAGAGCCACCCGTACCAGTTCGCCCGCCAGGTCTCGACGCTCGACCACATCTCCGGCGGGCGGGTGGCCTGGAACATCGTCACCGGCCTGCAGGACAACGGCGCGCGCAACTTCGGCTACCCCAAGCTCACCGATCACACCGAGCGCTACGCATGGGCCGAGGAGTACGTCGACGTCACGTACAAGCTCTGGGAGGGCTCGTGGGACGAGGGCGCGCTGCTGAAGGACCGCGAGAACGGGGTGTTCAGCGACGCGTCCAGGATCCACAAGATCAACCACGAGTCCGAGCGGTACTCGGTGCAGGGACCCCACCTGCCGTCGCCGTCGCCGCAGCGGACTCCTGTGCTGTACCAGGCCGGGTCGTCGGCTTCCGGCCGTGACTTCGCGGCGCGCAACGCCGAGGCCGTGTTCCTGATCTCGCCGAGCCCCGAGCTGGCCGGGCAGCAGATCGCGCAGACGCGGGCACGCGCGGTCGAGTTCGGTCGCAGGCCGGAGGACATCAAGTTCTTCCAGGGCCTGTCCTTCGTGATCGGCGACACCCGGGAGGAGGCTGAGGCCCTGGCCGCCGAGTACGAGAAGTACATCAGCATCGAGGGCTACCTCGCCCACTCCGCCCTCGTCGACCAGGACGGCCGGGTGTACGACCCGCAGACCCCGCTGCGCGACGTGGACACCAACACGGCCAAGGGCTTCGGCGAGTGGGTGTCCAAGGCGATCACCGACCGGGAGCCGGTCGTCGCCGACATCGCCCTGCTCATCTCGCGCTCGACTCGCGTGGTCGGAACGCCGGAGCAGATCGCCGACGCCCTCGAGGTCTGGCAGGCTGCCGGCGTCGACGGCATCAACGTCATCAACTGGGTCATCCCCGGTTCGTTCGAGGAGTTCGCCGACAAGGTCCTCCCGGTCCTGCGCGAACGCGGCCTGGCGCAGAGCGACTACGGGCCGGGCTCGACGTTGCGAGAGCACCTGTTCGGCGAGCCGCGGCTGAACGACCGCCACCCGGCGGCGCGGTACCGCGGCGCCTTCGCGGCGGAGTCCGTCGACGCCGTGTCCGCCGGCGTGGGAGTCCTGGCATGACCGAACCCAGGAAGCTCATCCTCAACCTGTTCGAGATGGCGTGCGTCAGCCACATCAGCCACGGCCTCTGGGAGCTGCCCGGCAACAACCGGCACCGCTTCGCCGAACTCTCGTACTGGACCGAGCTCGCCGAGATCCTCGAGGACGGCGGCTTCGACGCCGTGTTCCTCGCCGACGTCATCGGCGCATACGACGTCTTCCGCGACGGGCCGGAGACGGCGCTCCGCGAGGGACTGCAGAGCCCCAACCTCGATCCGCTGCTGCTCATCCCCGTGATGGCGACGGTCACGAAGCGGCTCGGGTTCGGAGCCACGTTCTCGACGACGTACGAGCCGCCGTTCGCCTTCGCCCGGCGGATGTCGACCCTCGATCACCTCACGAACGGCCGGGTCGGCTGGAACATCGTCACGTCCTACCTGCCGAACGCCGCGCGCAACTTCGGCCTCGACGGTGAACTGCCGCACGACCGCCGGTACGAACTCGCCGACGAGTACCTCGACGTGCTCTACAAGCTGTGGGAGGGCTCGTGGGACGATGATGCGATCGTCGCCGACCGTGAGCGCCGCGTCTACACCGATCCGTCACGCGTGCGCTACATCGACCACGTCGGGGAGAACCACCGGGTCGCCGGGCCGCACATCGTGCATCCGTCTCCCCAGCGCACGCCCGTGCTGTTCCAGGCGACGGGGTCGCCGGCCGGGACCGAGTTCGCCGGCCGCCACGCGGAGGTCGTGTTCACGGGCGGGCGGACGGCCGCGGAGTTCCGCGCCAATGCGGCCGGCATGCGGTCGGCGGCCGAACGTCACGGCCGTCGGCCGGACGACGTCAAGTTCATCGCGATGGCCGGGGTCGTGACGGGGCGCACGGATGCCGAGGTGCAGGCGAAGGTCGAACGCTACCGCCGCGACGCGAGCCTCGACGGCATCCTCGCCCACTCCAGCCTGCCGGTGGACCTCACCGCCTACCCGCGCGACATCAGCGTGGGCGAGGCGGTGCGGCGATCGGGCATCGATCCGTCACGTGTGCCGTTCCTGCCGTTCGACAAGACCGTGGGCGCAGCCCTCGACGGCCTCCTGCGCTCGCGCGACGGGCGGTTCTCGGTGGCAGGCACCCCGAAGGTCGTGGCCGACGAGATCGAACGCTGGCTCGACGAGGACGGGATCGACGGCATCAACCTGCGCCAGGACCACTCGTTCGACACGGCGCGGGACTTCGCCGAGCTCATCGTCCCCGAACTGCGGCGCCGTGGGCGACTGTCCGAGGAGGGCGCGCCACCCGTCACGCTGCGGGAGCGGATCTTCGGGGAGGGTGCTGCCCGGCTGCCGGATCGGCACATCGCCACCCGCTACCGCGGAGGAGCCAACCTCGATGTGCCCGTCCCGGCGCTGCGGTTCGCGTCGGAGGAGCGGCTGGCGGGGTAGGTCAGGCGGTCACCCAGATCGACGCGAGGTCGTCACGCTCCAGTTCGAGGAGCGTTCCGTCGGCCAGTTCCACCCCGGTCACCGTGAGCGCGACCCGTGCATCGGGCCCGATTCCGGCCTCGGCGAGCGTGCGCAGCAGTGCTGGGTCCCGATCGCTGATGCGCACCACCGTTCCGGCGTGTCCGGCCGGGGCATCGGACAGCAGCACCGTCGGGACGCGGACGATGGAGCCGTCGGCCTGGGGGATGGGATCACCGTGCGGATCGCGGCTGGGGCGTCCGAGGTGCGTGTCGATCGCCTCGAGCAGACGGTCGCTCAGGGCGTGCTCGAGCACCTCCGCCTCGTCGTGCACGGCATCCCAGCCGTACCCCATGTCGCGGACGAGCCAGGTCTCGACGAGCCGATGCCGTCGCACCACGCCGAGCGCGCGCCGCAGGCCGGTGTCGGTCAGGGCGATCGCGCCGTACGGCCGATGCGTGACGAGACCCTGGGCGGCGAGCTTCTTCACCATCTCGGTGACGGACGACGGCGACACGGACAACCGCGTGGCCAGCACCGACGGCGTGATGGGATCGTCCTGCCACTCGGTGTGCGCGTAGATCGTCTTGAGGTAGTCCTCGATCGCCGGGGACGGAATGTTCGCCATCGCGCCCAGACTACCCGGCGGGTGCTCCTCAGCCTGTGAACACCAGCCAGAGCAGCACGCCGTTGAGGGTGACCAGGAACACGGATGCCGCGACGCCGGCCGTCGTCGTCGCCCAGTGGTTCCGCCAGCGGCCGAGCACGCTCTCCTTCGCCGTGAGCACGACGAGCGGGATGAGCGCGAACGGGATGCCGAACGACAGCACCACCTGGCTGAGCACGAGGGCGAGCGTCGGGTCGAACCCGAGGCTCAGCACGACGAGTGCCGGGATGAGAGTGACGAGCCGTCGGGTGAGGAGCGGGATGCGCACGTGCAGCAGACCGTCCATGATCTCCGCGCCGGCGTAGGCGCCGACGGAGGTCGACGCCAGTCCCGAGGCGAGCAGGCCGACGGCGAACAGGGTCGCCACGATCGGGCCGAGCGAGACGGCGATGGCCGCGTACGCGCCCTCCAGGGTGTCCGTGCCCGCGATGCCGGAGAGGTTCGCTGCGGCGAGGAGCAGGATGCACAGGTTCACGGTGCCGGCGATGGCCATCGCGATCGACACGTCCCAGCGGGTCGCGCGCAGCAGCCGGCGGGTGCCGTATGCGGCAGCTGCCGGCGTGGCCGCGCCGCGTGCCCGCCGTGCCGTCGATGTCCGGCCGGGAGCCGCCGATGGCGGGTCGACGACGCCGCCGCCCGCCGCTCGCTCGCGGGCCGCCGCCCGATCCGCCGATCCGCCGAAGCGGTCGCGGGCGAGGGCGGAGTGCGCGTAGATGGCGTGCGGCATGATGGTGGCGCCGAGGATCGACGCGGCGAGCAGCACCGATCCGGCATCCGAGAATCGCGGGATCAGCCCGTCGATCACGCTGCCGGCCGGGGGAGGCGCGATGAACACGCCGAGGCTGAAGCCCGCGGCGATGATCACGACGAGCCCCATGATGATGAACTCGAACGTGCGCGGCCCGCGCCGGTTGTGCACCGCCAGCAGGACGATGGAGACGACCCCCGTGATCACGCCGCCGGCGAGCAGCGGGATCCCGAACAGCAGGTACAGCGCAACCGCTCCGCCGATGACCTCCGCCAGGTCGGTCGCCATGGCCACGAGTTCCGCCTGCAGCCAGTAGGCGATGCGGGCAGGGCGGCGCCGGATGGTGCGACCGAGCACCTGCGGGAGGCTCTCGCCCGTGACCACTCCCAGCTTCGCGGACAGGTACTGGATGAGCCACGCCATCGCATTCGCCAGCACGACGACCCAGACGAGGAGGTAGCCGTAGCGGGCGCCGGCCGTCATGTTGCTGGCGACGTTGCCGGGGTCGAGGTAGGCCACGCCGGCGACGAGGGCGGGGCCGAGGAGCCAGGCGGCCCGCGCTCCGGCGCCCGGGCGGCGACCGCCTCCGGCCCTGGCGGCGGTCGCTGGTTCCTGGATCTGCGTCGTCGCAGCGTCTTTCGGCATACCGAAACCATAGACGAATTTAGGTGCACCGAAAAGAGTGGATTCCGCGGCGGCCGTAGCCTTGAGGGGTGGATGAGAACCGCGACCGGCTGACGGTCGACCCGAGCACGACGACGACGGCCCCGACCCCGACGATCGAGCTGAGCACGCACGGCGTCGGACCGTGGCCGGGCGGCGAGCCTGCGTGGCCGGACGACGAGCACTACGACCGCGAACTGCTCCGCGACGGAGACACCCGCAACGTCATCGACCGCTACCGGTACTGGCGGATGGATGCCATCGTCGCCGACCTCGACGAGCACCGGCATCCGTTCCACGTCGCCATCGAGAACTGGCAGCACGACATGAACATCGGCTCCATCGTGCGCAGCGCCAACGCCTTCGCGGCCGACACCGTGCACATCGTCGGACGACGTCGCTGGAACAAGCGCGGAGCGATGGTCACCGATCGCTACCAGCACGTGATGAACCACCCCGACGTCGCCGACCTCACGGCCTGGGCCGCCACCGAGGCGCTTCCGATCATCGCCGTCGACAACGTGCCTGGATCGGTGTCGATCGAGACCTTCGACTGGCCGGAGCGCTGCATCCTGCTGTTCGGCCAGGAGGGTCCCGGGATGAGCGACGAGGCGCTCGCCGCCGCCGACGCCGTGGTGGAGATCACCCAGTACGGATCGACCCGCTCGATCAACGCCAGTGCGGCGGCCGCCGTCGCGATGCATTCCTGGGTTCTTCAGCACGGAATCCGCAAAACCCTGTCGGAGTGAGCTCCCGCGTGCTTGCATGAGCACATGGGCGACGACGACATCTGATGGACCGGCGACGGCTCGACGCGCGCCTGGCCACCGTCCGCGTGACGGGCGGAGTGGTGCGCGGCGTCCGCGAGGGGCGATCGCGGGTGTGGAGGGGCATCCCGTACGCGGCTCCGCCGGTCGGGCCCCTCCGGTTCCGTGCTCCATCTCCCGTCCACCCGTGGTCCGGGGTGCGGGACTCGTCGACGTACGGCCGGATCGCGCCCCAGATGCTGCGCGGAGGGCTCGGATCGCGCGGGGTCGTGGGCGGTGAGGACTGCCTGACCGTCAACGTGCGGTCTCCCATCCTCGGTGCGCGCGAGGCCCGACCGCTGCCCGTGACCGTCTTCATCCACGGCGGCGGCTACAACTCCGGCTCCTCCCGCGACTTCTCCGGCCAGGGCGAGAGCTTCGTGGACAGCCGTCGGGTCGTCTATGTGAGCTTCAACTATCGCCTCGGAGCGCTCGGCTACCTCGACTTCAGCCGCTACTCGGTCCCGTCCCGGCCGTTCGAGAGCAACATCGGCCTCCGCGACCAGCTGGCCCTGCTGCGCTGGGTGCAGCTGAACATCGCCGCGTTCGGCGGCGACCCGGCGAACGTCACCGTCTTCGGGGAGTCGGCTGGCGGCAACGCCGTCACGACCCTCATGGCCACCCCGAGCGCCCGCGGGCTCTTCGCCAGGGCCATCGCCCAGAGCCCGCCGCCCAACGCCGTGTACGCCGCGAGCCGCACCGCTCAATGGGCTGCGGAGTACGTCGTGATCCTGCGCGGACTCATGGCCGAGCGCGCCGACGGGATCGCCACCTCCGTCCTGCTGTCCGACGCACCGGTCGACGATCTCGTTGCGGCGTGCGTGCTGCTGCAGATCCGGACGCCGGACCTGTACCCCGGTGAGTTCTGCCTGGCGCCCGTCATCGACGCCGACCTCGTGCCCGAGAGCCCGCTTGCGGCGTTCCGGGCGGGCCGGGCGCATCGCGTCCCCCTCATCATCGGCACCAACGATCGCGAGGGATCGATCTTCCGCGGGCGCATCGACATCCTCCCGCGCAGCCCCGCGCGCATCGACGCCCTGCTCCGCACGGCGCCACCGGAGGCCGGCCTAGCCCTCCGCCGTGCCTATCCCGGGCTCCCGGCGCGCCGACCGGCGGCCGACCTCAGCGGCGACTTCGGCTTCTGGTACCCGAGCACCCGGGTGGCCGACCTGCACTCACGCCATGCACCGGTCTACGCCTACCGCTTCGACTTCGCACCGCGCCTGCTCCGGCTCGTGGGGCTGGACGCCACCCACGGCGTCGAGATGTTCGCCCTCTTCGACCGGCTCGACGTGCCCATCGCCCGCGCGATGACGTCGCTCGGAGGCAACGAGTCCTACGCGGCAGCCGGCGAGCGGATGCGCAGGCACTGGCTGGGCTTCGCCGAGGGCGGCGAGCCGGACGCGTCGTGGCCGCGCTACGAGGAGCTCGAGCGCCGGACGCTCATCATCGGCGACCCGGACCGGGTCGAGTCGGATCCCCGTCGGGCCCGCCGGCTGGCCTGGGAGGCGTTCCTGTCCGACCTCTAGTCGGTGCCGAGGTCGAACGCCGAGCCCTCATTGGCGGCATCCGTCGCTGCCTCGAGATCGGTCTCCGGTGCACCGGCGGTGATCTCGGCCGCCTCACCGACGGTGAGGTCGCCGACGAGGGCGGCCGTCGCCCCGCCCACGATGCCGAGGTGCGCGTACTGCTCGAGCCTGGCGCGGGAGTCAGCGATGTCGAGGTTGCGCATGGTCAGCTGGCCGATGCGATCCTCGGGGCCGAACGCCGCGTCGCCGACCCGCTCCATCGACAGCTTGTCGGGGTGGTAGCTGAGCGCGGGGCCCGTCGTGTCCATGATCGTGTAGTCGTCGCCGCGGCGGAGCCGCAGCGTCACCTCGCCGGTGACGGCGGACGCCACCCATTTCACGATGGACTCGCGCAGCATGAGCGACTGCGGGTCGAGCCAGCGGCCCTCGTACATGAGGCGCCCGAGTCGGCGTCCCTCGTTGTGGTAGTTCGCGATCGTGTCCTCGTTGTGGATCGCATTGAGCAGCCGCTCGTAGGCGATGTGCAGCAGCGCCATGCCGGGGGCCTCGTAGATGCCGCGGCTCTTGGCCTCGATGATGCGGTTCTCGATCTGGTCGGAGACGCCGAGCCCGTGGCGTCCGCCGATGCGGTTGGCCTCGAGCACGAGCTTCACGGCGTCGCCGCCGAAGTCGTCGCCGTTGAGCGCGACCGGGCGGCCCTGCTCGAAACGCAGCACGACATCCTCGGTCTCGATGGCGACCTCGGGATCCCAGGAGGCGACGCCCATGATCGGCTCGACGCTCTCGACGCCGGTGTCGAGGTGCTCGAGGGTCTTGGCCTCGTGCGTCGCGCCCCAGATGTTGGAGTCGGTCGAGTACGCCTTCTCCACGGAGTCGCGGTAGGGCAGGTCCCGGGTGCTCAGCCACTCGCTCATCTCGGTGCGTCCGCCGAGTTCCGTCACGAAGTCACGGTCGAGCCACGGCTTGTAGATGCGCAGGCGCGGGTTCGCCATGAGGCCGTAGCGGTAGAACCGCTCGATGTCGTTGCCCTTGTAGGTCGATCCGTCGCCCCAGATGTCGACGCCGTCCTCCATCATGGCCCGCACGAGCAGGGTGCCCGTCACGGCACGGCCGAGCGGCGTGGTGTTGAAGTAGGTCTTGCCGCCGGAACGGATGTGGAACGCTCCGCACTGCAGGGCGACGATGCCCTCCTCCACGAGCGCTGCACGGCAGTCCACGAGCCGGGAGAGCTCGGCGCCGTAGGCGATGGCCCGCCCGGGCACCGCCTCGACGTCGGGTTCGTCCGGCTGACCGAGGTCAGCGGTGTACGTGCAGGGCACCGCGCCCTTCTCGCGCATCCACGCCACGGCGACGGAGGTGTCGAGGCCCCCGGAGAATGCGATGCCGACGCGCTCGCCGACGGGAAGGGACGTGAGGACCTTGGACATGACTCCGATTTTAGGGCTTCCCGCCCACCCGGCCGTACGCGGGGAGCATGAGCCCCGATCAGGGGTGGAATCCGGCCCGGGGCCCGGCTGGACCCGAGTGCGGGATCCGTCGCGGCGATCATCCTTCTCCCCCGCATTCGTCTGCAGAGGCGACTGAAACCGAAGCACAACCGGACAACACGCGCCGGTTCGGAAGGTGAATGACCCTCATAGTGGGGGGTGCCGTGAACCCCCGGACGGGGCACACTTTCGTACAGGCCCGTTGCCGTCACAGGCAACACCCGGACGGGATCGACGAACCCGAATCCTCGATCCCGTTCCGGAGGGTCACCCTCCCCTCCTCGTGCCTCCCGAGCCGTCGGAATGCCGTGCGATAAGGTGGAGTGTGACCGGCGAAAACCTGCCCCCTGCGGCCTCCGCGCCCGACGTGGACAGTTCCGGCGAACCGGAGACGGCCACATCATCGGCCTCGTCCGACGCGTCGGAGTCCACCTCCATCGACGAGCCGACGGGGGCGTCCGACGCCGTCGTCGTCGTGGCCGACGACGAGGTCGTCCGCACACTGATCGGCTCCGTGCACCGCGAGGCGCTCCCGGGGTTCGTGCTCGCTCACGCGCCGTCCCCGCTCGCGTGGGCCGAGCTGGCCGACATCGCCCACTCGGAGGGCCGCGAGCTCGACGCCTACGCCTATGCGACCGTCGCTCACCAGCGCGGCCTCGAACTGCTCGTCGCGGCCGGATGGTCGGATGGCGAACGGATCGCGTGGACCGAGGCCGCGAACCAGGCCGTGCTCCGCGCCGCCTACGCCCTGCGCAGGGCCGCCGCCGCCATCGGGCTCGTCTACGAGGCCGACGCGCTCTCGGCCTTCCTGGAATCCGCCGATCCCGATGCGGTGTCGCGCATCGAATCCGAGCACACGGCCACCCAGCTCATCACGATCATTCCGCCCGAGGCCACGGCACCCGCCGTCCCGCCCGTCACGGAAGCGTTCGTCATCCGAGGAGAGGACTGACACCCATATGCCAGCCATCGTTCTGATCGGCGCCCAGTGGGGCGACGAGGGCAAGGGGAAGGCGACCGACCTCCTCGGATCGCGACTCGACTACGTGGTGAAGTTCAACGGCGGCAACAACGCCGGCCACACCGTCGTGATCGGCGACGAGAAGTACGCCCTGCACCTGCTGCCGAGCGGCATCCTCAGCCCGAACGTGACGCCCGTCATCGCCAACGGCGTCGTGGTCGACATCGAGGTGCTCTTCGAGGAGCTCGATGCGCTCATCGAGCGCGGCGTCGACGTCTCCAAGCTCAAGGTGAGCGCCAACGCGCACATCATCACGCAGTACCACCGCACCATCGACAAGGTGACGGAGCGCTTCCTCGGCAAGCGCCAGATCGGCACAACGGGCCGCGGCATCGGACCGGCCTACGCCGACAAGATCAACCGCGTCGGCATCCGGATGCAGGACCTGTTCGACGAGAACATCCTGCGGCAGAAGGTGGAGGGCGCTCTCGACAGCAAGAACCACCTGCTCGTCAAGATCTACAACCGCCGCGCCATCGACGTCGACGAGATCGTGCAGGAGCTCCTCGGCTATGCGGAGCGGCTGCGTCCGATGGTGACCGACACCGCGCTGCTGCTGCACCGCGCCCTCGACGACGGCAGGACGGTCCTGTTCGAGGGCGGTCAGGCCACCATGCTCGACGTCGACCACGGCACCTACCCGTTCGTCACGTCATCGAACGCCACCTCGGGCGGCGCCGTCACCGGATCGGGTGTGGCTCCGAACCGCATCGATCGGGTCATCGCCGTCATCAAGGCCTACACGACGCGCGTCGGTGCCGGTCCGTTCCCGACCGAGCTGTTCGACGAGTGGGGCGAGTTCCTCACCGAGAAGGGCTTCGAGTTCGGCACGACGACCGGCCGTCGCCGCCGCACCGGCTGGTACGACGCGCCCATCGCCCGCTACTCGGCGCGCATCAACGGCGTCACCGACTTCGTGCTCACGAAGCTCGACGTGCTCACCGGGCTGGAGAGGATCCCCGTGTGCGTCGCCTACGACGTCGACGGCGTCCGCTTCGACGAGGTGCCGGTGTCGCAGACCGACTTCCACCACGCCACCCCCGTCTACGAGGAGTTCCCGGGCTGGACAGAGGACATCACGGGTGCGCGCACCTTCGAGGATCTCCCGAAGAACGCTCAGGACTACGTGCTCGCGCTCGAGGCGATGAGCGGCTCGCGCATCTCGGTGATCGGCGTCGGCCCCGGCCGCGACGAGATCATCGTCCGCCACGACCTGATCGGGTAGTGCGGGAGAACCGATGCTGCTCGTCGCCCCCATCGCCGTGCTCGCGGGCGGCGGCGTCCTGGCGATCTGGGCGGCCAGGCGCGCGCGCCGCCGCTGACCTCGCCGCCGGCTAGCCGATGAGGCTGGGGCGGAGGTCCCGGAGGGTCCGGTGGTGGGTCATCCGCGTGACCCCGATCGCCGCGATGGCGAACGCCGCGGCGAGCCAGATCAGCAGGACGCCGATGTCGCTCCACGCCGCTGCGGCACTGCCGCCGTACATGGCCTGCCGGAGCGCATCGACGACGAAGCCCATCGGCAGCACGTGGTGCAGTCCGGCGAGCGGCCCTGGCAGGGTCTGCCATGGGAAGGTCCCGCCGGCCGTGACGAGCTGCAGCACCATGAGCACGAGGCCGAGGAACTGTCCGACGCTCCCGAGCCACACGTTGAGGGCGAGCACGATGGCGGAGAAGGTCGCCGAGGCGAGGAGCATGATGCCGAGCATCCCGGCCGGATTCTCGATCGGGAACCCGAGGGCGAGCGAGAGGACGGCGTAGAGGGCCGACATCTGGATGGCCCCGAGGATGGTCGGGGTGAGCCAGCCGGCGAGGGTCACCCGGATGGGCGAGTGCAGCGCGGTGACCGCCCGTCGCGAGACCGGCTTGACGATGAGGAACAGCGCGTAGATGCCGATCCAGCCCGCGAGGGCGGCGAAGAAGGGCGCGAGGCCTGCTCCGTAGCTGCCTGCAGCCGTGACGGCCCCGGTCTCGACGTCGATCGGGTCTGCGATGTTCTCGGCCTGGCGGTCGCGCAGGGCCTGGTCGCTGTCCGGGATCGCGTCGCGACCGTCGGCGAGGCCGTCACGGAGGGTGCCTGCCCCCGCCTCGATCGAGGTGAGGCCGTCGGTGAGCGTCGTGGCGCCGGCGCTGAGCTGCGCGGAGCCGGAGGCGGCGGATGCCGCTCCCGCCGCGACCTGCGCGGAGCCCTCTGCCACCTGCCCGGCACCGTCGGCGACCTGCGTCGCGCCGGCGGAGAGCTGGTCGACCTGCCCCACGACGGTCTGCACCCGCTCGTTCGCCGTGGCGACATCGGCGGCGACGGGGTCGAGGAGGGCGAGGACCTCATCGATCCTGGCCTGGTCGACGCCGGCCGCGACGAGCCGGGCCGCGATCTCGGACCGGACCTCGGGCAGTCGCCCGGCAGCGCTGCCGACCGCCGCTCCGAGGGTGTCGGCCCTGGCTGCCAGCTGCGCGTTCCCTGCCGCCACCTGGGATGCCCCCGCGGCGGTGGCGGACGCGCCGTCGGCGACCCTGGCCGAGCCGTCGGCCAGCGTGGCGGTTCCGGTCGCCAGCGCTGCAGCGCCGTCGCTCAGCCGGGCGCTCCCGCTCGCCGCCTGCTCCGTGGCATCCGTGAGCGTGGTGGCGCCGTCGGCCGCCTCGCCGAGCTTGCCGCGGATCTCCGAGAGCGAGTCGAGCAGGGTGATGGCGGCGTTCTGCCCCACCTGCCGCACGATCTGCGCCTTGATGGTCTTGATGGCCTGTTCGCCGATGGTGGTGGCGAGGTAGCTGTTGGCGTCGTTGGTGCTGAGCACCACCTGGGCCTGGCGGGGATCGTCGGTCGACGACGACACCAGGTCGGTGGAGAACTCGGCGGGGAACGTCACGCTGAAGTCGTAGGTGCCGTCGGCGACGCCCGCCTCGGCGGTGCTCTCCGAGACGCGGTGCCAGTCGAAGGTGCCGTCCTCGATGAGGCTGTCCGCGACCTCGTCGGCGCGGGCCGGGGATCCGTCGCCCGTTCCGGTGTCCTCGACGACCAGTGCGACGGGGACCTCGGAGAGCTTGGCGTACGGGTCCTGATTGGCCCAGAGGTAGAGGCCGCCATAGATGACGGGCACCGCGACGAGGGCGATGAGTGCGATCACCGACATGCGGGAGGACGTGAGCCGCCGGAACTCGGCGGCGATCATCTGGGGGACCTTCATGCCGCACCTCCGTCGCCGTCGCCGGAATCGGAGGAGGTGGAGAAGGAGTCGGAGCTGTCGAGCCGGGCGAGGAGTGATTCGGCGCCGATCGCGGCCGCCGAGGCGTCCCCGGCGATGACGAGCACCGCGTAGCCGCGGGCGGCCAGGCCCTGGGCGATCCTCCACCAGTCGAGCGGGTCGCCGCCGTGCCGGTCCGGCGCGGCGATCACGAGTCCCTCGACGCCGTCGCGCAGGACGGCGAGCTCGGTGAGCAGGCGGATGCGCACGGCCGGCGGGAGGTCGGCCAGGCTCGTCCTGCCGTGCTCGGCGAGGTCGAGCTGCTTCAAGGTGAGCGCGGCGTCGCGGCGGCTGCCGGGGAGGCCGGCGAACATGAGCTCCTCCATCACGACCCCGGTCACCGTGACGTCGGGAGCCGGGTCGCTCACGTCGGGGGCGTCGACGAGGGCGACGCGGGCGCGGAGGTCGGAGTTGTCCTCGACGCCGTCGATCGTGATCCGGCCGGTGTCGGGGCGCATGCGCCCGGATGCCATCAGCCCGAGCACCGTGGGTCGGCGCTCGGTCTCGGCGCGCGCGAGCGTGACGACATCGGTCTCGAAGCGGAGCGTGGTCTCCGGCAGCGACGATCCGCCGCGGCCCTTGCTGACTCCGGTGAGTCGGATCTTCATGGTTCAGGACTCCTCGGGGAGCGGGTCGTGCAGTTCGGGGGTGGCATCGATGAGGTCGTTGGCCTCACGCCAGCCCAGACCGCCGGTGGAGAGTGCGATGAGCATCACGAGCCGGTGCCCGGCCGAGCGGGAGAGTCCGCTCGTCGTGGCCTCGAGCAGGACGGCGATCGCCGCCTGCTCGATGAGGCGGCTCAGCGAGTCGTCGGGGATGTCGGTGCGCAGGGTCCCGGATGCCGCACCGGAAGCCACGATGGCGTGCAGGCGTGCGCGTACCGGAGCGAGTGCCTCGCCCACGACGGCGAGGGACGGCCCGCGCACCGCCAGGCTCGCCAGGACCCGCACGTGTTCGACGGCGTCCCAGAGGCGGGCGCCGAGGAGGGCGAGGGCGACGCGGGCGTCGTCCCGATCGACATCCGCCGTGACGTCCGCCAGTCGGGAGGCGCCGCGCTGGACGGAGGCTGCCACCAGTTCGTCACGAGTGGCGAAGTGTCCGTAGACCGCGCGCCGGCTGAGCCCTGCTGCGGCCGCGATGGCCTCGAGCGAGGCGTCGGGGTCGACGCCGAGCGCCGTGGTCGCTGCGTCGAGCAGCGCGATGCGGTTCTCTTCGGCGTCCCGCCGGGGAGCCCGGCGGGCGCCCACGATGGCGGAGGTCATGCATCGACTGTACTAACTTGCACATGCGTGTGCAAGTTAGTACAGCCGTACTGTCAGGGAAGACTCAGTCGGTGCCGACCGCCTTGTCGGCCGCGTCCTTGGCCCCGTCGATCTGGGACTCGAACTTGCCGCCGGTCACCGTGTTCGCGGCGCCGGCGACGCCGTCCAGCAGCTTGTCGCTGATGTCCTCCGCCTGTTCGCTCTTGAGGGCGTCCTTCACCTGGTCGCTGTTCAGGAACTCCTGCGCCTTCTTCGTGACGTCGTCCAGTCCGGCCATCTTCGTCTCCATTCACCGTCGAGGGATCCAGCGTTTTCACGCTATCCCCGGTCGGATGGGGTGCGGAAGGGTTGACAGGATCCCGACGGCGTGATTGGTTAGTTACACAACTAATGAACCAACGAAGTCAGGCGGCAGTGGACGATTCGAGACCGATCTTCATCCAGATCGCCGAACAGGTCGAGAACGACATCATCGACGGTGTCCTCCGTGAGAACACGCAGATCCCGTCGACCAACGAGCTGGCGGCCTTCCATCGCATCAACCCGGCCACCGCACTGAAAGGGGTGAACCGCCTTGTCGACGACGGCATCGTGGAGAAGCGGAGAGGGATCGGCATGTTCGTGACGACCGGCGCACGTGAGCGCCTCATCTCCCGGCGGAGGTCCGACTTCGCCACCGAGTACCTCCGTCCCCTCATCATCGAGGCGGAGAAGCTCGGAATCGGCATCGACGAACTCGCGGGGATGCTCCGCGCGGAGAGGATCCCATCATGAACACCCCCGTCGTCCGCGTGAGCGGACTGGTGAAGCGCTACGGATCGTTCACCGCCATCGACGACATCGCCTTCGAGCTCGAGGAGAACCGCATCTACGGGCTCCTCGGCCGCAACGGAGCAGGCAAGACCACGATCATGCAGTTGCTCACCGGGCAGCTGTTCGCGAATGCGGGCACCGTGGAGGTGTTCGGCCGCGCCCCGGCCGAGCACGCCGACGTGATCCGCCGGATGTGCTTCATCGCCGAGGCGCAGCGCTACCCCGAGAGCTTCAAGCCGTCGCACGTCCTCACCGCGGCGCCGTGGTTCTTCGAGAACTGGGATGCCGCATTCGCCGAACGCCTCGTCTCCGACTTCCGGCTCCCCCTGAACCGGCCGATCAAGAAGCTCTCCCGGGGTCAGCTCTCGGCCGTCGGCGTGATCGTGGGTCTCGCATCCCGCGCGCCGCTCACGTTCTTCGACGAGCCGTACCTCGGCCTCGATGCCGTCGCCAGGCACATCTTCTACGATCGCCTCCTCGAGGACTACGCGGAGCACCCGCGCACGATCGTGCTGTCGACCCACCTCATCGACGAGGTCTCGAACCTCCTCGAGCACGTGATCCTCATCGACCAGGGCAGGATCCTCCTCGACCGCGATGCCGACGAGGTGCGCGGCTCCGCCACGACCGTCGCCGGGGCACGGGATGCCGTCGAGCGGTTCGTCCTCGACCGGCCGATCATCGGGCGCGAGTCGCTCGGCGGCCTCGCTTCCGTCACGATCGACGGCCGGCTCTCCCCCGACGAGCGGCTCCAGGCGGCCGGGCTCGGGCTCGAACTCGCCCCCGTCTCGCTCCAGCAGCTCATCGTCCACATGACCGGCCCCGACATGGCCGTCCCGATCGACCAGGAGGCCGCAGCATGAGTGCCACCGTCGCCGCAGCGCCCGCTCGCACAGAAGGGCGCTCGCGCACCCACGAGATCTGGCGCATCGCGCGCCTGCACGTGGTCAACCCGTCGATCCTGTTCGGCGTTCCCTGGCTGATCCTCGGAGCCGCGTGGGCGGTCAGCGTCTTGATCGCCATCATCATCACCGCCGCCGGCGCCAACGAGGACGGCATCTCCGGGATGCGCTACAGCTGGGCCGTCCTCTCCCCGCAGTGGTACATGGTGGCGGTCGGCGTCCAGGCCATCGCGTTCACCTTCTCCTTCGCGCTCGGCTTCGGGGCGACCAGGCGGGACTACTGGCTCGGCACCAGCGTGATCTTCGTGATCGTCTCACTCTTCAACGCGGTCGCGATCGCGACGCTCGTGCAGATCGAGAAGGCGACGGGAGGCTGGTGGCTCGGCGCGCACGTGTTCGACGCGCTCTGGTACGGGATCGACGGCTGGCCGGCCGACGCGTTCACGACGTTCGTCCTGCAACTGACCGTGCTGTTCCTCGGTGCTTCGGTCACGACCGTGTACATGCGCTGGCGTGTTCGCGGCATGATGGCGATCCTGTTCGCCGCTCTGGCCATCCTGATCATCGGGATCGCCGCAGCGACCTTCTCCGAGAGCTGGGTGGCCATCTTCACCTGGCTCGGCGACCTCGGCGTCGTGGGGTTCTTCAGCTGGCTTCTCGTGGTGACGCTCGCCTTCGCCGTCGGCGGCTACGTCGTGATCCGGCGGGCGACGCCGCGATGATCGCGTGACGGCCCCGGCGTGGTTGCACACGCCGGGGCCGTCGGCGGATGCCAGACTTCTGGAGTGACCGCCCTCCTGCCTCCCAGCACCCCGATCGCCGGTCGGTTCGTCGCCATCGAGCCGCTCACGCGCGCACACCTGCCCGAACTCCATGCCGCGCTCGCGCATCCCGCCGTCTTCGCCGGCGGATTCGGCGGAGGTCCGGCCGCCCTCCGCACCGATCGGGAGGGCTTCATCGCCTGGGCCGAGACGGCGTACCGGTTCGACACCGAGCTGGCCCAGCCGTACGCCGTCCGGCTCGTCGGCGGTGCCGACGACGGGGTGCTGGTCGGATCGAGCACACTCGGCGACTTCGAGCTGGAGAACGAGGCTGCCCACATCGGCTGGACGGCCTACGACCCGCGCGTCTGGGCGACCGCCGTGAACCCGGAGACCAAGCTCCTGCTGCTCACCCGCGCCTTCGACAGCGGATTCGGGCGGGTGAAGATCCAGGCGGATGCGCTGAACGACCGGTCCAGGGGCGCCATCCTGAAGCTCGGAGCGCAGTTCGAGGGGATCCTCCGCCGCGACCGTCCCCGCGCAGACGGCACCTGGCGCGACACCGCCGTGTATTCGATCCTGATCGACGAGTGGCCGGGCGTGCGTGCGCGCCTCACCGAGCGCATCGCACGGTACGGGCAGCGCCCGGTCGTCCTGGACGAGAGCGCTGACGCGGCCGGCTGACCCCGACGATCCGCCATCCTTCGGCGGTTTCCGGACACCGTGCTCGAGCGCGGCCTGCGCCATGCCGGCAGCCGCGTAGTCTCGCACTGTGAACCGCAGCTCCTCCCTCTCGATCTGGCTCCAGTTCCTCGGCATGGGGGTCGTCTGGGGATCGAGCTTCCTGTTCATGAAGGTCGCCCTGGATGGCGTGAGCTTCGGCCAGATCGCGTGGTCCCGCCTGGTGCTCGGCGGGCTCACCCTCGGCATCATCGTGCTCGTCACGCGCCCGCGCATCGATGGCGGTCCCGTGCTTCCGCGGGAACCCGTCGTCTGGCTGCACTTCGTCGTCATCGCGGTGACCGGCTGCGTCGTCCCGCACCTCCTGTTCGCCTGGGCGGAGCAGTACGTCTCGTCGAGCCTCGCCTCGATCTACAACGCGGTCACGCCCATCACCACCGCGATCATGGCGACCCTGGTGTTCCGGGTGGAACGGCTCGCCCGCGACCAGGTGCTCGGTGTCGTCGTCGGCATCGTCGGCGTCGTGGTCATCATCGGTCCGTGGGGGTACGCCGCGTTGACCGGCGACCTGTGGGGGCAGCTCGCCTGCCTCGGATCCGCGACGTGCTACGGCTTCACCTTCGGCTACACGCGCCGCTTCCTGAGCCCCCGCCCGATCGCGGGCTCCACCTTCGCCTTCCTCAACATCGGCCTCGCCGGGGCCATCATGCTCGTCCTGACGCCCGTCCTCGCCTGGAGCCCCGTCGACCTCGACGTCCCGATCGTGCTCGCGCTCGTGGCGCTCGGCGTGCTGGGCACCGGGCTCGCGTACATCTGGAACATCAACGTGCTGCGCGCCTGGGGTCCGACCAATGCCTCGACGGTCACCTACGTCACGCCCGTGGTCGGTGTGGTCCTCGGCGTTGTCGTGCTCGGTGAGACGTTCTCCTGGCACGAACCGCTCGGTGCCGTGCTCGTGCTGATCGGCATCCTGCTCGCCCAGAAGCGGCTGCGCGTGTTCGGGGCCGCCCGCATCCCCACCGCCGTCTAGCTGCGCGGGCACTCGGCATCCGACAGACTGGTGCCGGACGGGAGAGCGCATGGCGGATGCGGAGAAGGCGGGGCTGTGGCGCCGCTTCCGTGCCATGACCTCACGGAAGACCCTCCGTCGGGACGCCCTTGCCGGTCTCGTGCTCGGCGTCGAGGCCGTGCCGGACGGCCTGGCCGCAGGGCTGCTCGCCGGCCTCAATCCGGTCTCCGGGCTGTATGCCTACCTCTTCGGCATGGTCGGGGCCGCGTTCTTCACGAGCAGTTCGTTCCTGGCCGTGCAGGCCACCGGCGCCATGTCCCTCGTCGTCGCGGACACCGAGATCCTCCTCCGACCCGACCCGGCCGGTGCGCTCGTCACGCTCGGACTCCTGACCGGGCTCATCATGATCCTGGCCGGTCTCCTCGGTGGCGGCCGGCTGCTGCGATTCGTGCCGACGGCCGTCATGACGGGCTTCATCACGGCCGTCGGCGTGAACATCGTGCTCGGTCAGCTCGGCAACCTCACCGGTTACGCCGGTCAGGGCGCGAATCGGGTGACCCGCACGGTCGACCTCCTGCTGCATCTGTTCGACATCAGCTGGCCGACGCTCCTCGTCGGACTTCTCACGATGGTCGGGATCAACCTGCTCCAGCGGACCCCCCTGAAGGCCCTCGGGATGGTCGTCGCGGTCATCGCAGGATCCGCGATCGCGGCATGGTTCACCGAGGTGCTCGGCCTCCCCGTCGCCCGGGTGAACGACATCACCGACGTCCCGGCGGGACTCCCGGGGCTGGCGCTTCCCGACCTCGACGAGTTCGTGCCCTTGTTCATCCCCGCACTCTCCCTCGCCCTCGTCGGGCTCGTGCAGGGGGCCGCGGTCTCTGGTGCGTTCCGCAATCGCGACGGGCGACCAGCCGACGCGTCGCGCGACTTCGTCGGACAGGGGGCGGGGAACATCCTCTCCGGGCTGTTCCAGGGGATGCCGGTGGGTGGCTCGATGTCGGGTACGTCTCTCATCGTCGCCGCCGGTGCACGCACTCGCGTCGCCCTCATGGTCGCCGGCGGGGTGATGGCGCTCGTGGTGCTCACCCTCTCCGGCCTCGTCGGCTTCGTCGCCATGCCGGCGCTCGCCGGACTGCTCATCACCGTCGGAATCAACGCGATCAAGCCCGCGAAGGTGCTGTCCGTCGTCCGGACCGGCCCGGTGCAGACCGTCGTGATGGCGACCACCTTCGTGCTCACCATCGTCATCCCCCTGCAGTTCGCCGTGCTGATGGGCGTCGGCCTCGGCATCGTGCTCTACGTGGGTCAGCAGTCGAATCGGCTGCGCGTCGTGCGGCTCGAGTTCCCCGACGGCAGCCGGATGCGGGAGACCGCGCCGCCCGCCATCCTGCCCGCCTCCGAGGTCGTCGTGGTGCAGCCCTACGGCAGCCTCTTCTTCGCGAGCGCTCCCACCTTCTCTGCCGGTCTCCCGATGATCACCACGGAGAGTACCGGCTCTGTCGTCGTGATCCGGCTGCGCGGCGTCGACGAGATCGGCCTCTCCCTCATCGACGTGCTGCGCGGCTACGCCACCCGTCTGCACGCGCAGGGATCCCTCCTCAAGCTCGTGGTCAGCAACGAGCACGTGCTCTGGCAGCTCAGGCACGAGAACATCGACGAGCTGATCGGCGCCGAGAACCTCTATCGCAGCACGGAATGGGTGGGCTCGACGGTACGACGTGCAGCTGCGGATGCCGAGGACTTCGTCGCTGCCGCGGCCGGGGCGGGTGATGACTCGTAATAGGGTCGAGGCATGCCTGAAGAGCCGATGTCCGATCCAGCGCGCGAGGCAGCCCTCGTGGAACTCGACGGGATCCGCCAGTCCATCGACAACATCGACGCCGCCCTCGTGCACATGCTGGCCGAGCGCTTCAAGTTCACCCAGAAGGTCGGCATCCTGAAGGCGGATCACGGTCTGCCCGCCGCGGATCCCGCCCGCGAACTCCGCCAGATCGAGCGGCTCCGCGCGCTCGCCGTCGACGCCAACCTCGATCCCGCATTCGCCGAGAAGTGGTTCAACTTCGTCGTCGCCGAGGTCATCCACCACCACGAGCGCATCGCGAACGACTCCGCGTGAGGTGGGAGGCGACCGCCCTGCCATCGCAGGCCGGCAGGACGTTCGTCATCACGGGTGGCAACGCCGGTGTCGGGTTCTTCTCCGCGGCGCAGCTGGCCGGCGCCGGAGCCGACGTCGTGCTCGCCTGCCGCGACGACCGGAAGGCGGATGCCGCTGCCCGTGCCATCCGCAGCCGGGTGCCCGGCGCCGCCGTCAGCACGCTGCCCCTCGACGTCGCGGACCTGCAGTCGGTGCGCACCGCCGTTGCGGCCATCGCAGCACTCCCCCGCGTCGACGGCCTGATCGCGAACGCGGGCATCGTGCATCCGCCCCGGGACCGCGAGGCGAGCCTCGACGGTCATGAGCTCGTGTTCGCGACCAACTACCTCGGGCACTTCGCCCTCGTGACCGGGCTGCTGCCGGCTCTCGAGCGGACCCCGGGGGCGCGGGTGGTGCTGCTCGGGTCCCTCGCGGCCCGCCTCACCCGCTCCGCGCTCGACGACCTGGAACTCGAGCGGGCCTACGACTCCTGGACGGCGTACGCCCAGTCCAAGCTCGAGGTGGAGGTCTTCGGCTTCGAGCTCGACCGTCGGCTGCGCGCGGCCGGCAGTCCCACGGCGGTCATGGTGGTGCAACCCGGATACTCGGTCGGCGGCCTGAGTCCCCGCGTTCCCGGTGTCAACGAGCCGAGCGCTTCCAAGCGCTTCGGCGACGCGCTGCAGGGCCTGTGGGCGCAGGGGAAGGACCGTGGCGCACGATCGGTGGTCCGAGCGGCGACCGATCCCGCGGCGGAGAGCGGCTGGTACTTCGGTCCGCGCTGGCTCACCCAGGGCGCACCGGTGCGCCACCGCCCGTATCGCACGTCCGTCGACGCCGCCATCGGACGGCGACTCTGGGAGCGGAGCGAGCGCATCCTCTCGAACTGAACCGCGCCGGCGCCGGCCGCAGGGTGTGGTCGGTTCCCGCCCCCCACCGCGTGAAGGCACGGTGCCCTCGGTGTGAAGGCATCGGCGGCGTGTGCCCTGGATTTCCGCGGAAGCGCCGTTCCGGATGCCTTCACACGGAAGAATGGGACCATGATCTCCCGCGAGCTGGCCGCAGAACTGCGAGAGGCCGGCCTCGTCTGGCGTCCGGAATCGGGCGACCGCTTCCAGATCGACATCCCCGACCTCGATGACGACATCTTCACGGTGAGCGAGATGACCATCGAGGCGCAGCACCACCCGACCGGCACCGTGCTCGGCTTCAACGGCACGACCGAGTGGGCGCTCGATTCACTTCCCCTGGCCGATGCGGTGTGGCTGCCGCGCGAGGACCAGCTGCGCGAGCTCCTGCGCTCCACGTTCCGCAGCCTCCGGCGCCTGCCGGACAGCTTCGAGGTGACGATCGAACTCGACGGCGTCGAGGTGGCCTTCGAGCATCCGGAGCCGTCGGAGGCCTACGGCCAGGCGCTGCTCGCGCTCATCGCCCGGGCGCTCGCCTGATCGTCGGCGCGCGCAGTCAGAAGCCGTACGGCGAGATCGGTGCGAGGGTTCCCGCGCGCAGGCGCTCCAGCACGAACAGCTCGTGCGGCACCACCGGATCGGGCAGGTCGTCGAGCGCGAACCAGCGCAGGTCGGCGGCCTTGTCCTCCTGCAGCGACGGCTCGCCGCCCCATCGGCTGCAGGAGAAGAACACGTCGATGCGCTCGTCGATGGCGGCTCCTGAGCCGCCGGTGCGGTGCATGGTCGTGAGCGCGACGAGATCGTCGGGCTCCACGGTGACACCCAGCTCCTCGTGCGCTTCGCGAGCGGCTGCCGCGAGCACGGACTCGCCCTGCTCCACGTGCCCGGCCGCCCCGGCGGCCCAGTGGCCGTCGTAGTAGCCCGTGCCGTCGCGGAGCTGCAGCAGCACCTCGTCGCCGCGCCGCAGGAACACGTAGGCCGCCGGGATGACGGTGAAGCGACCGTGCTCACCGGCGTAGGCCGGCGAGTAGTCCTCGTGGTGCGGCCCGGCCGGCATCAGGTCAGTACCCGACGACGGGACCGAACGCGTCGGCCAGCGGCGCACGGTTCGTGGCGCGCAGCTCGTCGATCGACAGTGTGAAGAGGTCCTGCACCTCGAGGGCGCCGAGCTCCGCATCCGTCACGCCGATGCGCAGCACCGGGTAGTCGCGTCCTTCGCACAGCCCGCGGAACTTCACGTCGTCCTCGCGGGGAACGGTCACGATCACCCGGCCGGCCGACTCCGAGAAGAGGGCGGCGGATGCGTCGACGCCGTCGCGCTCGCAGATCTCGCCGAGCCACACCCGGGCGCCGAGGCCGAAGCGCAGCACGCTCTCGGACAGCGCGATGCCGAGTCCGCCGTCGGAGAGGTCGTGGGCGCTGTCGATCAGGCCTTCGACGGCGGCAGCGCGCAGCAGCTCGGCCAGGCGCTTCTCCGCGTCGAGGTCGACCTGCGGCGGCAGGCCGCCGAGGTGCCCGTGCACGACGTCGGCCCACGCCGAGCCGTCGAGCTCCTCGCGCGTGGTGCCGAGCAGGTAGATGTTGTGACCCTCGTCCTGCCAGCCCGACGGGATGCGGCGGGCCACGTCGTCGATGACGCCGAGCACGGCCACGACGGGAGTCGGGTGGATCGGCACGTCGCCGGTCTGGTTGTAGAACGACACGTTGCCGCCGGTCACCGGGATCTCCAGTTCGAGGCAGCCGTCGGCGAGGCCGGTGACGGCCTCGGAGAACTGCCACATGACCTCGGGATTCTCGGGGGAGCCGAAGTTGAGGCAGTCCGAGACGGCCACGGGCACCGCTCCGGATGCCGCGACATTCCGGTAGGCCTCGGCGAGGGCGAGACGGGCGCCCTGGCGCGGGTCGAGCTGGCAGTAACGGCCGTTCGCATCCGTCGCCACCGAGAAGCCGAGTCCCGACTCCTCGTCGACGCGCACCATACCGGCGTCGTCGGGGAAGCTGAGCGCCGTGTTGCCGAGCACGTACTTGTCGTACTGGTTCGTGATCCACGAGGCGTCGGCGAGGTTGGCGCTGCCCACGAGCTGCAGGAGCTGGGCGCGCAGGGCCGGCCCGTCCGTCGGACGGGGGAGGGCGGATGCGGAATCCGCCTGCAGGGCGTCGATCCAGGTCGGGTACGCGACGGGACGGTCGTAGACGGGGCCGTCCACGGCCACGGTGCGGGGGTCGACGTCCACGATCACGCCGCCCTGCCACTCGATGATGAGGCGTCCCGTGTCGGTGACCTCGCCCAGGACGGAGGTCTCGACATCCCACTTCGAGGTGACGGCGAGGAAGCCGTCGAGCTTGTCGGGGTGCACGACCGCCATCATGCGCTCCTGGCTCTCCGACATGAGGATCTCCTCGGCGGTGAGCGACGGGTCGCGCAGCAGGACGTTGTCGAGGGTGATGTGCATGCCGCCGTCGCCGTTGGATGCGAGCTCGGAGGTGGCGCAGGAGATGCCGGCAGCGCCCAGGTCCTGGATGCCCTCGACGAGTTCACCGCGGTAGAGCTCGAGGCAGCACTCGATGAGCACCTTCTCGGCGAACGGGTCGCCGACCTGCACGGCGGGACGCTTGGTGGGACCGCCCTCTGCGAACGTGTCCGACGCGAGAATGGATGCACCGCCGATGCCGTCGCCGCCCGTGCGGGCGCCGAAGAGCACGACCTTGTTGCCGACGCCGCGGGCGTTGGCCAGGTGCAGGTCCTCGTGGCGCAGCACGCCCACCGCGAGGGCGTTCACGAGCGGGTTGGCCTGGTAGACCGAGTCGAACCAGGTCTCGCCGCCGATGTTCGGCAGGCCGAGGCAGTTGCCGTAGAAGGAGATGCCGGACACGACGCCGTGCACGACGCGAGCGGTGTCCGGGTGGTCGATGGCGCCGAAGCGCAGCGCATCCATCACCGCGACCGGCCGGGCGCCCATCGAGATGATGTCGCGCACGATGCCGCCAACGCCGGTGGCCGCGCCCTGGAACGGCTCGATGTAGGAGGGGTGATTGTGCGATTCGATCTTGAAGGTGACCGCCCAGCCCTCTCCGACGTCGACGACGCCGGCGTTCTCGCCCATGCCGACCATGAGGTTCTTCTTCATGGCGGGGGAGACCTTCTGGCCGAACTGGCGCAGGTAGTTCTTCGAGCTCTTGTAGGAGCAGTGCTCGCTCCACATGACCGAGTACATCGCCAGCTCACCGCTCGTGGGGCGGCGCCCGAGGATGTCGCGGATGCTCTGGTACTCGTCCGGCTTCAGCCCGAGGGCGGCGTACGGCTGCTCCTTCTCGGGCGTTGCCGCTGCATTCTCGACGGTGTCGAGCACCGGCGTGGTCCGTGAGACCGGCGCGGTCCCCGAGCTTGTCGAGAGGGAGGAGGGAGGCGTGGTGGTCACGGGTGGCGAATCTCCAGAAGATGGGGGACGCTGCATACGGGCCCGGCGCGCGGCGCGGGCGATCCACAGCGGGACAGCCTGACCCGCCCAGTCTACCGTCGTGAACCGATGCGGATTTCAGGGCGCGAACGGCACGGAGACCGCGACGGTCAGACCGGCGCCCTGGTCGTTCTCGAGTGCGATGCGGCCGCCTGCCGCGTCCACCAGGCCCGCCACGATGGCGAGGCCCAGCCCGGCCCCGCCGCCCGTGCGTGCGGCGCTCTGGCGGGAGAACCGCTCGAAGGCGTGATCCTCGAAGTCCGGATCCATGCCGCCTCCCGTGTCGGCGACGGTGAGACGCACGCCGGATGCGTCGAGTTCGAGTCCGAGATCGATGCGCCCGTCGTCACCGATGGCGGCCAGGGAGTTCGCGACCAGGTTGTCGAGGATGCGGGCGACCTCGTGAGCCGGGAGGGCCACGAGCCGTTCGGCGCTCGCCGCATCCGTGCGGTCGTCGTAGTCGATCCGCACGTTCCTGGCGCTCGCCCGCAGTCGTCCCCGATCGGCGGCGGCGGCCAGTTCAGCCCCGAGCTCGTCGACCGTCGACGTGCCGCCCGTCGAGTGGGCGTCGACGCGGGACAGCTCGAGCAGTCCGTCGGCGAGCTTCGAGAGCCTGTCGAGCGACGCCTCGGCCGCGACGATGTCCGCCGTCAGCTGCTCGACCGATCGCGCCTCGGTGCGTGCGATCTCCAGCTGGGTGCGCACCATCGCGAGCGGCGTGCGCAGTTCGTGGCTCGCGTCCGACACGATCTGCCGCTCGCGGTCCGTCGCTTCCCTCAGCTGCACGATGAGGGCATTGAGGGTGCGGGCGAGTTCGGCGATCTCGTCGTCGGGAGGGCCCTCGGGCAGCAGGTCGGACCCGCCCTCCGCCGCGAGGACCTCGGCGCTGGCCCGCATCCGCCCCACCGGGCGGAGGGCGGCGGTGGTGAGCAGCCAGGTGGCGACGCCGAACGCGATGTTGATGACCGCGATGCTCGCGACGAGCAGCACCGTCATGGCCGCGAGCACGCCCTGCTGCGGGGCGGTGTCCCTGGCCGAGATGACGTGCCACACACCGGCATCCGTCGACTGCTCCGCATCGCGGATGTCGTACGTGCTGTCGCCGACGCTGAAGGCGTGGGTCTTGTCCGGGCCCTCGATGATCTCGGGGAGTCTGGCGGAGAGTTCGGCCGGGAGGGTGTCGATCGCGCGGGTTCCGTCCGGAGCGATCACCGCGATGAGCTGTCCCGGTCCCGGCTGGGCGGGGGCCGCGCCGACCGCGACGGCCTCCTCGAACGGAGCGGCATCCGCCCGCAGCACGTCGATGGCGCCGGCGTCCACGATCCGCTGCACCTGGCCGTAGATGATGAACCCCGCCACGACCGAGAACGCCATGGCGATCAGCAGGCTCCCGCCGGTGATGCGCGCGCGGATGCCGTAGCGGCTGGGCATCAGCGCTGGTCGCCGGTGGTCAGGATGAAGCCGACCCCGCGGGCCGTCACGATGCGCGCTCGCGTCACGGGCTCCAGCTTGCGGCGCAGGTAGCTGACGTACTGGTCGACGATGTTCTGGTCGATGAAGCGCGCAGATCCCCACACCTCGCTCAGGATGTCGGCGCGCGGGACGATCTCGCCGACCCGCTCTGCCAGCACGCGCAGCACGTCGAACTCCGTCGCGGAGAGGCGGACCTCGGCATCCCCGACGATGATGCGGCGGCGGACGACGTCGATGCGGAGGTCGTCGATCTCGAGACGCTGGGCCGGTGCGATGGCGTCCCGTCTGCGCAGGGCGCGCAGGCGGGCGGCGAGCTCCTCGAAGGCGAATGGCTTGATGAGATAGTCGTCGGCGCCTGCGTCGAGCCCGCGCACGCGGTCGTCGACGGCGTCTCGGGCGGTGACGAGGATGATGCCGAGCTGGGGCGAGCGGGCCTTGAGGTGCCGGCAGAGTTCGAATCCCGACATGCCGGGCAGCATCACGTCGAGGAGGGCGAGCTGCGGCTCGTGCTCGGCCACGAGACCGAGGGCGCCGATCCCGTCCTCGGCCACGTCGACGACGTAGCCCTCACCGCGCAGCCCGCGGGCGAGCAGTGCGCCCATCTCCGGCTCGTCGTCGACGACGAGAACGCGCGTCGCGCCGGCATCCTGTGTTCCCGTCACAGCTCCATCATGCTGCCGGATGCCGCAGCCGCGCTGGGAGTCCGGCCGGGAGAGGCCCGGATCGCGGCGCCCCGTCTGAACGAGCTCTCAGGATGTCACCCTCCGTTCACGAGGAACCCGGAAGCTCTCATCGGAAGCATGGGTTCGACGGGCAGGGTGAGAGGCGGGTGGGACGTGACGACCGGATCGATCGACGTCTGGCAGACCCAGCCCGCCGTCGCGGAACTTCCTGGTGTCGCGAAGCGGATCCCACCGGCCGCTGTGGTCGGCGTCATCGCCACCGGCATCTCCTGGGCCGCATCATGGATCCCGTCGTTCTGGGGCGACGAGGCGGCGAGCGTCATGTCGGCCGAGCGCCCGATCCCCAGCCTCATCGCCGAACTCGGGCGCATCGACGCGGTGCACGGTCTCTACTACCTGTTCCTCCATGGCTGGATCGGCGCGTTCGGCGCATCCGAGCTCTCGGTGCGCCTGCCGAGCGCGATCGCCGTCGGCATCGCGGCGGCCGGCGTCGTGACGCTGGCCTCCCGTTTCGCGGGGCTCCGGGTCGCGGTGCTCGCCGGTCTGGTCTTCTCCGTGCTGCCGCGGGTCACGGCGATGGGCGACGAGGCGCGCTCCTATGCCATGCAGGCGGCGGTCGCGGTGTGGCTCATGGTCTGGTTCCTGCATCTCTTGCGCGGGCGGGACACCCGCCCTCGCGCCTGGCTCGCCTACGGAGTCGTGCTCGGGCTCTCCGCCTACCTCTTCCTCTACCTGCTCCTCCTCACGGCGGTGCAGGTCGCCGCCGTGCTCCTGGCAGCGCGGGGAACGCGGCCGCAGCGCGCTGGGACGCGCCGGCTCGTCGTCGCCGCCTCCTCCGTCGCGGTCATCGTCGCCCTGCCGATCCTCGTCATCGCCGACCGCCAGAAGGAGCAGATCGCCTTCCTCGCCAGGCGGGACTACGCCACCGCGTACTCCGTGCTGGTCGACCAGTGGTTCGGCTGGGTGCCGCTCGCGGTGCTGTGCTGGCTGCTGGTCGGCTGCGCCCTGGCCGCGACCTTCCTCTGCCGACGGCGCCCGGCATCCGCTGCGGCATCGACACGCCGCGACGGCGTCGTCCTGGCCCTCGCCTGGCTCGTGCTGCCGACGGCTCTGCTGCTCCTGCTGAACGGGTTCGTCACTCCGCTCTACAACGTGCGATACCTGTCCTTCGTGACGCCGGCCGTCGCCATCCTGATCGCGATCGGGCTCGCGGCCGTGCCGGAACTCCTCGGCCGGGTCTCCTCCCGCCCGTTGCGTGCGGCGACCCTCGCCGCCGAGCTCCTCGTGATCGTCGCCGTCGTGGCGGCGCCCGCCTACCTGATGCAGCGCACCCCGTTCGCGAAGGACGGCGGCAGCGACTGGCGGGAGGTGGCGACCGCCGTGAGAGCCGAGGCCCGACCCGGCGATCCGATCGTCTTCGACCAGGCGACCAAGCCGTCGCAGCGGCCGCGCCTGGCGATGCGCCTGTATCCGCAGGACTTCGCGGCGGTCCGTGACGTCGCCCTCGCCACTCCGTTCGCCCGGCGCGCCGGCCTGTGGGACGCCGTCCATCCCGTGTCCGCGCTCGGTCATGAACTCGCGGGCGTCCAGCGCGTGCTCGCCGTCGAGCTGCGCACGACGGCGCAGCCGGCGGACATCCGCTCGCTTCGCCGCGACGGATTCCAGGTGACCGACGTCGACCACCTCCACCGCACCGACCTGTACACCCTCACCCGGGAGCAATCATGAAGACCATCGTCATCATCCCCACGTACAACGAACGCGAGAACGTGGCCGGCATCGTGGGCCGGGTGCTGGCGGCTGTGCCGGGCATCGACGTGCTCGTGGTCGACGACGACTCCCCCGACGGCACCGGGATCATCGCCGACGGACTCGCCATCGCGAATGCCGCCGTGCACGTGCTGCACCGGGCCGGCAAGGAGGGCCTCGGAGCCGCCTATCGCGCCGGCTTCGCCTGGGCACTCGCGGCCGGCTACGACGTGCTCGTCGAAATGGATGCCGACGGTTCGCATCGGCCGGAGGAACTGCACCGCCTGCTCGCGGTCGTCGAGGACGGCGCCGACCTCGCGATCGGCTCGCGCTGGGTGCCGGGCGGCAGCGTCGTCGGCTGGCCGTTGCGCCGCGAACTGCTGTCGAAGGGCGGCAGCCTCTACGCGCGCCTCGCGCTCGGCCTGAAGCAGCGCGACGTCACGGGCGGCTACCGGGCGTTCCGCTCCACGGCGCTCACGGAATGCGAGTACGACACCGTCGAGAGCCAGGGCTATTCGTTCCAGGTGGAGATGCTGTGGCGCTGCTCCGAGGCGCGACTGCGCATCGCGGAGGTGCCGATCACGTTCGCCGAGCGCGAGCTCGGAGCCTCGAAGATGAGCGGCCGCATCGTGATCGAGGCGCTGGTGCGGGTGACGGCGTGGGCGCTGACCCCGGTGTCGCCGTTGCAGCGGCGGGTGCCGCGTCGCAGCACGACCGCGACGTTCGAGGTCTCCGAGGCTTCCGACGAGCCGCGCATCACCACCGGGTAGCCTGACGGGGTGACCCACCCGAGTGCAGCAGAGCAGGTGTCCGCGCGGATCCACGTGATCCCCGACTTCCCCGAGAAGGGCATCCAGTTCCAGGACCTCACCCCGGTCTTCGCGGATCCCGCGGCGTTCCGGGTGATGAGCGAGGCGCTGGTCGCACCGTTCTCCGGCCGCTTCGACATCCTCGGCGGACTCGAGGCGCGCGGCTTCATCATCGCCGGTGGGGCATCGATCCTCACCGGTGCCGGCGTCCTCCCGGTGAGGAAGGCGGGCAAGCTCCCCCGCCGGGTCATCACGGAGACGTATGAGCTCGAGTACGGTGTCGCGAGCCTCGAGGTGCACGAGGACGAACTCCCCGCCGGCTCCCGTGTGCTCGTGATCGACGACGTCCTGGCCACGGGTGGCACGGCCCTTGCCGCCTGCCGGCTCATCGAGCGCGCCGGATGGCGGGTCGCCGGCGTCGCCGTTGCCCTCGAACTCCTCGGTCTCGGCGGGCGGGAGCAGCTCGCCGACTACGAGGTCTTCAGTCTCCTGACGGCTTGAGAGTGGGGCTGGCCGGCGCGACACGCCCGGCCCGCGCGCCTGATTTGCCCGACCGCCCGACCTCACGTAAATTCTTACTCATCACCCCAAAGGTGCGGCAGAGCGGTTCAGCTCGCCGGCCTCAAGTGGGGATCACCCCCTGATCAACACAGACGAGAAGTCTTCTGACTTCGATCTGCGTCCAGGGATCCCGCTCTCGGGAAAGCGTCAGGCCTCGAGTCGTGCGAACAGCGCGAATCACTCGATTTGACAGCAGGACCGAGACCGGTAAGATAGAGAAGTTGCCCCGAAACGAAAGCCTCACGGCCTGAAGTCGGTCGCATCCGATCCTTGAGAACTCAACAGCGTGCACAATGTCAAATGCCAAAAACCTCGTGTGTTTTGATCCGTTTCTAGCGGTGATTGCACGTGAGATTCCTTTGGAAAACATTTAAACAACAAAGCAAGTCAGTAAT
>JBEVEO010000020.1:0-16706 GCA_040512695.1 Leifsonia sp. | reverse complement strand
GAGCCATCCAGGACATGCAGGGTCACCCCGACAACCCGCTCGGCGCCGGCCAGCTTCCGATCGACGCCGTCGCAGCCCTCGCTGCGGCACAGCCGGACTTCCCCTGGGCCGACTACGACATCGAGGACCAGGGAGACCGTGACGGCGACGGCAACTACTACGAGCCCGACGGCGTGATCGACCACGTCGTTCTCGTGCACGCCGGTGAGGACAAGTCCGGTGGTGGCGGTGCCCAGGGCACGTACTCCATCTGGGCGCACTCCTCCGCCGTCGCCGGCGGGGCAGCCATCCCCGGCACCGACCTGCGGCTCTCGAACTACATCGTGCAGCCCGAGGACTCGGGTGTCGGCGTGTTCGCCCACGAGTACGGCCACGACCTCGGTCTGCCGGACCTCTACGACACCTCGGGTGTCGGCGACTCCGACATCGACTTCTGGGACCTCATGTCGAGCGGCTCGCACGCCGGCCCGATCTTCCAGTCGATGCCGACCCACATGGGCATCTGGGACAAGTGGGTGCTCGGCTGGGCCGATCCCGAGATCGTCAACCCGGGTGACAAGGCGAGGACCCTGGCCGTGAGCCAGAGCTCGCGTCCGCTCAAGTACACCGAGGACGGCGTCAAGATCAACCTGCCGGACAAGGTCGTCACCCTCGCCACTCCGATCAGCGGTGCCAACATGCTGTACTCCGGGGCCGACCAGTCCTGGGCGGACGTCCGCGCGGCCCGCACCGTCGAGGTGCCGGCCGAATCGCCGAGCCTCTGGATGTACAACGACTACACCATCGAGGAGGACTGGGACTTCGGCTTCGTCGAGGTCTCCGCTGACGGCGGTGCCACCTGGACCGAGCAGAAGGTGCTCAACGAGGACGGCTCCGAGGCCACCACACCGGACGGCTACGGCGACCCGAACGGCAACATGGCCACCTTCGGCAACAAGAAGTACGGCCTCACCGGCACCTCGGGCGGTTGGCAGCACCAGCACGTCGACCTCGCGGCCTACGCGGGACAGACCGTGCAGGTGCGCCTGCGGTACAACACGGATGCCGCATTCGAGGACCGCGGCTGGTTCGTCGACGACCTCAGCCTGATGAGCGGCACCGAGACGGTCTGGACCGACCAGCTCGAGACGCTCGACGGCTGGACGACCGAGGTCGCGAGCTTCGCGGACACCACGGGAGCCGGCTGGCACCTCGACACCGGTACCCAGATCAAGGCGCAGTACTACCTGGTCGAGTGGCGCAACTTCGACGGGTTCGACAAGGGCCTGCAGTACGGCTACACGACCGTGTACAGCGACGACGCCTGGAAGGTGGAGAAGGTCAAGTACAACGCGCCCGGCGCGCTGGTCTGGTACCGCGACACCACCTACGGGGATGTCAACCACGTGCAGTCCAACCTCACCGCTCTGCCGAGCGGTGGAGCCAAGGGCGGCCTGCTCATCGTCGACAGCCACTTCGACCCGCTGCGCCGCACCGGCGCCGCTGCGGCCCAGGACCCGTCGAGGCTGAAGAACCTGCCATCGCGCGCCCAGTCGTCGAACGCGGCCTTCGGCCTGCAGAAGACGTACCCGTTCAAGGAGTGCATCGCCGATGCCGCCTTCACGGAGTACTGCACGTCGATCCCCGCCTCGGCGCCGGTGAAGACCTTCACCGACGACCAGGGCTGGGTGCCCGGCCTCGAGGTCCGCGATGACGGCATCTTCTGGCGGTACGCCAACGGCTCCGTCGTCGTGCCGTCCGTCGGCGTCCAGCCGTACTCGACCCGCATCGTGAACCCGGACGGCTCGCCCGCCACGGACTACTACGGTGAGGACCTCGGGTTCACCATCGCGGGAAGCGGCAACCCGGCGGATGCCGGCGTCTCCTACGGCACGAAGGTCGCCGTCCAGGCCGCACTGCCCGGGAACAGCGTCGCCTTCATCCGGATCACCCCTCCGCGGGCCGGATGACGATCGCACACTGAGCCGGATGAGGCGTCGGTCCTTCGGGGCCGGCGCCTCATTCGTCGTGCAGCGAGCATCCGGCCGCTCGTCGAGCGGCCTCGCAGTAAGCTCGGCAGAGTGCTGAAAGCCCTCGCTGACACGCCGCGGGTCGCGGTTCTCGGACCCGTGCTCGTCGAGGGCCGGGACGGCACGCTCATCGAACCGCCGGGGGCCATGGCGAAGGCACTCGTCGCCGTGCTCGTCGGCGATCCTGGCCGCCCGGCCGGGAGTGCGGTGAGCGTCGAGACCATCTCAGACGAACTCTGGGGCGATGCGTTGCCGCGCAATGCGCGGGCAGCACTCCAGACCCTCGTCTCCCGGCTGCGGGCCGTGGCCGCCGAGGGCCTCGTGGTCTCGACGGCGCGGGGCTACTCGCTCGCGGTGCACGATGAGGAGACGGATGCCGGACAGGCCCGCGTGCTCGGACGTGAGGCTGCAACGATCACGGCATCCGATCCGCTCGCCGCCTCCGCGCTGCTGGATCGGGCCATCGCGCTGTGGCGCGGCGAACCGGGGACGGACCTGCCGGATTCCCCGGCCCGCGCGCAGCTGAGCGCCGATTCCGCAGCAGCGCGGGCGGCCCTGCTCGAGCTGCGGGCGCGCACCCGCATCGAGGCCGGAGATGCCGAGGGCGCGCTGTCCGACCTCGAATCGCTCGTCGCGGCGCAGCCGTTCGCCGAACAGCTGCAGCTGACCTACCTGCGGGCCCTCGCCGCCGCGGGCCGCCGGCAGGAGGCCATCGCGGCGTTCGCGAGCTTCCGCAGGCTCCTGCGCGACGAGTTCGGCTCGTCGCCGGGGCCCGAGCTCACGGCGTACAACACCAGCCTGCTGCAGGACGACATCGGCTCACCGGCGGTCGGCGGCGGTCGGCTGCGCATCGGCCTGCGGGCCGCACCGAACGAACTCGTCGGCCGACAGCAGGACCTCACGGCGATCCAGCGTCTGCTGGAGCACTCCCGGCTCGTGACGGTCCTCGGTGCCGGCGGCCTCGGCAAGACCAGGCTCGCCCAGGAGATCGGCGCGCTGGCGACGATGCCCTCCGTGGTGTTCGTGGAACTCGCGAGCGTGCGCACGGACGCCGACGTCACCCTGGCGCTCGCGTCGACCCTCGGCATCCGCGAGGTCTCCCCCGGCCAGCGCCTGGTCGACGCCGCTCCGCGCCCCGACCTGCGCGAGCGGATCATCGGCCAGTTGGCCGAGCGTCCCGCGCTACTCATCCTGGACAACTGCGAGCAGGTGATCGAGGGTGCTGCGCTCTGGACGGCCGACCTCCTCGCCTCCCTGCCGCGGCTCCGCGTGCTCGCGACCAGTCGCAGTCCGCTGCTCATCGGGGCGGAGCAGGTCTATCCGCTCGGACCGTTGCCCGCCGTCGCCGACGGCGGCCAGCCCGGACCGGCCGTCAGGCTGTTCACCGAGCGTGCGCGAGCCGCCCGGCCATCCGTCGCCCTCCCGCTCGACGCCGTGACGCGCCTGTGCACCAGGCTCGACGGCCTGCCCCTCGCGATCGAGCTGGCCGCCGCCCGCGTGCGGTCGATGTCGGTCGAGCAGATCGAGGCCAGGCTCGAGAACCGCTTCGCCCTGCTCACCACCGGCGACCGATCCGCGCCGGAACGGCACCGCACCCTGCAGGCCGTCATCGAGTGGAGCTGGACCCTGCTCTCGCCCGATGAGCAGCGAGCGCTGCGCCGGCTCTCGCTCTTCGTCGACGGCTTCGGCCCGGACGCCGCACACCGGGTCGCCGCCCCGTCCGACGACGACGCCACCGACGTGCTGGACGCCCTCATCACGCAGTCCCTGCTGACCGTGGCCGACGACTCCCGCACCGGACGGCCCCGGTACCGGATGCTCGAGACGGTGCGCGAGTTCGGACACCTCGCACTCGAGGACGCCGGCGATGCCGGGGTCGCTCGAGACGCCGTCTTCGACTGGGCGGAGTCGTTCGCCCTCGAGGCCCTGCGGCACGTGAACGGAGCCGGCCAGCTCTCCACCTTCCGCTCGGTCTCGGCCGAACAGGACAACCTGGTCTTCGTGCTCCGGGAGGCCATCGCCGCGCAGCGGTCGGGCACGGTGATCACGGTCTTCGGACTCGTCGGCTACTTCTGGACGGTGCGGAGCGCCCACACCGAGGTCGTGGCCTTCAGCGAGGCCGTCCTCGACGCCACCCGCGGCTGGGTCCCGCCGGCCGGCCGCGAGAACGCCGCCGCCACGGCCTACGTCGTCATCGCCGCCACCAACTTCCTCTTCGCCAACCGGCAGGGGGTGCGCGCAATGGTGCGGATCCGCGAGATCGTGCGATCGGGCGCCGGGCTCGAGCCGTGGCTCGCCTCGATCTCGGAGTTCATCCTGGCCTTCGCCGACATCCCGCTGGCCACAGCCCTCCTCGCGAAGATGTGCGAGTCCTCCGATCTGCCGACCGCCCTCCTCGGCAATGTCATGGCCGCCCAGGTCGCCGAGAACAACGGCGAGCCGGCCACCGCCCGCACCTCAGCCATGCGCGCCTACGAGCTGTCGCAGACCGCGGGCGACACCTGGGTCGGCGCCATGTCGGCCATGACGCTCGCCCAGCTCGCGAGCCAGTCGGCTCACGCGGCCGAGGCCCTGGAGTGGGTCGAGGCGGCTCGCGAACGACTCCTGCAGCTCGAGGTGGAGCAGGACCTCCAGCAGATCGACTGGATCAGCGGAGGGAGCCTGCTCTCGGTCGGTCGCCTGGATGAGGCGCGCACCCTCTTCGAGGGCATGATCACCGGCGACCACACGAGCTCGGACGGCATGGAGATGGCATCCGTCGGCGAGTTCGGCCTCGCGGAGCTGGCCCGGATCGAGGGCCGCCAGGTCGACGCCGTCGAGCACTACCGGCTCGCGATCGCCTCGTTCGCCACGCCCGCGTCGCGCGCATCGCCGTGGTACTTCATGGCCCTCTCCGCCCGGCTGTCGGCTGCGATCGCCGATGGCGGAACAGAGGCAGGCGAGACGGCCGCGTGGGCACGCCTGCTGCGCTCGCGGATCGTCGCGCTGCACCGTGCGCGCCCCGACTACATCGACAAGCCGGTGCTGGCCTCCGCCCTGCTCGGCTGGACGGCCTGGGCGATGACGGACCCGGCCCTGGAGGCCCGCGGGCTCGAGCTCTTCGCTCTCGCCGAAGCGATGCACGCCCGACAGGACCTGCCGGCGCTCCAGCTCTCCCGGCACGCCGCAGCGGCCGAGACCGCCCTGGGCGTGGAACGGGTCGAGGCCGCGCGAGCCGCCGTCGCCCGGCTCACGCTCGACGAGCGTGCGTCGCGTGCCTACGAGCTGATCGCGCTCCCGCTGGCGCCCGCCGCACCGTAGCCGGCGCCTGCACTGCACGAACCCGCCCGCGCTGTCGACGGTTCGACAGCGCGGGCGGGTTCCGGTGCGCGGAGCGGCGTGCTACGCCTTGCGCATGTACGCCCGAACGGTGAGCGGGGCGAAGACGGCCACGATGACCGCCGCTCCGAGGAGCGAGATCCAGGCGTCGCCGCCGAAGGCGCCGTTGTTGATGAGGTCGCGCACCGCGGTGACGAGGTGCGACACCGGGTTGATGTTCACGAACCACTGCAGCCAGTCGGGCATGGTGTCCGCAGGCACGAAGGCGTTCGAGAGGAACGTGAGCGGGAACAGGATGAGCATCGAGATGCCCTGGACGCTCGAGGCCGTGCGTGCGATGACGCCGAAGAAGGCGAAGATCCAGCTGATGGCCCAGGAGCAGGCGATCACGAGAAGGGCCGCGCCCACGGTGCCGCCCGCGCCGCCCTCGGGGCGCAGGCCCATGATGATCCCCATGGTGAGAGTCAGCACGGTCGCGATGAGGTAGCGCACGGTGTCGGCCAGCAGCGCTCCGGACAGCGGCGCGATGCGGGCGATGGGCAGCGACCGGAATCGGTCGAAGACGCCCTTGTCCATGTCCTCGCGCAGCTGAACGCCCGTGACGATCGACGTCGTGATGACGGTCTGCACGAGGATGCCGGGGATGATGATCGGCAGGTAGCTCTGCACGTCACCCGAGATGGCTCCACCGAAGATGTAGGTGAACATCACGGTGAAGATGATCGGCTGCAGGGTCACATCGAAGAGCTGCTCCGGCGTGCGCTTGATCTTGAGGATGCCGCGGTGGGCCATGGTGATGGTGTGCGAGATGGTCTCGGGGATCGAGACCCGGTTCCTCAGCGTGCGCTGCGCGCCCGGGGTGATGGGCGACGGTGCACTGGGCTTCGGTGCCAGTGTCGTGGTGGTCATGCGCGGCTCCCTTCGAGCTCGGCTGATGCGTCGGATGCCTGGTCCTCGTCCTCGACGCCGTGACCGGTGATGGCGAGGAAGACCTCGTCGAGGGTCGGCTTCTGGACGCTCATCTCGGCGAGGTGGATCCCCTCGTCGCGGAGCGTGACGAGCAGCTCGGTGACGAGGTCGGGGTTGTTCATGGGGGCGTTGATGCGGCCGGCCTCCGGCGAGGTCGTGGCCGTGACGCCGAGGACCCGCTCGATCGCGACGCGCACGTCATCGACGTCGGCCGGGTTCGCGAGCCGCAGCTCGAGGCTCGACTCCCCCACCGACGACTTGAGTTCGTCCGCCGTTCCCTCCGCCACGACCCGGCCGCGGTCGATCACGGCGATCCGGTCCGCCAGCTGGTCGGCCTCGTCGAGGTACTGCGTGGTGAGCAGGACGGTCGATCCTGAGGACACCAGTCGGCGGATCGTCTCCCACATCTGGATGCGGGTGCGCGGGTCGAGGCCCGTGGTCGGCTCGTCGAGGAAGATGAGCGGTGGCTGCGAGATGAGGCTGGCCGCGAGGTCGAGTCGGCGTCGCATGCCGCCGGAGAAGTTCTTGAGCGGACGCTTCGCGGCATCCGTCAGTCCGAACTCCTCGAGCAGCTCGGTCGACTTGCGACGCGATTCTGCGCCGCTCAGCCCGTGGAGGCGGGAGAAGAGGTAGAGGTTCTCGGTGGCCGAGAGCGTCTCGTCGACGGATGCGTACTGCCCCGTCACGCCGATGAGCTGACGGACGACCTGCGCCTCGCGCTGGACGTCGTGTCCGAAGATGCGGGCGTTGCCGCCGTCCGGCCGGAGCAGGGTGGCGAGCATGCTGATGGTGGTGGTCTTGCCTGCGCCGTTGGGGCCGAGGACCCCGTAGACGGTTCCCGTCCGGACGCGCAGGTCGACGCCGTCGACGGCGCGGTTGGAGCCGAAGGTCTTGACGAGTCCGTCGGCCTCGACCGCCCAGTCGCTGGGGGGTGCTGAATATGTCATGTCCACAGCGTGCGGCCGGGCGCTCACCGGGCGCTGACAGATCGCTTACAGCCGCTCACACCGGCGAGCCGTGCGCCCGGTGACCGCTGAGCGCACGATTCTTCGATGTGACGGCGCAAGCCTGCGTGGTCTGCGGCGTAGCCTTGACTCCGTGACAGCGTACGTCTCGGCCCTCGATCTGTTCTCGATCGGGATCGGCCCATCCAGTTCCCACACGGTGGGCCCGATGCGGGCCGCACTGGCCTTCGCAGCGTCCCTCGCGTCGTCGGGTGCGCTGGAGCGGGTTCGCCGGGTCAGCTGCACGCTGTACGGATCGCTCGGCGCGACGGGGATCGGCCACGGCACGCCGGATGCGATCATCGCCGGCCTCGCCGGGCTCCGTCCGGAGACCTGCGATCCCGTCGACGTGCACGGCTCGTGGTGCGACTCGCGGATCGCGCTGAACGGCACGCACACCATCGACATCGCGCGCGACGACATCAGCTTCGCCCCGTTCACCCGGCTTCCGGCGCATCCGAACGCCATGACGCTGCAGGCGTGGGGAACGGATGCCGCGCTGCCGATCGCCGAGGAGACGTACTACTCGGTCGGCGGCGGGTTCATCCGACGCGATGGAGACCCCGATCGACCCGTCGAGATGGCGTCGCAGCCGTACCCGTTCTGGTCGTCGGCCATGCTGCTGGCGCTCTGCGAGCAGACCGGGCTCTCGATCGCCGAGATCGCCAGGGCGAACGAGGAGGCCATGCACGGCGCCGCGGCACTCGATGACGGCCTCGACCGCATCTGGGAGTCCATGCTGTCCTGCGTGCGCGCCGGCCTCGACGCGGAGGGCGTGCTGCCCGGCGGCCTCGGCGTCAAGCGCCGAGCCGCAGCGGTGCGTGCCCGGCTCGAGGAGTACGAGCACAGCGGCGAGGCACAGCGACGCGACACGACGACCGAGTGGCTGCACGCGTTCGCCCTCGCGGTCAACGAGGAGAACGCCTCCGGTGGACGCGTGGTCACCGCCCCGACCAACGGCGCGGCCGGCATCATCCCGGCCGTGGCGCACTACTACCTGCGATTCACGCCGGGGGCGACGCAGGACGGCATCCGCGAATTCCTCCTCACCGCCGCCGTCATCGGGTCGCTCGTCAAGGCGAACGCGTCGATCTCGGGTGCCGAGGGCGGGTGCCAGGCCGAGGTCGGATCCGCCTGCGCCATGGCAGCCGGCGCGCTGTGCGGCGTGCTCGGAGGAACCCCGCAGCAGATCGAGAACGCCGCCGAGATCGCCATCGAGCACCATCTCGGCCTCACCTGCGACCCCGTCGGCGGACTCGTCCAGGTGCCGTGCATCGAACGCAACGCCATCGCATCGTCGACGGCGGTCTCGGCGGCCAGGCTCGCGCTCCACGGCGACGGCAGCCACATCGTCTCCCTCGACACCGCGATCGAGACCATGCGGCAGACCGGCCTCGACATGAAGACGAAGTACAAGGAGACCAGTCGCGGCGGTCTCGCCGTGAACGTCATCGAGTGCTGACGGGACGCATGCCGTTCCACCTGACGGGCGTGTGACGCCGGGTTGCGCGTGGCATCGCGTCCTCAGCACCCCAGGGCTACCGTGGCGACATGTCGAACGGTTCCGCCTCCCCCGCCCTCGCCCCGCCCGTGCCCCTCGCCTCCGCGCAGTGGCTGGCCGATCATCTCGGCGCCGACGGACTCGTCGTGCTCGACGCGACGGTGCTGAGCGTGGCGTCGCCTGCCGGCGGGAGCGCCTGGCTGAGCGGGTACGACCAGTACCTCATCGAAGGCCACATCCCCGGGGCGCTGTTCGCCGACCTCCTCGAGGAGCTGTCCGATCCCGCCGGCCGGTTCTCCTTCACCCGCCCGGATGCCGACCGGTTCGCCGGGGCGATCGCGGAGCTCGGCATCGGCCCGGATTCGGCGGTCGTCGTCTACGACTCTGCGATCGGGCAGTGGGCGTCCCGTCTCTGGTGGCTGTTCCGGTCGTTCGGCTTCGACAACGTCGCGGTGCTCGACGGCGGACTGACCAGCTGGACGGCGATCGACAGGCCGGTCGAGTTCGGGCACGTCGTACCCGGCACGGCATCCGACGTGTTCACGCCGGAGGCCCTGCCGGGGTTCTGGGCTGACAAGGCCGACGTGGAGGCCGTGGTGGCCGGCGATCGGGCGGCGACCCTCGTGTGCTCGCTGCCGCCGAGCGACTTCGCCGGCGAGACCGGCGCGCGTGCCCGGCGCGGCCACATCCCGGGCAGTGTCAACGTCCCGGCCGGCCGTCTCGTGCAGCGCGACGACCGCACCCTGCTCGATGGAGCGGCGCTCGGTGAGCGCCTCGCCTCCGCCACGTCGACCGAACTGCCGATCATCCTCTACTGCGGCGCCGGGATCGCCGCGACCCTGGGCGCACTCGCCCTCACCCTTGCAGGTCACGAGGACATCGCCGTCTACGACGGCTCCCTCGGCGAGTGGGCTGCGGACGACGACGCGCCGCTCGTGTCCGTGGCGGCCTGATCAGAGCCAGCGCATGGTGAAGGCGCGCGCCGCGATCGCCCGGGTCGGCGGGACGGCGAGCGAGCGCACGATGGCGTTGCGGGCGGCCAGGCGCACGCCGGCCGCCGGTCGTCCCATGCCCATGTTGAAGGCGGCCTGCAGCGACGCCGTGCGTGCCGAACGCCGACGGCGGGTGTCGAAGGCCGCCAGGGCGGCCGAGTTCCTCCCGCCGGCGCCGAGAGCGTCCTCGAGGGCGGGGGCGAGATCGATGACGTCCAGCCAGCCGAGGTTCATGCCCTGTCCGCCGATCGGGCTGATCTCGTGAGCGGCGTCGCCGACGAGCACGACGCGACCGAGCACCATCCGTGCGGCGAGGTGCTGCCGCACCGAGAACGCACTCACCGGGCCGCCGCCGGTCGGCGGCCGCACGCCGGTGCGGTCGCCGATGAGGTCGGCCAGGTCGGCGCTCCCCGCACCGCTCCAGTCCCGATCGGTCATCGCGACCCATCGTCGACGGCTCTCCGGCAGCGGGAACGACTCGACCACGCCTCCGCGCTCGAAGTACAGCAGCGCGCGATGCGGGTGCGCGAGATCGTCGTCGTAGTCGGCCATCACGTAGTGCCTCCGGTCGCCGCGCGCCGTCCAGCCGATGCCGGCCACGCTGCGCACCGTGCTGCGGGCCCCGTCGGCCCCGACGACGTAGCGGGCGGTGATCGGGCCGGCATCCGTGTCGACCGTCACCCGATCGCCGTGATCGATCATCCCCGTGAACCGCACGCCACGCCGCACCGCACCGGGGGCGACCTGCTCCAGGCGGTCGGCGAGCAGGCCCTCCGTGTGCCGCTGCGGCAACGACAGGACGAACGGATACGCGGCACCGGCCTCGACGAAGTCGAGGCTCCCGAGCACGGATCCGTCGCAGAGCACCTGGCCGTGGGTGATGGGGATCCCGCGATCGAGGGCCGCATCGGCGACGCCGGCACGCGCCAGGGCCTCGATCGCCGGCGGGTGGATCCCGATGGCCCGCGAGTGCGCCGATCCGGTGGCGCGCGCCTCGACCACCTCGACCGACACGCCGCGCTGCGCGAGCAGGATGGCGAGCAGGCTCCCCACCGGTCCAGCGCCCACGATCACGACGTCACGCATCGGATCGCGCTTCCAGCACGTAGGCGAACGGACCACGGCTCTGAGCGGACCAGCCCTCGGGCAGCACGGCCGCGAGCTCGTCCGGCGTGAACGATCGACGGATCGATCGCAGCCCGTCGACGCGGATGTAGGAGTCGCGGAAGAACGGCTTCGTCAACATGCCGAATCCGGCATACGCCACGGGTCCCCGCGTGATGTCGGCGTGCAGCGACCGGGGGGCGAGGCGCTCGCTGTCCGCCAGGAGGGCGCCCACCTGCTCCCCGCTGAGGTGATGCAGCATGTGGTTGGACACCACGATGTCGAAACGTCGGCCCTCCGCCACCAGATCGGCACTGAATGCCCGCTGGAACTCGACACCGCGCATCGGCTGCAGGCGGGTCGCGTACGCGATCGCCCGCTCGTCGGGATCGATGCCGGTCACCCGCAGGCGCAGCCCGTCGCGGGCCGCCCACCGGGCCAGCGCCCGGGTGAGGTCGCCGCCCCCTGACCCGATGTCGAGAACATGCGTGACGACGGTGGTGGACAGCATCGGCCGGATGCCGGTGCGGTAGATGCCGCGCCAGCCGGAGAAGAGGGCGTTGACGGCTTCGAACTGCGCGTAGGTGCGATCGAGGAGGCGCGGGTCGCACTCCGGCGAGTCCATGACCTCGGTGAGGCCGGTGTCGCGGCGGCGCAGCGAACCGTCGAGGAGCGGGCGGAGACTCTCGCGCGTCACGAGCCGTCGAGGACCGTCATGAGTCCGGTCTCCACCGTGAGCCCCGGTCCGAAGGCCATCGCCAGCAGCCGATCGCCGTCCTTCGCCCCGTTGTCCAGGATGTTGCGGAGCACGAACGCGATCGTGGCGCTCGACATGTTCCCGAAATCGCGCAGGGTCTCACGCGCCGGCACCAGCTGGGCCTCGCTGAGGGCGAGCTTCGATTCCACCCTGTCCAGGATGCTGCGTCCGCCCGGGTGGATGGCCCAGTGCGCCACGGAGCCGGCCGGATCGGCCGCGAGCTCCGGCTCCGGCGCGAGCAGCGGCGCGATGGCGCCCTCGATGTGGTCGTCGATGATGTGGGGGACGTAGGTCGAGAGGATCATCTCGAAGCCGTTGTCGCCGATCTTCCATGCCATGTCCGCCTCGCCGACGGGAGTGATGACGGTCTCGAAACGGTCGAGCCCGAGCGCGATCTCCCCGGCGGCCGGCAGCCGGCTGCTCACGATCCCCGCTCCGGCACCGTCGGCGAAGAGGGAGGAGGCGACGATCGTGTCGGGATCGTTCGACGACCGGAGGTGCAGTGTGCAGAGCTCCACGCTGACCACGAGCACCACGGCATCGGCGTCGGCCTCGACGAGCTGCTTGGCGAGGCGGAGGGCCGGCATGGTGGCGTAGCAGCCCATGAAGCCGAGGTGGTAGCGCTGCACGGCCGCCCCCAGGCCGAGCTCGCGCACGATCATGTAGTCGGGGCCCGGTGCGTAGAAGCCGGTGCAGCTCACCGTGATGACGTGGGTGATGTCGGATGCCGAGACATCGTCAACGGCATCGATAGCCTGGCGGCCCGCCTCCACGTAGAGCTTCGTGGCCTCGCTGATGTACAGCTCGTTCCGCACCTTCGTCCCCGGCATGAGCAGCTCACCGGACGACGCGTCGAAGAACTCCCGCTCCCCGGCGATCTCGTCGAAGGTGAGCTCCTCGATCACGCTGTAGCGGGTCTCGATCCCCGAGACGTTGAAGGAGGTCGGCACGAGGCGCTGCGCGAGGCGCGACAGGCCCGGCTGGGACGCGAACACGTCACGGACCTGCTCCTGGACGAGCACGGTGTTCGGAACGGCGGTGCGGAGTCCGCGGAGAGTGACGGTCATGGGTCAGTCTAGGCATGCCGACCCGTCCATCCGCCATCCATTCAGCAGTCGCAGGAGATTCCGTTCACGCCGGACCCGGCCGCGGTCGGGCGCGGTCCGACGAGTTCGTCGACGTCGCGGCGCACTGTTCCGATGGCCGTCTCGACCGGATACCCCTCTCGTGCCCAGTACTCGAAGCCGCCGATCATGAGGCGGACCTCGTAGCCCAGGGTGGCGAGGACGAGGGCCGCCTTGTCGCCGCCGTTGCAGCCGGGGCTCCAGCAGTACACGACGAATCGGGTGTCCGACCCGTAGCGGGTCGCGACCTCGTCGGCGATGCGCGCGGTCGGCAGGTGCACCGCCCCGGCGGCGTGGCCCTGGTCCCAGGCGGCCTGGCTGCGGGTGTCGATGAGCACGAAGTCCTCCCCTGCCTGCTGCGCGGCGAAGACGTCGCTGGCGTCCGTCTCGAACGCGAGCTTGGCGCGGAAGTGCGCGGCGGCCGCCGAGGCGGTTCCGGTGGTGAGGTCGGTGATCGTCATGACTCCAGACTGACGCACGCGCCTTCGACCGGGTGCCGCAGAAGCTGCCGTCGTCCCATGGTTTCGTGCCACTCTCACCCAGTCCGGTCAGCGGTCGCCATCCGCACCCGACGGTCGTCGTTGCCGGGGGCGCTTGACCGCGCATCCGCTGTTCGGCAGGATCGCCCCATGTCCATGATCCGCCGCCGTGTGATCGTGCACGGCATCGTGCAGGGCGTCGGGTTCCGCTACCTCGCCCGCGCGGAGGCCGATCGACTCCAGGTCGCAGGCTGGGTGCGCAATCGTGCCGACGGGACCGTCGAAGCCGAGGTCGAGGGCGCGGAGGACGACGTCGCAGCGATGATCGCGTGGCTGAACCACGGGCCGACCGGGGCATCCGTCGACCGGATCGACGTCACCGCCGTCCCGCCGGGGCAGGAGAGCGGCTTCCGCATCACGAGCTGAGGCGAAGAACTTCGTCCTGCCCTCCTGACACGGTCCCCTGGCGTACATAGGATTCGAATCAGAACGTGGACTGCCGCTCTCATGCGTCGACACCCGTCAGCGCTCGGCGGCCCGCAGCTTGGGGTGCGCACTGATGATGGACATGACGATGCAGATGATGGAGATGCACGTGGGCGAGTCGTCCATGCCGGGCATGGACATGAAGCTCATGGCCGAATGTATCGAGGCCTGTTCGGCATGCGAACAGGCCTGCACGATGTGCGCGAGCTGCATGATGGGCGAGGGCACCGCCATGCACATGGAGATGTGCATGAACACCGCGGACATGTGCAACACGATGATGCGCATGATGCTGCGGCCGAGCGGCATGATGATGGACTCGATGATGCGGATGCTCGACGCGACCATGATGCAGTGCCGGATGTGCGCAGACGAGTGCATGAAGCACGCCGACGAGCACGAGGACTGCCGGGTGTGCGCTGAGGCGTGCCGTCAGTGCGCGATGGCCTGCGAGAAGATGATGGACTCGATGAAGGCGATGATGGCCTAGGGGAACTACGCCGCCGTCGCGACCAGCACGCTGAGCCGCACGCTCCCGGCCGCCAGCACGTCGTAGACGCCATGGAGCGCCACCGGCTGCCCGACACGGATGCTGTCGGTCAGGTCTTCGTGGTGCCATGCCCAGACGCGCTCGTCGGTGTCGAAGAGGTCGACCGCGATCCAGCCGTCGGCATCGACCCCGACGACGAGGGCGTCGCGCCACTTGCTCGGCGTCGCGAGTGCGGCGCGCTCGCGGATCGGGCTGATGGCATGCCCGGATGCGTGAGCATCGCAGGCGGCATGGCCGACAGCGCAGGTCATGACGCCCGCCACTCCTGGCTTGAGATTCGACATCACGACCTCCTCTTCACGATCCGTGCCCGAGCGATTCGCCGAGCGTGTCCTTCGAGGGTAAGGACGCCGGGCCGTGGAGTCACCTCCGGTCGTCACACGCCGAAACAGTGACTCGGATCGCGCGCTACTCCCCCGCGAAGAACGCGCCGACCGTCGCCCCGAGTCCCGCAGCATCCTCGACGTGCACGAGCTCCCGCGCCGAGTGCATCGACAGCAGGGGCGCTCCGACGTCGACGGTGCGGATGCCGATGCGCGTCGCGGTGAGCGGGCCGATCGTCGACCCGCACGGGATCGCATTGTTCGAGACGAACTCCTGGAACGGCACGCCGGCTGCCGCGGACAGGCGCGACCACAGGGCGGCGCCCGCGGCATCCGTCGCATAGCGCTGGTTGGCGTTGAGCTTGAGGAGCGTTCCGCCGCCCGGCACCGGCTGGTTCACCGGATCGTGGCGCTCCGAGTAGTTCGGATGCACGGCGTGGCCGGCGTCGGCCGAGACGCACCAGGAACCGGCGATCGCCCTGGCGCGCTCCTCGACGGTGGCTCCGAGCGATGAGGCGATGCGGGCGAGCACGTCGGCGAGGAACGGCCCGCTCGCGCCGGATCGCGACTCGGACCCGAGTTCCTCGTGGTCGAACGCCGCAAGCACGCTGATGTGCCCTGCGGCCGACGGCGCGGCGAGCAGGGCGCTCAGCCCTGCGTAGACGCTCGTCAGGTTGTCGAGGCGCCCCGAGGCGAAGAGATCGCCGTGCAGCCCGAAGCGGGCGGGGGCGGCGGTGTCGGCCGTGAGGATGTCGAATCCGGCCACGGCGTCCACCTCCACTCCGGCGCCGGCCGCGAGGAACCCGAGGAGGTCGGCACGGCTGGCGTCGCCCGCTCCCCAGACGGGCTGGGTGTGGCGCTGCTTGTCCAGGGTGAGCCCGTCGTTGACGCCGCGGTCGAGGTGGATCGCCAGCTGGGGAATGCGCAGGAACGGTCCGGTGCGCACGAGATGCTCCTCGCCGTCCGTGGTGACGAGCCGTCCGGCGAGCTCGAGCTCGCGGTCGAGCCAGGAGTTCAGGAGCGGTCCGCCGTAGACCTCGACACCGGCCTGCAGCCAGCCGTGCGACCCCGTCGTCGGGTGCGGCTTGAGCTTGAAGCCGGGCGAATCGGTGTGGGCGCCGAGGATGCGGAACGGGGTGAGCGGGCCGGCGCCATCCGGGACCATCCAGGCGATGACGGCCCCGTCGCGCACGACGACGTGGCGACCGGGGGACGACGGCCACTCGGCCGTCTCGTCGAGCCGGTCGAAGCCGGCCTCGGTGAGCTGGCGAGCGACCTCGGCGGCGGCGTGGTACGACGACGGCCCCGCCTGGATGAACCGGGCGAGGCCGTCGATGTATTCGGAGGTGCGGGTGTCGGACATGGATCCATCCAAGCACCCGCGCCGGGTGGTCGTCGTCAGCGCGGGGCGTTCGGCCTCGGCAGACGCGACGGCGGCGTCGGCGGGGTGGCGAGGCGCTCGGTGACGTCGGCCGAGTGGTGCACCGTCGTGGGGGCCGGAGCGTCCGATCCGGTGGCGAGCCGCTCGAGCACGTCGGCGGAGTGGCGGACGCCCGCGACGGCCTGGGGGCCGAGAGCGAGTCGTTCGGCCACATCCGCTGAATGCCGCACGGAGGTGGAGCCGGTCAGGCCCGAGGCGGATCGCGCCCCGGTGAGATCGTCGCCTCGCACCAGCTGGTCGCCGATGCGGGTGAGGAGACGCGACTGTCCGGTCGTCACGAGGGGCCGGGTGGCGGCGCCGTCATCGATCCGGGTCAGCGAGACGACCGGAACGACGGGATCACGGACCGCGGCGTTCGCCGCGAGGGGCGCGGCCGCGAGGACGGCCGCGACGCCGACGGTGAGAGCGCCGGCGGTGAGGAGACGGGTGTGTGACGGGTGGTTCATGGTGGTGCCTTTCGGAGGTGTTGCGGATCCCCCGTCATCAGACTCGTCACACCCCGCTCCGGCCGCATCGGGAGGCACCCTCGCCAGGCGGGGTGCTCTCCCCTAAGGATTCCGAGAACGCGGAACGGCCCCCCCGCCGGGGTGACGCCCGGCGGCCCGGGGGGGGGTGGGGTTGGGTGACTGAAGCCAGGGGGGGCAGGCCC
>JBEVEO010000278.1:0-4929 GCA_040512695.1 Leifsonia sp. | reverse complement strand
GCCGGGGCGATGACATCCATTGTCATGCCGTGAGTGTGGCACACGCCTGTCGACTTTTGCTAGTCATCTGTCAAAAGTCGCTGGTTCCGTTATCGTCTTGCGATCTAGGCCCGCGACGAAGATCCTGTGCTTTACTGTGCGCATGGTCGACATCAGCCGGGGATCCGCCCTCGGTGCCTCGGGGGCGAGCGAGCTGTTCCAGCTCCTGCGCGACGGCCGCCCGCGCACCAGGGCCGAGCTCGCAACCGTCACCGGGCTCGCCCGCTCCACCATCGCCGCCCGGGTCGACTCCCTCATGGAACTCGGTCTCGTGACCCCGGTCGGCGACGCCCTCTCCACCGGCGGGCGCCCGCCCTCCCGGTTCGCCCTGAACCCATCGGCACGCGTGGTCCTGGCCGCCGATCTCGGCGCATCGCACGCCACCCTCGCCGTGACCGACCTCACCGGCACCGTGCTCGGCGAGCTCCGGGAGCCGATCGACATCGCGAGCGGCCCCGAGGTCGTGCTGAGCTGGATGGTGGAGGCGGCGAAGACCCTCCTCGATCGGCTCGATCGCGGCCACGACGACCTCGTCGCCATCGGCATCGGCGTTCCCGGCCCGGTCGAGCACTCCACGGGCCGGCCGGTCAATCCGCCCATCATGCCCGGGTGGGATCGCTTCGACGTGCCCGGCTGGGTGCAGCAGCACCTGGAGATCCCGGTGCTCGTCGACAACGACGTCAACATCATGGCGCTCGGCGAACGCGCCTTCGCCTGGCCGAATGCCGAGCACCTCATGTTCGTGAAGGTCGCCACCGGAATCGGTGCCGGGGTCATCTCGAGCGGGCGGCTCCAGCGCGGAGCGCAGGGCATCGCCGGCGACATCGGCCACGTGCAGGTGGCGCGCGGCGCCGGCATCCCGTGCCACTGCGGCAACCGCGGCTGTCTCGAGGCGCTCGCCTCCGGTCCGACCATCGCGCGCGACCTCCGCACGGCCGGCCTCGACGTGGCGAACGGACGCGAGGTCGTCGACCTGGTCAAGCGCGGCAACATCGAGGCGATCCAGGCCGTGCGCCAGGCCGGGCGCGACATCGGCGAGGTGCTCACCGCCGCCGTCAGCCTGATCAATCCCTCCGTCATCGCCATCGGCGGTTCCATGGCACGCGCCGGGGAGCACCTCATCGCCGGCGTGCGCGAGATCGTCTACACCCGGTCGATGCCGCTCGCCACCGAGCATCTCGCGATCGTGCAGTCCTCCGCAGCCGAGAACGCCGCCGTCCTCGGCGCGAGCAAGCTCGCCATCCACCACGTCCTCTCCCCCGAGGGCGTCGACGCCCTGTCCCTGCGATAGCCGGACCGGATCGGCGCAGCGCCGGGCCAGGTGTCAGCCGTGTCGGAGGACACGGGCGACAATGGTGAGGTGACGGATACGATGCTGGGCCTGTTCGAGGTGGATGAAGCCCCCTCCCAGCGCCTCCCGGCCACGGCATCCGTCCACCCGGCCCTGCGACGCATCGTCGCCGACTCGACGGATCGGGTCGGCTGGCTGCGGGCCAGGGCCCGCGGCATCACGGCGACGGATGTGGCCAAGCTCGCGACCCCGCGCAGCATCCACACCGCCGCCTACGAGAAGCTCAACGGCACCAACTTCGGCGGCAACCCGTTCACCGACCACGGCAGGGCCCGCGAGCCCGTCATCGCCGAGTGGGTGCTCAGGGAGCACGGCATCGTGTCGAGCAGTTCGCTGTTCCACGCCGAACGCGAGGCGCGCCACCTCGCGACCCCCGACGGCTACGTGGTACGCGGCGACGGGTCGCTCGACCTCGCCGAGATCAAGACCACCTCGAAGCCGTGGCGCTCGATCCCGCGGTCCTACCTCCGCCAGGTGTGGTGGCAGCAGTACGTGCTCGGAGCGGAACGCACGCTCGTGGTGTGGGAGCAGCACGTGGACTTCGTGCCCGTCTCCCCCGAGCCGCTCTGCCGCTGGGTCGACCGCGACGAGGACCAGATCGCCATCCTGGTCGGCCTCGCCGACGCCCTCATCGACGAGCTCCACCGCCGCTCCACGCGACGCTGATCCGTTCGATCCATCGGGAGGGCAGCATGGTCGTCGTGTTCATCCACGGGCTCGGATCCGACCGGCAGTACATGCTCGACCTCTTCGGGCCGGTCCTCGCGGCGACGTTCCCCGACGCCCGCGTGATCGCGCCCGACGTGCGTGCCCACGGTGCGTCGAGCCTCATCGGGGCACCGGCGGACTTCGCCATCGACGCGCTGGCCGAGGAGGTCGCGGCCGAGGTGGACGCTGGCACGACGGGGTCGGACGAGCCCGTCGCGCTCGTCGGCGTCTCGATGGGCGCAGCCATCGCCCTGCGGATCGCCCTCTCGCGACGCCTCCCGGTGGAGCGCGCCCTGTTCGTCCGCCCGTCGTTCACCGACCGATCGCTGCCCGAGAACCTGCGCGTCTTCCCCGTGATCGGCGAGCTCCTGCACCGATCCGGTCCGGTGGAGGGGCAGGCGCGCTTCCGCGAGACCCTGCCCTATCGCTCGATCCTCGACGCCTCGACGCTCGGCGCCGACGGCCTGCTCACCCAGTTCCGGGCCCCGGCGGCGGCCGCGCGCGCGATCCGCCTCGTCGAGATCCCCCGGAACCGCGCGTTCTCCTCCGAAGCGGAGCTGGCGGGCATCGGCCTGCCGACGGCGGTCATCGGGGCGCCGCGCGACCCGGTGCATCCGTTCGAGATCGCCGAGCAGTGGGCAGGAGGACTGGGTTCTCCGCTCACCGCGATCCCCGCCCGCGATGACGGCCGGCCCGCGCAGACGGCGGCGCTCCGGGCGGCGTTCGAGGACTGGCTCACCACCCGCTGAACCCGTCGGCTGCTGCGTGCCGGGTCAGTGCGGCCAGCGCGTCCGGCTGAGCAGGGTGATGCCCACCCCGACCACGCCGATGAACCCGGCGATGGCGATGACGTACACCGCAACGGCTCCGAGCCCGCCCGGCTGCGCCGGATCGAGGAACGGGTACGGGTACCACTGCGCGATCGGTCCGCGGACCATCGTGTAGAGCACCCAGACGAGCGGTACGGACAGGATCAGCCAGAACCGGTTCCACGGGATCGGCCGGCGGCCGGGCGCGAGCACCCAGTCGAGGATCAGGTAGAGCGGAGCCCAGACGTGCAGGATCTCGTTCGACCACGGGACGGTGTTCCCCTGGTCGAGGGAGATGTTGCGCAGCAGCAGGTTGTAGACCACGAAGGTCGTCGCCATGTACGTCACGACGCAGGCGCGCGCGATGTTGTACCAGTCGGGATCGCGCCGCCCGGCGAAGGCGTAGCCGGCCCCGATGGCGAGCACGATCGCCGAGAGCAGGTTCGAGAGGATCGTGAAGAAGCTGAAGAAGTTCACCACGAAGAACACCGGATCGGGCACGCGAGAGAGACTGTAGGAGAACTGCCCCACCACGGCGACGGCGATCGCCGCGGCAGCGAGGATCCTCAGGATCCCGAACAGTATCCTCATGCGACACCCCATCCGCGACCGGCGCCGCTGTTCGGATGATACGGCCTGGATCAGAATGGGAAGGGGAAGGGAGCACGGATGTCAGAAACCATGCGAGCCCTCGTCATCGACCGCACCGGCAGCGCCGACGAACTGCACATCGCCGAGGTGGCGAAGCCCCTCCGCATCGCCGATGAGGCGCTCGTGCGCGTGCTGGCGGCGAGCGTCAACCCCATCGACGTGAAGACCCGGTCGGGCCGTGGCACCGCTGCGGCCATCGCGTCGTTCCCCTTCGTCGGCGGATCGGACTTCTCCGGCGTCGTCGAGGCCGTTCCATACGCGGCGTATCCGTTCCCGGTCGGCACTCCCGTGTTCGGCATGGGCCGGGTGCCGCGCCTGGGCGGCAGCTTCGCCGAGTACGTCACCGTCGCATCGACGGCGCTGGCCGTGAAGCCCGACGGCATCAGCCACATCGAGGCCGCTGCCGTCCCCGTCGCCGCGCAGACGGCGTGGGGGATGGTCGTCCAGCTCGGTGGTGCCGGGTACGGCAAGCGGATGCTGATCCACGCCGGCGCCGGCGGCGTCGGCCATTTCGCCGTGCAGTTCGCCAGGCTCCGCGGCGCCCACGTCATCGCAACGGCCTCCGCGGCGAATGCCGGCTTCCTCCGCGAGCTCGGCGCCCACGTGACCATCGACTATCGCACCGAGCGGTTCGAGGAGGTCGTCGCCGACATCGACGTGGTCATCGACCTCGTGGGCAATGTGCATGACGACACCGGATCCCGATCGCTCGACGTGCTCCGTCGGGGCGGCTTGATCGTGAACGCCCCGACCGGCAGCTGGCCCACGATGCGCGAGGAGGCCGAGGACCGCGGCGTGCGGGCGACCGGGTACAACGTCGCTGCAGACGGCCGCGTGCTCGCCGAGATCGCGCAGCTGCTCGCCACCGGCGAGGTGCGTGCCCACGTCGACCGGGTGTTCGACCTGGCCGACGGCGCGGAGGCCCAGCGGCTCGTCGAAGGGGGCCACGTGCGCGGCAAGGTGGTCATCCGGGTCGCCGATGAGTGACGCCACCACCGGGAGGCCGTCGATCGTCTGGCTCCGCGACGACCTGCGGGTGGCCGACAACCCGGCTCTGGTCGCCGCACTCGAACGCGGTTCACCGGTCGTCGCGCTCTACATCCTCGATGAGGAGTCACCCGGCATCCGGCCGCTCGGCGGCGCGACGCGATGGTGGCTGCACCAGAGCCTGCGCTCGCTGGCCCGCTCCCTCGCGGACCTCGGCGTGCCTCTCGTGCTGCGGCGGGGGCCCGCCTCGGCCGTGATCGACGATGTTCTGGGAGCGACGGATGCCGGCGCGGTGTTCTGGAACCGGCGCTACGGCGGTGCCGAGCGCGAACTCGATGCCGCGGTGAAGAGCTCCCTGCGCGAGCGAGGACTCGATGCGTCCAG
>JBEVEO010000261.1:0-3656 GCA_040512695.1 Leifsonia sp. | reverse complement strand
AGCCCTGCTCGCCCGTGTCTGTTAACGTTACCAAGAGTGACAGTAACATTCGAAGAGCAGCCTGCCTAGGGTCCCGAGCGGATGCCCCGCGGTAGTACCGTGAGATCGCCGCGATATCGGGCAGAAAGGGAGGCATATCGTGACCGGTCCTGCCAAGCCTGCCCGCCAGCCCACGATCAAGCAGGTCGCGCTCCAGGCCGGGGTCAGCCCGATGACCGTCTCCCGCACGCTCGCGGGTGGCCGCAACGTGCGGCCTGATGTGCAGGAACGCGTGTTCGACGCGGTGAAGTCGCTCGGCTACTTCCGGAACGAGAACGCCAGGAGCCTGCGCCCCGGCCAGGCCAGCGGCCTGATCGGCGTGGCCATCACCAACCTCGCCAACCCGTACTACAGCAACGTCGCCCTGGGGATCGAAGAAGTCGCAGCGCAGCACGGCAAGCGGATCGTCCTCGGCAACACGAACGAGGACGGTGGCAGGGAGAAGCAGCTCATCGCCGACTTCATCGGGCGCCAGGTCGAGGGCCTCGTGCTCGTTCCATCCGGCGGGGCGTCCGAACACCTGCAGCCGGAACGGCTGGGGGATACGCCGATCGTTCTGGCCTCTCGCCGGGTCTACGGACTCGACGTCGACACCGTGCTGCTCGACGACGTGGGTGGGGCCTACCGGGGGACCAGCTGGCTTCTCGACGCCGGCCACACGCGGATCGGCTACCTCGGAAACGTACTGTCGGTCTTCACCGGACAACGCCGGTTCACCGGTTTCGAGCGGGCGCTGGCCGAACGCGGAATAGTCCCGGACCCCGAACTCATCCAGCGTGGTCAGCAGGATGTCGACACCGCGCGGGCGGCCATGGAGCGGCTGCTCGACCTGCCGGAGCCGCCGACCGCGGTCTTCGGCGCGAACAACCGGAACACCATCGGTGCCCTGAAGGAGATCGGCAGGCGAATGCGTGCCGGCGCGGACGCCGCCGACATGCCGACCCTCGTCAGCTTCGACAACTTCGAACTCTCCGAGCTCATGCCCGTGCCCGTCGCCGTGCTCGAACACGACGCCAGGCAGCTCGGCCGGGAAGCCGCCACCATGCTCTTCGCCCGGCTCGGCGGCACGGCCGATCCGGGCACGGCGCGCACCGTCGAGATGCCCGTCACGCTCGCCGTCGCGGGCAACTGACCCGGGAAACAACGCGGAACGACGGTCTGCGACAGTCAGTTGCGCGATCCGATTGCCCTATGGTAACGTTACCAACCGAAACGACACCCACAACGAGGAGGGAAGAATGACCGAGCTCTGTTTCGACTTCGGCGGCACCGCCGTCAAAGCCGGCCTTCTCTCCGACGGTGAGGTCCTCGCATCCCGCGAATTCCGGGTCTCCGGCACCCTCGCCGACCTCGCGGACGCCGAACGCGTCGGCCGCGAACTCGTCGCTGCTGCAGGCGCACCGATCTCCTCGATTGGCATCGCCCTCCCGGGAGTGGTCAACCAGCGCACCGGCCAGATGGTCGCCGCCCACGGCAAATACGGTTACCTCGGCGACCGGGACATGCGCGACTGGGCCAGACAGGCGTTCGGGGTTCCTGCCGGCATCGAGAACGACGCCAGGGCGGCCCTGCTCGGTGAGACGACCTATGGGGCCGCGGCCGGGGAGACGGATGCCGTCGCCGTCACGCTCGGAACCGGGATCGGCACCGCCGCCCTCATCGACGGAACCCTCCTGCGCGGCGCCCACGACCACGCCGGCATCCTCGGCGGTCACGTCACCGTCGACATCGACGCTCCGCCCTGCCCGTGCGGCAACATCGGCTGCGCCGAATCGCTGGCAAGCACGTGGGCGGCAGGCGCAGCTGTCCTCGCCCACCCGGATGCCGCGTCCTCCAGCCTCGCCGCCACGGGGACCATCGGTATTCGGGAGATCATCGCGGCCGCCCAGGCCGGCGACGCCGTGGCATCCGATGTCCTCGCCCGCTTCCTCAGGGTCTGGGGCGCAACGATCGTGTCGCTCTGCCACGCCTACGACCCAGACGTCGTCATCATCTCCGGGGGAGTGATGCGCTCCAGCGACGTCGTTCTTCCTGCCCTCACCGCCTGGGTGAATGAGCACCTGTGGTCCTCCGCCCACCGCCCCGACTTCATCACCCCGGCGAACCCCGAACTCTCCGTCCTGCGAGGCCTCTCGGTCATCGCCAGGAACGCCACCGACCAGGAGCACGCACGATGACACCTCCGCACCACACCCACCAGTCCGGCTACGTCAAGCAGCCGACGATCCCGCTTCCTGCGGGGGAGTCCGTGCTCTCGGGCGAGGCCGCCTGGCAGGCCGTGCACGAGACCGCGACGGTGGCAGCGGGGACGAGGGCGCCCGTCGTCGTCGTCGACACCTACCCCGGCGTCGACCTGCCCGAACTCATCGAGCAGCTCCGCACCGGGCTCCCCGACTACCGGATCATCGACGTCGAGTCCGCCGCTGCCCTGCCGATCGCCGAGATCGACCAGCGCATCGCCCACAACCTGACCGACGACCGGGTGTTCGGGGTCATCAGCCACGCAACCCTCGACGTGTTCTACGACGCCGGGCGTCTCGCGGCCGTCGGCGACGACATCCGTGCAACGCAGACCCCCACGGTTGTCGTCGGCTGGGGCGCCGCTCTCGCTGCCCCGGATGCCGACGCCACTGTCCTCGTCGACATGGCCAGGTGGGAGCTCCAGCAGCGGCAGCGCGCAGGCGCCACCAACTGGCGTTGCGACAACACCGGCGAAGACAACCTGCGCAAGTACAAGCGCGGCTTCTTCGTCGAATGGCGCGTCGCCGACCGGCACAAGCGCGAACTGTTCGCCACTCTCGACTTCGTGCTCGACGGCAACGCCATCGGTGGAACAGCAGCGACGGATGCCGCCGGCATGATCAGCGGCACGGCGTTCCGTTCCGCGCTCCGCCAGGCCACCTCCGGTCCGCTCCGTGTCGTGCCGTTCTTCGACCCGGGTGTCTGGGGCGGGCAGTGGATGAAGGACAAGATGGCGCTCGACGAGTCCGCTCGCAACTACGCCTGGTGCTTCGACTGCGTGCCGGAGGAGAACTCGCTCCTGCTCGAGGCCGACGGCAAGGTCGTCGAGATCCCGGCCATTGACCTCGTGCTCGCCGAGCCGCGTGCCCTCCTCGGCGACAGGACCTTCGCGCGCTTCGGCGCAGAGTTCCCGATCCGGTTCGACCTGCTCGACACCATGGGCGGCGGAAACCTGTCGCTCCAGGTGCACCCGCTGACGGACTACATCCAGGACAAGTTCGGCATGCACTACACGCAGGACGAGAGCTACTACCTGCTCGATGCGGCCGACCACGCGGTGGTCTACCTCGGCACGAAGACGGGCACGGACCCGCAGGACATGCTCGACGACCTGTGGGCGGCGACAGACGGACAGCACCCGTTCGACGCCGAGAAGTACGTCAACATGATCCCGGCGAAGAAGCACGACCACGTCTCCATCCCGGCCGGTACCGGGCACTGTTCCGGCTCCGACTCGATGGTGCTCGAGATCTCGGCGACACCGTTCATCTTCACCTTCAAACTCTGGGACTGGGGCCGACTCGGACTCGACGGCATCCCGCGCCCTGTCCACCTCGAACACGGCGGCAGGAACATCCAGTGGGAACGGGACACCG
>JBEVEO010000231.1:0-5053 GCA_040512695.1 Leifsonia sp. | reverse complement strand
TAGAGCTGTACGGAGAGAAGGTGCTCGGACGGCTATGAGAATCACAGACACCAGCGATCTCTGGTGGAAGACGGCTGTCGTCTACTGCCTCGACGTCGAGACCTTCCTGGACTGGAACGACGACGGGGTGGGTGACTTCGAGGGCCTCGCCCACCGGATGGACTACCTGCACGAGCTCGGCATCACGTGCCTCTGGCTCATGCCGTTCTACCCGACGCCGAACAAGGACGACGGATACGACATCTCCGACTTCTACGGCATCGATCCCCGGCTCGGCAACCACGGCGATTTCGTCGAGATGATCCGGATGGCGAGGGATCGCGGCATCCGCGTCATCGTCGACCTCGTCGTCAATCACACCTCCGACCGGCATCCGTGGTTCGTCCAGGCGCGCAGCTCGAAGGACAACCCCTACCGGGACTACTACGTCTGGCGCGACCACCCGCCGCGCACGAAGGTGGAGCCGGTCTTCCCCGACGTCGAGGACAGCGTGTGGGAACTCGACGAGAAGACCGGACAGTACTACCTGCACAACTTCTACCGGTTCCAGCCCGACCTCAATGTCACCAACCCGAAGGTGCGCGACGAGGTCGCCAAGATCATGGGGTTCTGGCTGGAACTCGGGGTGTCCGGCTTCCGCGTCGACGCCGTGCCGTTCCTGATCGACGAGGGCGGAGTACAGCGGCCGGATGGCGCACTGGAGAACCCGCTCGACTTCCTCAAGTCGTTGCGCGCCTTCCTCGGCCGTCGCTCCGGCGATGCCGTGATGCTCGGTGAGGCGAACCTGCCGCGCGAGGACCAGCTGGAGTACTTCGGCGGGCCCGACGGCGACGGCCTCACCATGCAGTTCGACTTCATCACGATGCAGAGGCTGTACCTCAGCCTCGCCCGCCAGAGCCCGGACGCCCTCGTCGAGGCGCTGGGCTCCCGCCCGCCGATCGCCGTGGAGTCGCAGTGGGCGAACTTCGTCCGCAACCATGACGAACTCACGCTCGACAAGCTGAGCGAGGAAGAGCGGCAGGAGGTGTTCACGGCCTTCGGCCCCGAGGAGCGGATGCAGGTGTTCGGGCGCGGCATCATCCGTCGGCTGCCGTCGATGCTGCAGGGCGACCCGCGACGCATCCGTATGGCGTACAGCCTGATGTTCTCCCTGCCGGGCACCCCGGTGCTGTTCTACGGCGAGGAGATCGGGATGGGCGAACGGCTCGAGGCCGGCGATCGTACCGCCGTCCGCACGCCCATGCAGTGGACCGGCGACGACAACGGCGGATTCTCCAACGCGTCGGCCAGGAAGCTCCCGTCCCCGGTCGTCCGCGGGGGCTTCGGGCCCGAGCACATCAACGCCTCGGACCAGCGACACGATCCAGACTCGTTGCTGAATTTCATGCGCACCCTGATCCGGCGCTACCGGGCCTCGAGCGAGATGGGGTGGGGTGAGTGCACAGTGATCGAGCAGCCGTCGACGAGTGTCCTCGTCCACTCACTGGCCGGGGCGGAGGGCCGGATGCTCGCCCTGCACAACTTCAGCGACGAGCCCGTCACCGTCACCTTCCCGGTGGCCGAGATCGATCCGGAGGACGTGCTCGTCGACCTCCTCGTCGATGGCCGCGTGATCGAGCTCGACGAGACCGGGAAGCTCACGGTGCCACTCGATGCCTACGGCTACCGGTGGCTGCGGGTCATCCGCCCATCAGGCAAGCGACTCGGCTGAGTCGCTTCTCATACGCCGCGGGGCATACGGACCACCAGGCTCAGCGGATCGACCCACGTCTTGAAGGCGCGCGCCTCCCCGAAGCTGTCACCGTCGAGCTGGATCTGCTCGGGTCGGCTCAGTGACACGACGAGTTCCCTGCCCTTGAAGTAGTTGAGAGCGCGCACCTCCTTGGTGGCCCCCATCAGCTTCCGTCCCGCTGTGGTTCGCCGGAGGACGCCGTTCTCCCAGAAGATCTTGGTCACGATCTGCAGCCAGCCGACGAAGCCCTCTGGTCGCAGGACGATGATGTCGAACTCCCCGTCGTCCACCGCTGCGTCCGGCAACAGCAGGATGTTCGCGGGCAGGGAGCCGCAGTTGCCCACCATGATGGTGTGCGCGCGCAGGCTGCGGTTGCCTGCACCGTCGAGGTTGTAGCGCAGTCGCAGTTGGTTCTTGTCGCGCAGCGCGATCCCGATGGCCTTCACGTAGGCCAGCCATCCGGCCTTCGCCTTGAGGTCGTCGTCGGTGTTGGCGAGCATCTTCGCGTCGATGCCGAGTCCGGCCATGACGAGGTAGGCATGGCGATGCACGGCCCCGTCAGCGTCGCGGATGTCGACCACGGCCATGTCGATCGGCCGGTCGTCCCCGGTGAATGCCGTCTCGATGGAGTGGGCGGCGTCGTCGAGGGTGAGGTCGAGGTTGCGGGCCAGCAGGTTGCCGGTCCCCGATGGCAGCAGGGCGAGCGGGATCCCCGAGCCACGCAACGCTTCCGCGACGACCCGAACGGTGCCGTCGCCGCCTGCGGCGATGACCATGTCGACGCCGGCCTCGAGCGCCTCGGCAGCCTGCCCGGTACCCGGGTCCTCCTCGGTCGTCTCCAACCACAGGGACGGACCCCATCCGGCATCACGCTCAGCGGCTTCGACCGTCGGGCGCAGGTCATCGGCGACGAGCTTCACCGGGTTGTAGATCAGGGCAGCTCGACGTTGACGGCTGACGGATTCGGACGTGGACGGCGCGGAGGTCATGTTCGTCACCGTACGCGTTGCCGGGGTTCGCCGCAGGGCCTACGCCCGGTGGCCATTGCGTGCTATGAGACGACGTCGAGCGTCGGCTCCCGCCCGGGAACCGACGCTCGCCATCAGATCCAGCGCGACGCCGTCGTCAGCCGGCCGCGCCTTGGATGTTGTCGCGAGAATCGGACGCCTGGTCCTTCACCTCGTCGACGGCGGATCCCGCCTCGGCCTTGACGGTCTCGACGGCGCCTGCCGCAGAGTCCTTGACGGCGGTCGCCGCATCCTGGGCCGGCTCCTTGAGATCGCCGGCGATGGTCGAGGCGACGTCCTTGGCCTCGTCGAGCAACGGCTGTGCCGCGTCGGCGAGCGACGAGGTGAGCTCCTTCTCCTTCGTGCTCGGCGGGATCAGCGACGAGAGGAGCCAGCCGGCGCCGAAGGCGATGAGCCCGACGGCGAGGGGGTTGCCCTTCGCCTTCTGGACGGCTGACTGCGCCACTCCGGAGACGCTGTCGCCCACGCTGCCGGCATCGTCCCGCACGTCCGAGGCGACCCCCATCACACGGTCGCGCACGGAACGCACGGCGTCCTTCGCCTTGTCCGCCTGCCGCTGGGCGATCTTGGTCGGGTCCACCTTGTCGGCGAGCGCATCGACATCGCTGCCGAGGTCACGCCGGGTGGCTTCGATGTCCGCCCGGATCTGGTCTGGGTCGTTCGTCATCGGTTCTCCTCGTTTCGCTTGAGAGTTTCAGGGATTTCCTTGACCGTCTCCACGGTCTGGGGCACGCCCTCCACGGACGCGATCGCCTTGCGGCCGCTGATGAGGAGGATCGCCGCGACGATCCCCCAGACGACGGCGATGACCAGCCCCGACCAGGCATTGCCGATCAGGTAGCCGAGTCCCCACCACGCGGCGATGGACAGGAAGAGCAGTGCGAGGAGGCCGGCGACGCCGCCGCCACTGAGCATGCCTGCTCCCTTTCCGGCCCGCTTGGCCGATTCCTGCAGCTCGGCCTTCGCGAGGGCGACCTCCTGCCGCATGAGGGTGGAGATGTCACGGGTCACTTCGCTCAGGAGGTCGCCGAGCGACGTCGTTGCCGCCTTCTCCTCCGACGGGGTCGGCAGGTCGGTCATCGATCGTCTCCGTACGGACGCTGCGCGTTGCCCGCGCCGAACTCCTTCGACGAGTCGTCGCCGAAGGCGGCCGCCTCATCGCCGTAGGCGACGTCGTCGAACGTGGGCGTGCCCTGCTCGTCGGCCGCCAGTGCCGAGTACAGCGGGGTGGCCGTGGCGCCCGTCGATGCCGATGCGTCGATCTGGTCGGTCCGGGGTGCGGAGGTGACCGCATCGGCCGGCTTCGCCGACCCGGCCGAGTCGTGGGCGTTGCTCGCCGCCGAACGCGTGATCCGGCCGGCGAGAAGGCCGACACCCGCCGCGATGGCGATGAAGGTTCCCGGCCGTCGTCGTGCGAAGTTCCGGACCTCGTCGATGAGCGAAGCGGGGTCATGGCCCTCGAGCCAGGACGCGACGGATCCGGCCCGCGATGACGCCTGGGAGACCAGGTCTGCCGCGATCCCGCCCGAGGATGCCCGCGACATCTCGTTCAATTCGTCGCCGATGGACCGGAGACCGGCGGCGGCACGGGTCTGCTGGGTGGCAGCCTGATCGCGCAGCTCGTCCCTCACCTGCGAGAACAGGGTGGACACCTGCACCTTGGCCTCCTCGACGACTCCGGCCGCCTCGTCCTTGGCCGTCGCGGCCACGGTCCTTCCGGCATCGACGGCCGTGTCCCTGATGTTCCCGGCCTCGTCTCGCACGGCCTCGGTCGTGCCCGTGGCTCCGCCCCCGGACGCTGATGCGTCGCTTCGGTATGCGTCTGTCATGGTGGTGCTCCTCAGTGATTCTCGCGGCGCCTGGTTCGGTCGCCGACCGCGATCCCCCAGCGGTGGAGCCAGCCTGCTTCGCCCGGCTCCGCCGAAGAAGGGGTTTGCCAAATGGGCCCTCCGGGGTGTATTCGCGCGTTCCGGGCGCGAGGGGCGGTGCGCGGGACTGCACGCTCCGCACCGGATGTCAACCCTGTGAGCACCGCTCGCTCCTCGACATACGGTTGGCCCGCCTCGCTCAACGCGGGATCTCGAAGGAGCACCATGTACTTCCACGTGCAACAGCTGATCAACGAAATCGCCACCGACGAGCCGGATCCCGCGGCCGCCAATGCCCTGCAGGAGGGTCTCGGCGGCCAGTTCGGCGAGATGCGCACGATGATGCAGTACCTGTTCCAGAGCATCAATTTCCGTGGTGACCCGGCCTCGAAGCCGTACAAGGACCTGTTGCGGGGCGTCGGCAC
>JBEVEO010000220.1:0-15674 GCA_040512695.1 Leifsonia sp. | reverse complement strand
GGCACCCGGCACCCGTGGCCCGGGCGGGGTGAGCGTGCGGAGCTCGGCCGGATCGGACCCATCGCCGTCCTCTCCGTCCTCGTCGGCGCGACCGCCGGACTGAGCGGGTGCACGGCCTCGCCGAACGGCCAGGAGGCGTCGTCGGCCTCGTCCTCCGCCGAGGTGGACATCCTGCAGGGCCGCACCGACTACACCAGGGGCGTGTTCAGCATGAGCGTGACCAACGCCGGTGCCGAGCCGATGACCGTCGAGACCGCCACCTTCACGTCTCCGCAGTTCAGTGCGCCGGCGGTCTACGACGCCCACCCGGTCACCATCCGCCCCGGAGCCACCATCGACCTCCGCTCCCCCATCCCCGCCCTCGACTGCGCGGGCGACGACTCGGCCGGCTCCGTGGCACTCGTCCTCTCCTCCGGCACGGGTTCGACGACCGTCGAGGTCACGCCCGGGGATCCGAACAACACGATCGACCGGCTGGTCCGCGAGGGATGCATCGTGCACGACGTCGACGCCGTCGTCACGATCGCTCCGCCGACCGCCCTCGTGGTGACGGGCGACGGCGCCGCCGCGACGGCGCGCATCGACCTCCGGCTCACGCCGACGGGCGACGACGGGACCGTCGAGATCGCGGGCGTCCGTTCGACGACGCTGATGTCGCCGGTGGACGGCTCGGACGGCTGGCCGCTCGACCTCACCGTCGACGCCGCGACGGACCCGCGAACGGTCTCGCTCGGGATGCGCCCCACCCGCTGCGATCCGCACGCCCTCGCCGACGACAAGGTCGGAACGGTGCTGGTCATCGACGTCGCGACCTCGACCGGGCGCGACGGCCGCTACCTGCTTCCCCTCCCGCCCGCGGTCAAGGCGCAGGTGTTCGACTACATCGTCGCGGTGTGCGGGGACTGATCAGGACGGTTCGACCAGCCGCGCCAGCAGCTCGGTGAGCAGCCGCTCGGCGAGCGCGGACGGCATGGCCTCGATGAGGGCGAGCAGGGGCGCCAGCCGGGCCGGCAGCCCGCCGCCGTCCGGACCGCCGATCCCCACGGCCGCGAGGATGGCCGCAGCGCCGTCCGAGTCGGGGAGCACACCGTGGAGGGAGCCGAGCACGGGCTCGAGCGCCTCGAGGTACGGCGCGGCCGATGCCGCCGGCATGCCGCGGACGGCATCGGCGGCGCTCACGAGCGCCGGGCCGAGCTCCGCGAGCCTGGACTCCGTCACGGGAGTGATCGTGAGGTGCGTCGTGTGCGGCAGCCGGGTGCCGTCGGCCTGGGTCAGCCCGGGCTGCAACTGGATGACCCAGCCCAGCGTCCGCGCCGCGTCGGCCCAGTGGTGCGGATCGACGCGCCGGCCGGCCGGCACCGAATCGTCGGCCGCGACGGCGAACAGCGGCCCGACCGGATCGCCGACGATGCGCAGCCCGTCGATGGCACCGACGACGCCGATCAGCGCATCCGTCGCCCGCTCGGCGGCAGCCGTGAGACGGGCGAACCCGGCGTCGCCGAGCGCATGCGTGATCGCCCAGGATGCGGCGAGGGGCCCGGCCGACTTCGAACCGAGCAGGGTGGGGTTGACCACGGGGTAGCCGGGCCACCGGGTGGTCGCGAAGTACTGCATCCGCTGGCGGTCGCGTCCGCGCTGCAGCAGAACGGACACCCCCTTGGGCGCGTAGCCGTACTTGTGCAGGTCGGCCGACAGGCTCGTGACACCGGGGATGCGGAAGTCCCAGGCCGGCACGGATCCGCCGCGCCACCACGGCAGGGCGAATCCGCCGATGCAGGCGTCGACGTGGCAGGCGATGCCGCGCTCGGCCGCGATGGCCGCGACCTCGGCGATCGGATCGAGCGTCGCCGTCGGATACGACGGCGCGCTCACGACCACGATGGCCACGGCGGAGTCGAGGCGAGCGGCGATGGCGGACACGGACGGCGCGCCCGTCTCGACGTCGACGGGGACGAGGTCGAGATCGAGTCCGAAGTAGTGCGCGGCCTTGTGGAACGCGGCGTGCACGGTCGTGGGGGCGACGAGCCGCGGCACACCGGTCCCTCCGGCCGCGCGCCAGGCGTCGCGCGCCGTCTTGACCGCGAGCAGGCAGCTCTCCGTCCCACCGCTCGTCACCGTGCCGACGACGTCGTCGTCGCCGTGCAGCACTCGGCGGGCGAATCCGACGAGCTCCCGCTCCATCACGGCGATCGAGGTGAACGTCGTCGGGTCGAGTCCGTTGAGCGGCTGCACGGCGCGGATCGCGGATGCCGCGAGCTCGTCGAGCTCGGCGAGCCCGGAGTCGTACACGTACGACAGCACACGACCGCCGTGGGTCGGCGCGTCCGCATCACGCAGGACCGCCAGGCGCTCGAGGATGGCGGCGGGATCCTGCTCGAAGGCGCTCATCGGTCGGACCCCGTCTGCACGTCGGTCGCGGCATCCGCCCGAACCGAGGCCTCGGGATCGAGCACGTCGATGTCCTGCCTGCGCAACCGGTACCGACGCATGGCCATCAGGCTGAAACCGATCACGACGGCCGGGACCACGCTGAAGCTCACCACGATGCCGCCGATCGCAGCCGTGGACTGGTCGATGACCTCGGAGCCCGTCGACTGCGCGTAGCCGGTGACGGCCAGCACGATCGAGAGCACCGTCGCCCCGAGCGCCATGCCCGTCGTCTCCCCGGCCGTCCACATGCCGCCGAAGGTGCCGGCGCGGCCGGGGCCGTTGGTGACGGCGTCGTGGGAGATGACGTCGGGCAGCATGGCCATGGGCATCGACTGCATGCCCGCGTAGCCGGCTCCCGCCAGGGCGACGGGCACGTACACCCATGCCCCCGGCACCCAGAGCAGTCCGATCAACGAGACGGCGGCGATGCCGAACAGGCTGCTCGCCAGCACGAAGGTGCGCTCCTTGCCCACCCGCCTGGCGATGACGCCCCAGAGCGGTGCGAACACGATGGCCGGGGCGATGAGCGCCAGGAACAGGAAGGTCAGCGCATCCGTCGAGCGCAGCACCCAGACGGCGACGTAGTTCGCGGCTGCGAGCATCAGCCCGGTCGCGAGTCCCTGCAGCAGGAACGTCAGCAGGAGCACCCGGAACGGCTGGCTCCGGCGCAGCGCGCCGATGCCGTCGGCGTAGTGCCTGCGCAGAGAGGGCTTCACGGCTGCCGGGTCGTCTGGCCGGACGGCTCCGGTCCGGGGAGCGACGAACACCGCCACGAGCATGCCCGCGCCGATCGTGATCCCGGCGACCAGCGCCATGATCAGGTAGCCGACGTACTCGTCGTCCGAGACGCTGCGGAGGGCCGGTCCACCGGCGCCGAACAGCAGGATCGCGAGGGTGAGCACGACGACGCGCCAGGTGAGCAGGCGGGTGCGCTGGTCGTAGCCGTCGGCGATCTCGGCGGGCAGGGCGATGTAGGGAACCTGGAACAGACTGAACGACGTGGCGGTGAGGAGGAAGGCCACGAGCACCCAGAAGCCGGCGGCGAGGGGCGGCAGCCCGGGCGGCACCGAGAAGGTGAGCAGGAAGAACAGCGGCAGCGTCACGGCACCGAGCATCATGAACCCCCGACGGCTTCCCGTGCGTGCCAGCCAGCGGTCGCTCCACGCGCCGATGACCGGGTCGATGAGCACGTCCCAGATCTTCGCCAGCGTCACGAGCAGTCCGGCGAGAAGCGCGGCCACTCCGAGGGTGTCCGTGAGATAGAACACCAGCACGAGGCCGGGCAATGTGGCGAACCCGCCTGTGCCCAGGGAACCGACGGCGTAGCCGGCCACGGTGGCGCGGGAGAGCGTCCGCTGCGTTGCGATCATTGCGGAAGTGTATCCGGACGTCGCCCCGGCGGATGAGAGTTCGACGGCACTCTCCGGCACTTTCACTCGAACGGGGGACGGCCGACTGGGTCAACTGACCTAGAATGGCGCAATGCCCGCAACGATGCCGGATCTCGCGATCCTCAACGACCTCGACGCCGACGTCTCATCGACCTCAGGAGCGACACGGTCCGTGATCGCACCGCTCACCGGAGACGTGCTCCATGAACTGCCGGCGAGCACGCCGGCCGACGTCGCCGACGCCTTCTCCCGCGCCCGGCTCGCCCAGGTCGCATGGGCACGCGCCGGCTTCGCCGCCCGCCGCAGCATCCTGCTGCGCGCCCACGACCTGCTGCTGGAGCGCCGGGAGGGCATCCTCGACCTCGTGCAGGCTGAGACGGGCAAGACCAGGGGCCAGGCCTTCGAGGAGCTGTTCCAGTCGGCAGGGGTCACCCGCTACAACGCCATCGCAGCGCCGCGGGCGCTTCGCGGAGGCCGCAGGCGTTCGGCGCTGCCGCTCATCGTCGACACGACGGTGCGGTATCGGGCCAAGGGCGTCGTCGGCGTCATCACCCCGTGGAACTTCCCGCTGAGCCTCGCCGCGATGGACGTCGTCCCCGCCCTGGCCGCCGGCTGCGGCGTGGTGCAGAAGGCCGACGACCAGGGTGCCCTCAGCGTGCTGGCCCTGCGCCGCGCGTTCATCGACGCCGGCGTGCCGGCCGAGCTCTGGGCCGTGGTCACCGGAGACGGACCCGTGATCGGCGGCGCCATCACCGACACCGCCGACTACATCTGCTTCACGGGCTCCACCGCGACGGGCCGTACCGTCGCCGTCAAGGCGGCCGAGCGCCTGGTCGGCGCCTCCCTCGAGCTGGGCGGGAAGAACGCCATGATCGTGCTCGACGATGTCGATCCGGTCGAGGCCGCCGCCGATGCGGCCTACGGATGCTTCGCCTCCGCCGGGCAGCTCTGCGTCTCGGTCGAGCGCATCTACGTGCAGCGCGGTGTCGCAGACGCGTTCTCCACCGCCCTCGCCGACCGGGTCTCCTCCCTCGTCATCGGATCGGCCTTCGACTACTCCACCGACGTCGGATCCCTGACCACCGCGGCCCAGCTCGCACGCGTGCAGGCGCACGTCGCCGACGCCGTCGCGAAGGGAGCCACGGTGCTCGCCGGCGGCGTGGCCCGCCCCGACCTCGGTCCGTACTTCTACGAGCCGACCGTGCTCACCGGGGTGACCGAGGAGATGGACTGCGCGAGAGGCGAGACGTTCGGCCCCGTCGTGTCGGTCTACACGGTCGACACCGACGACGAGGCCGTCATCGCCGTCAACGACTCGGAGTACGGGCTCAACTCCGCCGTGCTCAGCGGGTCGCTGGCCCGCGCCCGCCGGGTGGCGGCCACCATCGACGCCGGCAGCGTCAACATCAACGAGGGCTACCGCGGCTCGTTCTCCACGGTCGACGCTCCGATGGGCGGCATCAAGCAGTCCGGTCTCGGCCGCAGGAACGGGCGGGAAGGCCTCCTGCGCTTCGTCGACCCCGTCACGGTGTCGCGCTCGACGGGCCTCCTGCAACTCCCGCGCACGGGGGCCGAGTTCAGCTCCATGGCCGGCCCCATGCTGCTCCTCGCGAAGGTGCTGAAGGCGGCCCGCCTGAAGTGAGCGCGCTCTAGGTGGCCTCGGTGTCGAACGGCGTCGCCTGCCCCGGTGCGGCTGCGGCAGCGGCCATGGCCGCCGAGCGCTTCTTCTGCAGATAGGCGGAGTTGGGGTTCACGCCGATGGGCGTGGCATCGCCGGCATCCGCGGCGTCGACGGATCCGGCGGCGGCGGCCCCAGCGGCCGCCATGCTCGACCGCGACACGGTGGGCTTGACCGGCTCATCGTCGAGCAGCGCCTCGCGGATGATGCGGCGGGGGTCGTACTGGCGCGGATCGAGCTTCTTCCAGTCGACGTCGTCGAAGTCCGGGCCCATCTCGTCGCGCATCCGGTCCTTGGCGCCGTTGGCCATGTCGCGGAGCTGGCGGACGAGGCGCCCGAGCTGGGCGGCGTAGTGCGGCAGCCGCTCCGGGCCGAGCAGGAACACCGCGATGACCCCGATGATGAGGAGTTTCTCGAAGGTCAGCCCGAACATGCCATCAGGATAACCCGCGGCGAGGCGACCATCCGCCGTGGGAGGGCGGCTCTAGGCTTGTTCCGATCACCCTGGGAGCGCATGTGTCCGACAAAGACCTCAACTGGAAGTACGTCGACGACATCGTCGGCGAGCCCGAATCGATCGCGAAGGCCAGGCAGCAGTCGCTCGAGCTCGGCATCGAACCGATCTCGCCGGCGATCGGCGCCCAGGCCGCGGTGATCTCCGCGGCGCACTCCGCGACCGCGATCGTGGAGATCGGCACCGGTGTCGGCGTCTCCGGCCTCTGGCTGCTGACGGGCGCGCCCGAGGCGACGCTCACGTCGATCGACTCGGAGGTCGATCACCAGCAGCACGCCCGAACGAACCTGCTGGATGCCGGCATCGCCGCGAACCGCGTCCGGCTCATCGCCGGCCGGGCCAGCGACGTGCTGCCCCGCATGAACGAGAACTCGTACGACGTCGTCTTCATCGACGCCGACCCGCAGTCGGTCATCGAGTACGTCGAGCACGGGCTGCGCCTCGCCCGTCCCGGTGGATCGGTGCTCGTCCCGCACGCGCTCTGGCGTGGACGCGTGGCCGATCCGACTCAGCGCGACGAGACCGCGAGCGGATTCCGTTCGCTCATCACGGAGATCTCCGGATCGACGGCGGTGCTCAGCGCGATCTCACCGGCCGGCGACGGCCTGCTCCAGATCTCGAAGCTGCGCGCATAGGTCGAGCGCCGCACTCCCCCGCGGCGATCCGTCCTGACGGATGAGCGACTCCCGCATCCGTGCTCCCGCATTCGGCAGGCCGGCATCCGTTGGCACAGAAAGCGCTGGCCCGGGGCGAGCGCCCCGGACCAGCGAAGTAGATCGGGCCTAAGCCGCCGCGACGACCTTCTCGAGTGCGTCGTGAAGCTCCTTGGCCTCAGCGTCGTTGACGGAGACGACCAGACGGCCACCGCCTTCGAGTGGAACGCGAACGATGATGAGACGACCCTCCTTCACGGCCTCCATCGGTCCGTCACCAGTACGTGGCTTCATCGCCGCCATTGAGTTCCCCTTTCGTGGCAAGACAGTATCCATTATCCCCCGTCGGGGGCACTATCCGAAATCACGGGCTCCCCCCATACGCCCGGATCAGCCCCGCGTCGTCACGGCGGGGTCCAGTCGTAGCCGATATAGGCCCAGCAGAGGTACAGCCAGCACCACTGCAGGACGACGAAGACGGCGACGACGACGACCCGGTAGACCCGGGAGCGCGGCTGGGCGATCGCGCCGAGCAGCGGGAAGAGGGGCGTGAGCAGCCGGAAGGTGCTCGACTGCGGGAAGAACACGGCGAGCAGGTAGAGCGCGTAGCTGGCGAGCCAGAACCGCACGTCGACACCGAGCCTGCGCACCGCCGGGAGGAACAGGGCGAACCCGAATCCGAGGATCACGGCGATCACCACGACGATGCCGAGCGGCATGCCGAGCCACCACACGCCGCTCTGGAACCAGGCTGTGAACGGCACGAGCTCGACGTACCCGATGTACGGCATCCGCCAGGCCAGCTCCGTCTCGACGTAGGCCGACGGATTCCCGGTGGCGATCCACGCGGCGGCGGGCCAGGCCAGCCCCATGAGCCCGGTGATGACGGTCACCGACACGGCCGCGACGCGCTCTGCCACGCTGAACGGATCGCGCTCACGCGTGAACCAGCGGTGCACGACGTGCAGGCCGAGCGCCAGCGCGAAGGCGAGCCCGCTCGGCCGGGTGAGCGCCATCACGGTCACCACCGGCACGAGCAGCCAGTAGCGCCGCCGCACGAGCAGGAGCAGGGCGAGCGTCAGGAAGAAGAGGTACATCGACTCCGCGTAGCCGATCTGCAGCAGCGGCGAGAGCGGCGCGAAGCAGAACAGGGTGACGGCGAAGAGCGTCGTCGACGGGTCCAGTCGGGTGCTGAGGAGCCGGTGGAAGAGCAGTGCGGTCCCGAGGCCGAAGGCCAGCGACACGAACACGGCCAGCCCGGTGAACGGGAGAGCGGTGAGCTCCATGAGCACGCGGATGAGCCCGGGATACGCGGGCATGAACGCCCACGCGTTCTCACCGACGTGCCCGTCGTCGGTGAGCGGCAGTTCCTTCGGATAGCCGTAGCCGGCGATGATCTCGTACCAGCGTCCGTCCCAGATGTTGGCGAAGTCGGCGTAGCCGGGGTGCGCGCCCGTCCACGGGTTCGCAGCCTGCTGCCCGGCGAGCACCAGCATGAGGGTCGTCGTGACGATGCGGGAGACCGCGTAGACCAGCATCACGCGCAGCCACCACGGCATCAGCCGCCAGCGCACCACGATCCCGATGGGGAGGATGCGGCGCTGTCGTCCACGACGCGTGCGCCGTGCGGCCTCGTCTGCCGTCAGCGAGCGTTCAACCATGTACGCAGCGCAGCAGCGCATTCCGTGATCTGGTGCACCGGGACCCGCTCGTCGTCGGCGTGGGCCTTGAGCGGGTCGCCGGGTCCGAAGTTGACCGCGGGGATGCCGAGGGCGCTGAACCTGGCCACGTCCGTCCAGCCGTACTTGGGCTTGGCCTCCGCCCCGACGGCGGCGAGGAACTGGCGGGCCAGTGCTGCGTCGAGGCCGGGCCGGGCACCCTCCGCCTGGTCGAGGACGGTGAGCTCGTACTCCGGGAACAGCTCGCGGATGTGCTCGATCGCCTCGGCGGCCGAGCGATCGGGCGCGAAGCGGTAGTTGAGGTGCACGCTCACCTCGTCGGGGATGACGTTGCCTGCGACACCGCCGCTGATGCCGACGGCGTTCAGTCCCTCGCGGTACACGAGGCCGTCGACCTCGACCGACCGGGGCTCGTACGCGGCGAGGCGGTCGAGGATCGGGCCTGCCTTGTGGATGGCGTTGTCGCCGATCCAGGCGCGCGCCGAATGCGCCCGTCGGCCGAACGCGCGCAGCTCGACGCGCACCGTGCCGTTGCAGCCGCCCTCGACGGAGCCGTTGCTCGGCTCCCCGAGGATCGCGAAGTCGCCGAGCAGCAGGTCCGGGCTGTTGCGGGCGAGCCGGCCGAGGCCGTTGCGGTCGGATGAGACCTCCTCGCCGTCGTAGAACAGCCAGGTGATGTCGACGATCGGGTCGGTCAGCTCCGCGGCCAGCACGAGCTGCACCGCCACGCCGCCCTTCATGTCGACGGTGCCGCGGCCCCGGAGGTAGTCGACGCCGTCCTCGGTCTCGAAGCGGGTCGGGAGGTTGTCGTTCAGCGGGACCGTGTCGATGTGCCCGGCGATCACGACACGGCGATCGCGTCCGAGGTCGGTCCGCGCCACGATGGTGTCGCCGTCACGGATGACCTCGAGGTGCGCGAGCGGACGCAGTGCTGCCTCGATCGCATCCGCGAGCGGCGTCTCGTTCCCCGAGACGGACTCGATGTCGCAGATGGCCCTGGTGAGATCGACGACGTCCGTCGACAGGTCGAGGACGGGCGTCGTGGCATCGTTCACCGGCATGCGCACCAGTCTATTGAGCGCGTAACGCGCCGCCTCCCGCCGTTACGCTGGAGGGCATGCCCGCGACAGCATCCTCCACCCCGTCCCCGCGTCCGGCCTGGGGCCATGGCCTGGCCACGGTCTCCGGCGACGGAACCGTGCTCGACACCTGGTACCCCGCCCCGGCCCTCGGTGAGCGCCCGGCGGCGGACCGGGTTCCCGCGGACCTCGAGAACGCGGGCGGACCCGACGAGCGGCGCAACGTGCGCACCGAGATCGTGACCGTCGAGATCGACCTCGACGCCGCCCCCGCGTCGACTCCGGATGCCTACCTCCGGCTGCACCTGCTCTCGCACCTCCTCGTCGCGCCCAACACCGTCAACCTCGACGGCATCTTCGGGTACCTGCCCAACGTCGTCTGGACGACGGCCGGCCCTGTGCATCCCGACGACTTCCAGCGCCTGCGGCCGGGCCTGCAGCGCGCCGGCATCAGTGCGACGGGGCTCGACAAGTTCCCGCGCCTCATCGACTACGTCGTCCCCGAGCGCGTGCGCATCGCGGACGCCTCCCGGGTGCGCCTCGGCGCGCACCTCTCCCCCGGCACGACCGTGATGCACGAGGGTTTCGTGAATTTCAACGCCGGTACGCTCGGCACATCGATGGTGGAGGGCCGGATCTCCCAGGGCGTGGTCGTCGGCGACGGCAGCGACATCGGCGGAGGCGCCTCCATCATGGGCACCCTGTCGGGAGGCGGGACGCAGCGCGTCGTCATCGGCGAGCGCGCGCTCCTCGGCGCGAACTCGGGCATCGGCATCTCGATCGGCGACGACACCGTCGTCGAGGCCGGCCTCTACGTGACCGCCGGCACCAAGGTCGTGGTCATCGACCCGAAGGCGGTCGTCCCGCGTACCGTCAAGGCCGCGACGCTGTCCGGCGTCCCGAACCTGCTGTTCCGGCGCAACTCGGTCTCCGGCGCCGTGGAGGTGCTCACCCGCAGCGGACACGGCATCCTCCTCAACGAGGTCCTGCACGCGTAGTACGCTGCACCGATCCCCGATCCCGGCCGCCATCCGCGCACCGAGTCGCCACTTCCGGCCGCTTCCAGACGGTCGAGGCGGCCGCACGTGGCGACTCGATCGACGCCAGGCGACGGCACGTGGCGACTCGACGACCCGGTGGTCCGACGCGCGGGGCCCGCGGCACGCCTGCACCCGATCGTCACGACCTCGCCCGGGCGGATAGGCTGCCCAGACGGCGATTCGACCATCACGAAGGAGTGACGTGGGCACCGACACCCCTCGCACCAGCAGGCATCGCGGCATCAAGGTCCTCATCGGTGTGCTCGTCGCCGGCCTGGTCATCGCCCTCGTCGCAGCCGGGGTCGGAGTCTGGACGGTGCAACGCTCCTTCCCGATGCTCTCGGGCCGGATCGACCTCGACGGCCTCCACCGCGATGTCACGGTCTACCGCGACTCGGCCGGCATCCCCCAGCTCGTCGCCGACGACGCCAGCGACCTCTTCATGGCGCAGGGCTACGTCACCGCACAGGACCGGTTCTGGGAGATGGACTTCCGGCGGCACGTGACCGCTGGGCGCCTGTCCGAGATGTTCGGCGCGAGCCAGGTGCCGACGGACGCCTTCATCCGCACTCTCGGCTGGCGCGCGGTCGCCGAGAAGGAGGTCAAGCTCCTCGATCCCGTCACCCTCGGCTACTACCAGGCCTATGCCGACGGCGTGAACGCCTACCTCGCCACGCACTCCGGTGCCGAGCTCTCCCTCGAGTACGCGGTGCTCGGCCTGCAGAACTCCGACTACAAGCCGTACGAGTGGACCCCGACCGACTCCGTGGCCTGGCTGAAGGCCATGGCCTGGGACCTCCGCTCGAACCTCGAGGACGAGATCGACAGGGCGCTGCTCTCGACGACGCTGACGCCGGCGCAGGTCGCCGAGCTCCACCCCGACTATCCGTACGCGGTCCACCCGACGATCGTCGGCGGGCCGGTCACGGCTCCCGCGTCCGTGACCTCGGAGCCGCTGGCCGCTGAAGCGGGTGCCGGGTCGGCATCCGCCCTCCTCGAGCTGAAGCAATCCCTGGCCGCCCTGCCCGAGCTGATCGGGCCCGCCGGAACCGAGATCGGCTCCAACTCCTGGGTCGTCGCCGGCTCGCTCACCGACACGGGGCTGCCGATCCTCGCCAACGATCCGCACTTGGGCGCGGTCATGCCGTCGGTCTGGTACCAGGTGGGACTGCACTGCAGCGCGGTCTCCCCGGAGTGCCCGTTCGACGTCGCCGGCTACAGCTTCTCGGGGCTCCCGGGTGTCATCATCGGCCACAACGCCCGCGTCGCGTGGGGCTTCACCAACCTCGGACCGGATGTCGCCGACCTCTTCGTCGAGAAGGTCTCCGGCGAGAACTACGAGATGGACGGCACCCCGATCGCGCTGCAGTCGCACGAGGAGACCATCAGGGTCGCCGGCGGTGATCCGGTGACCATCACCATCCGGTCGACGGGACGGGGACCGCTGGTCACCGGGATCGACGACACCTTCGGCACCATCGCCGCGGAGTACCCGGCCAGTGCCGGCATGCCGGCCGGCGAGTACCAGCTCTCCCTGCAGTGGACCGCCCTGCAGCCCGGACGCACCGCCACCGCCATCTTCGCCCTCGACCGCGCCACCAACTGGAACGACTTCCGCGGAGCAGCCGCCCTGTTCGACGTTCCATCGCAGAACCTGCTCTACGCCGACGTCGACGGGAACATCGGCTATCAGGCCCCCGGATTGATCCCCGTGCGTATCTCCGGCGACGGCACACTGCCCATGCCCGGCTGGACCAGCAGCACGGGCTGGAGCGGATACCTCCCCTTCGAGACGCTCCCGAGCATCCTCAACCCGCCCAGCGGCTACATCGCGACGGCCAACAACGCTGCCGTCGGGGTCGACTATCCGTACCTGCTCACGAAGGACTGGGATCTCGGCTACCGCGCCCAGCAGATCACCTCCCGCATCCAGGAGCGGATCGCAGCAGGCGACCCGTTCACGACAGCGAGCATGGCGAAGCTCCAGGCCGATGACCACGACGCGAACGCGGCGCGCCTGGTGCCCGTGCTGTCGTCGTTGACGCTCGACGGAGGTGCGAAGAAGGGTGTCGCGCTGCTCGCGGACTGGGACTACCAGGACGACGTCGACAGCGCCGCGGCCGCCTACTTCAACATGACCTGGCGGAACCTGCTGACGGCGATGTTCGACGACGCGCTCCCCGACGGCACGAAGCCGGCCGGCGGAGACCGCTGGTTCAGCGTCGTCGGCTCCCTCCTCGACCAGCCGGACTCCCCGTGGTGGACGAACGAGAGGCTCGGAATCTCGGGGCGGGACGAGATGCTCGCCTACGCGGCCGGCGCCGCATGGGACGAGGGCGTCGAGGAGATGGGCGACGACGCGAGCCGATGGACGTGGGGACGCCTGCACACCCTCGAGCTCACGAATGCGAGCTTCGGCGAATCGGGCGTCGCACCGATCGAGTGGCTCTTCAACCGTGGACCGTTCCCGGTCGGTGGCAGCACCTCCGTCGTGAACGCCGTCGGCTGGGATGCGACAGAGGACACGTACGACGTGCACTGGGTGCCGTCGATGCGCCAGGTGATCAGCGTCGCGGACTTCGACGACTCGACCTGGGTCAACCTCACCGGGCAGTCGGGGCACGCGTTCCACACCAACTACGACGACCAGACGCCGCTGTGGCAGACGCATCAGACGCGGCCGTGGCCGTTCAGCATCGAGGCGATCGAGAAGACGACGAAGGACACGCTCGTGCTCAAGGCCCGTCAGTAGGCCCGGCGACGCCGGCGCTGCCATACTCGTCCCAGACATCCGCGTGGCGAAGAACGGTGGACGAATGAAGAAGTGGTCCGTCGTGATCATCCTCGGTCTGGCTCAGTTCGTCATGGTGCTGGACGGCACCGTGATGAACGTGTCGATCTCGACGGTGGTGGCCGACCTCGACACCACCGTCTCGGCGATGCAGGCGGCGATCACGTTCTACACGCTCACCATGGCGGCCTTCATGCTGTTCGGCGCCAAGCTCGGCGACGTCTGGGGCAGGAGGCGTGCCTTCGTCATCGGATCGATCATCTACGCGATCGGATCGCTGACCACCGCGATCGCCCCGAACATCCAGACCCTGTTCCTCGGCTGGTCGGTCATCGAGGGCCTCGGGGCCGTGCTCGTCATCCCGGCCATCGCCGCCCTCATCGCCGACAACTACACCGGTCGCGACCGGATCACCGCGTATGCGATCATCGGTGCGATCTCCGGCGCCGCCGTGGCGGCCGGACCGCTGATCGGCGGCTTCGTCACGACCTACTTCGACTGGCGGTACGTGTTCGTCGCCGAGGTCCTCATCATGATCGTCGTCGTGATCTTCGCCAGGGTCATCACCGACGACACCGCACCGCAGAGCATCCGGATCGACTTCCTGAGCGTGCTGCTGTCGGCGGCCGGACTCGTGTTCGTCGTCCTGGGGATGCTGCAGAGCAAGACCTGGGGCTGGGTCATCCCGCTCGCCCCGCCGGAGATCAACGGCGTCGAGATCGCCCCGCTCGGCATCTCCCCCACGGCCTGGTTGATCCTCCTCGGCGCCGTGCTCATCTGGGTGTTCGTGCTGCGTCAGCAGCGCCTCGTGCGACTCGGACGCCCGCCGCTGCTCCAGGTGTCGATGTTCGGCATCGCACAGCTGCGTGCCGGCCTCTCGGTGCTCGGCGCCCAGTACGCCATCACGGCCGGACTGTTCTTCATGGTGCCCGTCTACCTGCAGATGACCCTCGGCTACGACGCCCTCGAGACCGGGCTGAAGATCTTCCCGCTGTCGGTCTCGCTCATCCTGTTCTCCTTCGTCGGCACCCGCCTGTCGCAGTTCTGGTCGCCGCGCCGCATCGTGCGCTGGGGGCAGTCCATCCTCATCGTGAGCGCCGTCATCCTGCTCGCCGCGGTCTCGGAAGACCTCAGGAGCATCGCGTTCGGCTTCGGGATGTTCCTGGCCGGCGCCGCACTCGGCCTGCTGGCCTCCCAGCTCGGCAACGTCAACATGTCGAGCGTCGGCGCCGAGCAGACGAGCGAGGTCGGCGGCCTGCAGGGCGTCTTCCAGAACCTCGGGTCCTCCCTGGGCACCGCACTGATCGGCTCGATCCTGATCGGCGCGCTGTCCACCTCGTTCGCATCGGGGGTCGCGGGAAGCGAGCTGCCGGCCGAGGTGCAGAGCCTCATCGCCGAGCGAACGGAGCACGGTGTGACCATCGTGCCGGCCGCCGACGTCACGGCCATCGCCGAGCAGGCCGGCCTGTCATCGGCCGATGCTGCGACGTTGACGTCCATCTACACGGATTCGCAGCTGTCCTCGCTCGACGTCGCCTTCTTCGGCCTCGTGCTCATCGCGTGCTTCTCCCTGTTCTTCTCCCGCTGGATCCCGAGCGCGGTGCCGGAGCGGACCGTGCGGAGGAAGCCGACGCAGCCGGATCCGGCCGCCTAGGCGACGACCTCCTCGACGTCCCAGTCGGGGCGTGGGACGGAGTCGATGAGGAGCCGGGTGTACGGATGCTGCGGTGCATCCAGCAGCCGCGCGGTGCGGCCGCGCTCGACGATCTCGCCCTGCTTCATGACGACCGTCTCATCGCAGACCCGTCTGACGACGGCGAGGTCGTGGCTGATGAACAGGACGGTCAGCCCGCGGTCCGCTCTGATCGCGGCGACGAGATCGAGCACCTGGGCCTGCACGGAGACGTCGAGCGCACTCGTCGCCTCGTCCAGGACGAGCACGTCCGGCTCGATCGCCAGGGCACGGGCGATCGCGACCCGCTGTCGCTGACCGCCCGAGAGCGTGCGCGGCCTCGCCTGCGCGTGCCGTTCGTCGAGGCCCACCTGTCGCAGGAGCTCGAGCACCCGTGCCTGGGCGCCGGCCGCCTGCACCCGATCGTGCAGGCGGAGCGCATCCTCGATCGCCCTGCCCGCCGTGATGCGCCCGTCGAGGGAGAGGTAGGGGTCCTGGAAGACCATCTGCACGGAGCGGGCGTGTGCGAGACGCTCGACGCGGGTGCGCGGTGCCACGGTCCTGTCATTCCCCCCGATGCGGATGCCGCCGGCATCGGCCTGCTCGAGACCGACGATCATCCGGGCGAGTGTCGACTTCCCGGAGCCGGATTCCCCCACGACACCGAGCGCCCCTCCTCGCGGGATCTCGATCGTGGCGTCGACGACGGCCTGCACCGGCTGTGCGCCGCGCCGGTGATAGGTCTTC
>JBEVEO010000159.1:0-7296 GCA_040512695.1 Leifsonia sp. | reverse complement strand
AGCACCGGGGCCTCATCGTCGTACGACCCGATGTGGAGGGTCTGGACGACCTGCCCCTCATCGAGGATCTCCAGGCGCAGCAGGTCGAGCGCGGGTGCGCCGCCCTTCTGCGCTGCGACCTGACGCGCGGCATCGAGGTGTTCCGACGAGATCCAGTCGGGGACCAGGTTGAGGAGCGTCCAGCTCCACTGCGACTTGTCGCGCGCTGTCGTGAAGGTGTCCATGTCGTCGGCCCACCACAGGGCTTCGAGCGGCATCACCGTGTAGTCGCGGTCGAGCTCGCGCTTGCTGAAGAACTTCAGTGCGTAGGCGATCGGGAAGAGTGTGGCGAGCGCATCGGCGTAGGCGGCTGACGCGTTGGGGTCACCGCGCCCGTCGATCATGAGGAACGTCAGCGGTGGAACCGTTACGATCTCGAACCGTCCGCGGGGCGCCGTGTAGCTCGGTATCTGCTTCTTGAGGTCGATCTTCACTCGGATGCCTCCACTCTCGCCGGTGCCATCTTCACGCATCCCTGCCAGTGAACTGCATGGTGGAGCGCCGGTCCGAATGGAACACCGAGGACTACGGATGCTTCGGCCGCATCCACGATCCGGAGGGTCTGCCGATCGAGCTGTGGAAGCCACCTGCCGAGTGATCAGGCCGGCCCTCGTGTCGATGATCGATCGCTCGCGGGCTCGCGTCAGCTCCGGCCGGGCATGTTCAGGTCGGCGGGATCGACCTCGACGTCGCCGGCATCATCGGGCCCGCCGGTGCCGGGAACGGCCAGGATCTGGGATCGATCGATGTCGTCGTCGACGCCATCCGGAATCGGGTCGGCCTGCTTGGCGGCGGTCTCCGACTCGCTACCGGGGCTCTCGGCAGTGTCCTTCTCGGTCAGCTCCGAGTCGCTCAGCCCCGAGTTGCCGGAACCGTTCCGGGCGAAATCGGCGTCGGTGATCTCGCCGCTCGCGATGTCGGGATCGGTGTGGCCGGGGTTCGTGCCGTCGGGGTTCGTCATGAGCGTCTCCAGTTCCGTCGGCTGATACGCCGTCACCTCGACGTTAGGCGTGCTGATCGGACGTCGACAGGGACTTGACACCCTCCGACCGTCGTGCCGTGCGACGCAGTGCCGTCGAGCTGCAGCTACTCGGCGATGGACTGCAGGTACCGTTCCCGCCACTCGCGCGGCGCCAGCCCGTAGCGTGCCCGGAACGCGCGGCTGAACGCCGAGGGCGACGCGAAGCCCGAACGGACGCCGATATCGCCGATGGGGAACAGGCCGCCGCGGTCCCGTTCCATGAGGGCTCTGGCACGCGCGAGCCGACTCTCGAGGATGAGGCGCCCCAGTGTGTCCTCCTCGGGCTCGAAAGCCTTCTGCAGCGTGCGGGGCGAGACCTGCAGTGCGGCAGCGACCGATGCCGCAGAGAGAGCCGGACTGCTGGAGTAGAGGTCGACGTACTGCCTGGCCTCGGTCACGAGATTGCTGCGCATGGTCTCGGGCGCCGATCGCCGACCGAGGAAGTCGTCGACGAACGCCGTGGTGAGTTCGAGGATCGAGTGCGCGAGGGCGGCTCCGGATGCCGGTCCGAGATCGCCGCTCATCCTCATGGTCTGCGAGGCGAGCGAGCCGATCATCAGCGGCAGTCCCTCGGTGAGTGGGAAGACCGTGCGCGCGATCGAGTCGATGTCGGAGGACGAGAGACCGAGTGCCTGCCGGTCCATGCGGATCGAGAGCGCGCGGAAGTCCGGCGTCATCTGGAAGCCGCTCAGCCGTGGCATGTGATTCATGTTCATGTGGCCGGCACGGTTCTCGAGGTCGTTGTAGGCACGCTTGCACACGATGGCGCCGTCGGTGATGAATGCCCACACGAGAGCATCGCCCGGATCGGTGTAGCCGGCGAACGGGTCGTCTCCGGCGAGCGGCGCCTTGGTGTGCACGAGGTGTACTGGCCCGAGCGCCTTGCTCTTCACCACTGTCGCCACGGCTGACGAGAAGCCCGTCTGCTCGCGCGTCGCCTGCGGAAGGTACATCGAACCCCCAACCTTCGCGTGCGCTGTCAGTTCAGCCCACGTTCTACAGGATGCCGCTTCGAAGGGCCACACTCAAAAGAAGTGAGGGATCATCGCTGCTCCAGGCCGGGGAATTGACCTGAGGCGAACGGATTCTTCACCATTCGCGAACCGCTGTCGGCGAAGTCGCCGACGAAATGGATCATGGTTCGAGCACGACCGAATCGAAGGAGAGACATGCCGTACTTCACCACCTCTGACGGAACCGAGATCTACTACACCGACCAGGGCGAGGGCCAGCCCGTGCTTCTCAGCCACGGCTGGCCCCTGTCGTCCGACGCGTGGCAGGTCGAGGTGAAGCTGCTCGCCGACAACGGATACCGGGCCATCGCCCATGACCGCCGCGGCCACGGGCGTTCGTCCAAGACCTACACGGGCAACGACATGGACACCTACGCCCGCGACCTCGCAGAGCTCATCGAGCACCTCGACCTGCAGAACCTCGTCGTGGTCGGCCACTCCACGGGTGGTGGCGAGGTCGTGCGCTACGCCGCCCAGCACGGCGTCGGGCGCGTCGCCAAGGTCATCACGGCCGGTGCCGTCCCCCCGATCATGGTCAAGTCGGACTCGAACCCCGACGGCCTGCCGATCGAGGTCTTCGACGGCATCCGTGCCGGTGTCCTCAAGGATGCCTCGCAGTTCTACATCGACCTCACCGAGGCGTTCTTCGGCGCCAACCGCGAGGGCAGCTCGGTGTCCGAAGGTGCCAAGCGCGACTTCTGGCGTCAGGGCATGCTGGTGAACCTCGCTGCGGCCTACGACTGCGTCAAGGCGTTCTCCGAGACCGACTTCACCGAAGACCTGAAGGCCCTCGACGTTCCGATCTTCATCGCCCAGGGCGACGACGACCAGATCGTTCCCATCGGCGACGCCGCGCTCAAGACCATCGAGCTCGTCAAGGACGGCACACTCAAGGTCTACCCGGGTGCCCCGCACGGCATCTACGGCGACTACCAGGCCGAACTGGATCAGGACATCCTGGCCTTCATCAAGAAGTAGACGTCGTACCCGCGGTCACTTTCGACCGCGGCTCTGCTCGGGTCGCCGTCGTCGTCTTCCACGACGGCGGCCCGGCAATCACCTCACCAGACGGCGGACATGACGTCAGCGGCGAGACAGGCTGCGTGGCGGTGACTTTCGGGCTCGGTGCACGACGCGCCTGCCGAGTCTGAGCCACGGCAGGTCGTGCGGCCAGTGGATCGTCACCGTGTGGAAACCGCGTCTCCAGCGAAGCGAACCCCGGCCGTCGTTCAGCGGCCTCATCGAGATCCCGGATCGGAGCGACGGGATGAAGCGGATGGAACCGCTGACCCCGACGTGGAACGACAGGTCGAGATCGTCGTGGGTGAGCTGGTCGTGCACGTGCACCTCGTGGCGAACCGATCTCCAGGTCGATCCGCGGAGTGCGAGATTGGAGCCGAACAGGGGCACGTGCCCGAGCGCCATTCCCGTGAACAGGAAGTACGAGCCGAGATAGACGGCCGCGGCCGGTGAGCGCAGCCACTCCGGCCCGTCGATGAAGTGCGCAGGGCCGGTGATGGCGTCGACATCCTCGAGTCTGGCGAAGGTGTCGGCGATGGTCGCCACCCAGTCCGACTGCGGGATCGAGTCGGCGTCGAGCCGAGCGATGATGTCGCCGGATGCCGCGCTGTAGCCGGTCGCGCTGGCCACCCCGATGCCGGGCTGCGGTTCGGTGATGACCACGGCGCCGAAGGACCGCGCCACATCTCCGGAGTCATCCGTCGACCCGTTGTCGACGACGATGATCTCGATGGGAGCGACGGTCTGCGCCCGAAGCGCCCGAAGGCAGTCGACCAGCGGCCGGGCGTCGTCCTTGACGGGGATGACAACGCTCACGGTGGGCGCCGGGAGGGCGTTCGTCGTCGGATCCAGCCGCGTCATCGCGGCCTGCCCGCGGTGATCCGGGCATCGGCGTGAGCGTCGGTGCCGGCATCGGTGCCCTCGGCGCCACTCCGTACCGCGGCACTCCGCCCGGTGAGGAACGGCAGGGCCAGGCCGGCGATGATGCCGCCGACGGCATCCGCAGCCAGATCGCCGATGGTGTCGTCGTAGCCGACGTAGATGACGGCGTCGGTGAGCGCGTTGCCTGCCCACTCGAGCATCTCCCAGATACCGCCGACCGCGAGGCCGAACGCCCCGGTGGCCATCACGAGTCCGGCGCGGTGTCCGGTCGTCGGCAGGAGCCCGCTGCGCTGCGCCGCGATCACGGCGAGTGTCGCCATGACGCCGGTGAGGGCGATGTGCACGAGCTTGTCCCAGCCGAACACCTCGGTGTACAGGTCGAACACGTTGCTCCACGCAGCCACGAGAACGATGAGGCCGGTGGCGATGTCCACGGACGGACGCAGGCCCAGCGCGCGGGGAACGAGCACGCCGAGGAGCGCGAGCATGAAGATGCCGACCTGCACCGCGCCCCAGCCGATGCCGGCAGCGATCACGCTGGCGACGGCGAGTGCGCGCACGCCGTCGGCCGCGACTTCTCCCGGCCCGACAGGGCGTCGCACGAACGTCTGGATGAGGTCGCTCATCGGGGGGAGTCGCCATCCTCTCGGGACTTCGGATTCGGATTCGGGTGTGGATCCGGATGCGGCCGCGGCTCCCGCTCCGGCCAGCGCACGACGGCGTGAACGGGTTCGTGGTCGGATGCCGCAACCCCGTCGAAGCGGACAGCGTTGATCGCGGCGGCATCGACGTGAACCGACGGGCTCACCAGGATCCTGTCGAGTCTGTTGCCGCCGGCCACTGGTGCCCCATAACGGGAGTACGTTCCCCACTCCGGGCTCAGGCGCCGAGCGGCGGCGCCCCAGGTGTCGACGAGCACGTCGTCGCGGGTCAGTTCGGCGAAGACTCCAGACCGGCGTCCGCCGTTGAAGTCGCCCATCACCACGACGGGGCCGTCGAGGCTGCGGGCGATCTCGCGCAGGAACCGGGCGGACCGGCGGCGCGACTTCTCGGAGAGGTGGTCGAGGTGCGTCACGATCACGTGGAATCGACCGCCGACCTCGAGATCCTCCACCTCGGCCTGAACGGCCACTCTCGGCAGGAGGTTGCCGAAGGAGCGCGAACCCGGGACGTCTGGAGTGCCGGAGAGCCAGTGCACGCGCATGTCGAGGAATCGCATCCGGTCGCCGTCGATGTGGATCTCGCAGCGTTCCCCTCGCCGATCCGTGTCCCGGCCCGTGCCGACGCATGTGTACCGGTCGCCGAGGGCATCCGCCACCACGACAGCCTGATCGGGAAGGGCCTCCTGGATGCCGAGCACTGTCGGCCGTTCCGATGACAGCAGTCGGGAGACGAGGGGCGCTCGCCGGTTCCAGCGATCGTGGGGTGAGACGGATGCAGCCATGCGACGGCGCACGTTGAGCGTCATCAGGTGCACCTCGGGAGAGGCGACCGCACCGACGGCGGGGGAGCCGACCGCGTCGGGCGTGACGATGCGCTTCATCCCATCGACGCTACGCGACACCGGGAAGATCGGTGAGGGCTTGCTTTCGTGCGCGGATCGCCCTCGATTTGCTAGACAGGGACCGAACACCGAACCGATGAGGAGATGGCCATGCCCAGGATCAACGTCACGAGCGTGCTGGTGGACGATCAGGCGAAGGCGCTCGCCTTCTACACGGAGAAGCTCGGCTTCGTCCCGAAGACCGACGTCTCCCTGGGGGAGTACCGCTGGCTGACGGTGGTGGGTGCCGGGGAGCCCGACGGCGTCGAACTGCTGCTGGAGCCGGATGCGCATCCGGCATCGAAGGCCTTCAAGGCGGCACTGCGGGCAGACGGAATTCCGCTCACCTCCTTCGAGGTGGAGGATGTGGCCGCAACCCACGCCGACCTGAGCGCTCGCGGGGTGACGTTCACGCAGCCGCCCACGGCGATGGGCCCTGTGGTGACGGCCATGCTCGATGACACCTGCGGCAACCTCATCCAGTTGACGAGCCCGGCCTAGACCGCGGCGGCGCCTCAGGCCGCCGACCGCGGCTTCAACAGCTCTGCCCGCTCGGGGTGCGACTCGAACCACTCGGCGACGTACCAGCACATCGGGATGATGCGCAGGCGCGTGGTGCGCTCCACGTCGTCGACCGCGAATTCCACGAGGTCACCGGCCAGGCCGTGCCCGCGCTGCCTGGGGTTCGTGTACGCCCGCGTCATGGAGATGGAGTCGCCCAGCACGGAGTAATCGAGGCTCGACGCTATGACACCGTCACGCAGCAGCACGTAGCGGTTCGCGTCGGGCTCGTTGAGGAACTGATCGGTCATGCTCCGAGGCTACGCCCGACGCGCCGGTGGCGTGTCGGGCTGGACAAAGCCTGGCTCGACCAGTTGGCTGGCGCGATGACCAGCCCCGAGCTCAGCGTCTGGCCGCCCACCGACCCGGCATACAGGCGCTCGGAGATCTCCGCCCTCGTCGGCACCGGTGACGACACCTGGGATCGCGCCTCATCCGACATCCTGCTGTGGGCGGTGAAGACGGCCAGCGGCTTCACGGTCGATGCCGAAGGCCCCGTCGTCGCGAGCGAACGAGTCACCGTCACCATACGTGTGGCCGGCATCGCGATCACCGAACCCGTGCAGGTCGTGGACGTCGTGACGGAACCGGATCGGGTCGGCTTCTCCTACCGGACGCTGCCCGGGCACCCGGTCTCGGGTGAGGAGGCGTTCATCGTGCAGCGCAACGGCGACGAGGTGCACCTCGTCATCAGGTCGCTGACTCGGCGAGCCCCCCAGCAGCCGTGGCGGATGCTGTTCCCGCTGCTCCTGGTGGCTCAGCGAGTGGCGCGCCAGAGGTACCTGCGCTCGCTGCGCTGATGGCGGCAGTGTGAAAGTTAGCCGGCAGCCGGCGCGGGGCGGCTCTCCGTGGGCTCGTCGCCGAGGATGAGGCCGGAGGCGCGGGAGGCGGAGAGCATGAGGCTCTCGATCCACTCGCGGTTGATGCTCGGGGTGCGCGAGCCGCTGAAGTAGAAGCGGATGGGCACGCCGTTGTCGATCCAGATGGAGTGGCGTCCACTGCCGCGCTCCATCGGAACGGACCAGGTCAGGAAGAAGTCCTCGCGGCGGCGCAGTTTCGTCGACACGACGAGCTGCAGGTGGGCGAGAGTGCGATCGTCGAAATCGAATTCCTCGCCGTCGTAGTAGAGAGCGCCCACGTGTAACCCCGTCACCTTTCAACGCCGCGAATGCGGCACGAATGAACTTTACAGGCACGGTAGCCTTGGCGAGCGCCCC
>JBEVEO010000050.1:0-4503 GCA_040512695.1 Leifsonia sp. | reverse complement strand
ACCCAAAGGGCTTTTGGAGGCGTTCTTTAACGAAAATACCCCTGACGAACTTGATGCTCATCAGGGGTTTTGGTGGATCTGAGGGGATTCGAACCCCTGACCCCCTGCATGCCATGCAGGTGCGCTACCAGCTGCGCCACAGACCCGTTCTCTTCCGATTTCTCCGAAGCAACTTGATTAGATTACTACACTCGCGATGCCGTGAGAAATCGACGGGCGTCAGCCGCGCGTGTCGTGCGCCGGCAGCTCGAGCGGCACGACGGGGCAGTCCTTCCAGAGCCTTTCGAGGGCGTAGTACTGGCGGTCCTCCTGGTGGAAGACGTGCACGACGATGTCGCCGAAGTCGAGCAGGATCCAGCGTCCGTCGGAGCGGCCCTCGCGGCGGAGAGTCTTCACCCCGGCGTCCAACAGGGCGTCCTCGACCGCGCCCGCGATGGCGACGACGTTGCGCTCGGAGTTGCCGGTGGCGATGAGGAAGGCGTCGACGAAGGGCAGGGGGCCGGACGTGTCGAGTCCGACGAGATCCTCGGCGGATTTCGCGTCCGCTGCACGAGCGGCGATGTTCAGGAGTTCGATGGCGCGGTCGGAGGCAGTCATGCAGGAGGTCCTTGGTGGTGTGCGACGCGCGGGAGGCGCATCAGAAGATGCCGGACACGAGTCCGGCGACGATGAGGGCGATCACGCCGACGGCGAGGACGCCGGCGGAGATCGACAGGATGAAGGGAACGGTCCAGCGACTCTGCTTGGGTGCGGACTGGATCACGTCGCGAGTGGAGGTGTGGCTGCTCACGGCGCGGCTGGCGCGGATGGGCTGGGCGCCCGTCGACGGTGCCGCATCCTCGAGCTCGAACATCCGATCGATCTCCGAGGAGTCGATGCGATCGGGGAGTGCGCCGGTCGCCCCGAGGCTGCGTGGCAGGTCGAAGGATCCGGTCACCAGGATCTCGCCCGTGGTGAGGGCGACGGGGCCGCCATCGCCGCTCTGCGGGATGGACGGGAGGATGAGGGCGTTGGTCGTCGTGGGGACTCCGCCGGCCGAGACTCCCCCGCCAGCATCGCCGCGCGAGAGCAGCTGGTCGAATGACGGGGCGAGGCCGAGCTGGACGTCACGATCCTCGTCGTGATCGGCGGCGACCGACCAGTGCCCGATCGGCTTGGCCGGCTGGACGTCCTCGGTGCGGCCGAAGTCGTAGGGCGACGTGACGGGGGCGACCGGCTTCGGCTGTTCAGCGGGCGCGGCGACCGGCGCGTGGAGCGCTGGCACGACCGGGGCGGCTGCGACGGCCGGGGGTGCGGCGGCTGGTACGGCTGCGGCGGCCGGGGCGGACGCTGCGGCCGGGGCGATGTCGTCCCGTGCGGTCTGCTGCTTCGGTGCGGTCTCCCAGACGGGGCGGGACTCGCCGTCCGATTCGGCGACGGGAGGAGTCCAGGTCGCGCGGCGTCCGACGTCCGACAGGGTCGGCTCGGCGTCGACGGCGGCCGCGGGAGCGGAGACCACGACCTCGGTCGCCGCCTCACCGGCCTCGGCGGCCTCCTGCGCGGCCAGCATGGCGCGCAGTTCCCGACGGGTCAGCGTGCGCTCCGGCGAGTCGGGGTCCGTCGAAGGCGCAGCGGCGGCTTCCGCCACGTCGCTGTTGTCGGGCGCGAAGGATCGCGGTCGGAAGTCGTTCTGCTCAGGTCGGTCCGGCGGGGTGGTGAACGACGGGGCGTCGGCCGCGGCGGGCGGCTGCGGCGGAGCACTCGTGAGGCTTCCGGATGCGAAGGTGGCCGCGGTGTAGTTCGGCACGGAGGGCCGCGAGGCGAGGACGCCGTCGAAGTCGTCGGCCGTCGCTGGAGGTGCGGTGCGCTCGACGGTGTTGATGGCTCCCGTGAACGGAGTCACGAGGTGCGGGGTCTCTCCGCCTGCCGTGGGTTCCGTGGTGACCGCGCGACGTGAGAGCGGGCTCGGCGAAGGGACGTTCTCCTGTGAACGCTCCTGCTCACGCGCCTGCCTGCGCGTCAGTGGCGGTTGTTCCTGCCGCGTCGTCATGCCGCACTCCGATACAGATGGTGCTTCGAGATGTACTGGACCACGCCGTCGGGTACCAGATACCAGACCGGGTGACCCCGGTTCACACGTTCCCGGCAGTCGGTCGATGAGATCGCAAGGGCGGGAACCTCCAGCAAGCTTACGTCCGCCTGTGGCAATCCAGAAATGCTCAGGTCATGACCCGGGCGACTCACAGCGACGAAATGAGCGAGTTCCCACAGCTCGTGCACGTTCTTCCAGGTGAGGATCTGGGCGATGGCGTCGGCACCCGTGATGAAGAACAGTTCCGCATCCGGTTCCGTCGCGTGGATGTCGCGCAGGGTGTCGATCGTGAACGTGGGTCCCTCGCGGTCGATGTCGACGCGGCTCACACTGAATCGCGGGTTCGACGCCGTCGCGATCACCGTCATGAGGTAGCGGTCCTCGCGGGACGTGACGGTGATCTTCTGCCACGGCTGCCCTGTCGGCACGAAGATGACCTCGTCGAGATCGAACGACTGGGCAACCTCACTGGCGGCGACGAGGTGTCCGTGGTGGATCGGGTCGAACGTGCCACCCATCACGCCCACGCGGCGTTGACGCGGATGCTCCACCATCGGTCGGCTTGGCCTGGTCCTCAGTGCCCGCCGCCCGGTTGGCCGTGACCGCCGCCGTGCGCTGCGGCATAGGCCTGAGCCTTGGCCTCGTGGCGGTGGGCCACGTCACGGAAGCTGAAGACCACGATCGCGAGGGCTGCGAAGATCACGAGGGCGATGAGCCCGTAGAAGATCGACGGCATGCCGATGTCGACGGTCTCGCCCTCGGCGAGCACTGTGGTCAGGAACGTCATGTGTGTGTCTCCATTCGCGGCGAATACGGCCTTTTCGCCCCCACGAGAGTTTAGTACCGCTAGGAACGCACCTGGCCATCGCCACGCACAATCCACTTGGTGCTGGTGAGCTCGGTCAGGCCCATGGGTCCGCGGGCGTGCAGCTTCTGGGTCGAGATGCCGACCTCGGCTCCGAATCCGAACTCGCCGCCGTCCGTGAAGCGGGTGGAGGCGTTCACCATGACGGCGGCGGAATCGACCTCGTTGAGGAAGCGCTCGGCGTTGCCCAGGTCGTTCGTGATGATCGACTCGGTGTGCTTGGTGGAGTAGCGCCGGATGTGTCGCACCGCGTCGTCGAGCGAGTCGACCACGCCGACCGTCACGTCGAGGCTCATGTACTCGGTGCCCCAGTCCTCCTCGGTGGCGGCGACGGCGGCCGGCCAGATGGCGCGGGTGCGCTCATCGGCATGCACGGTGACTCCGGATGCCGCGAGGCGGTCGAGCACGGACGGCAGCAGTCGCTCCGCGGCGCCGGCATGGACCAGCACGGTCTCGACGGTGTTGCAGACGCTCGGCCGCTGGGTCTTGGAGTTGTGGACGATCTCGACCGCCCAGTCCTCGGTCGCGCTCTCGTCGAGGAAGATGTGCACGACCCCGGCGCCGGTCTCGATGACGGGCACCTTCGACTCCGACACGACGGTGTTGATGAGGTCGGCGCTCCCCCGCGGGATGAGCACGTCGACGAGACCACGCGCCTGCATGAGGGCCCTGGCGCCGTCGCGGCCGAAATCGTCGATCGTCTGCACGGACTCCCGCGGCAGGCCGACCGAGGCCAGGGCGTCCTGGATGAGCCCGACGAGGGCCCGGTTGCTGCTCTCGGCGGCGGAACCGCCTCTGAGCACCGCGGCGTTGCCGCTCTTGACCGCAAGGGAGGCGATGTCGACGGTCACGTTGGGGCGGGCCTCGTAGATGACGCCGACGACGCCGAACGGCACGCGCACCTGCGAGATGCGCACCCCGTTCGGCAGGGTGCTCCCGCGCACGACCTCGCCCACCGGGTCGGCCAGGCCGACGATCTGTTCGACGGCAGCCGCGAGGGCCTCGACACGGGCTTCATCGAGCGTCAGACGATCGATCAGACCGTCGCTCAGTCCGTTGGCGCGTCCGCGGGCGAGGTCTTCGGCGTTCGCGGCGATGACCAGCGATGCGGAGCGGCGGAGGTGCTCGGCGAGGGCGATGAGGGCGCTGTTGCGCTGCGCGGTGGTGGCGACGCCGAGGGAGAAGGATGCCGTGCGGGCGTCATCCAGGCGCGCCTCGAATCCGGCGGGGACGGCATCCGTTTCAGGCATGCAGCAAGCCTAGGGCAGCTCCGAGGACGTTACGCCGCAGGTGAGAACCACGTGCCGACGTCGACGCCCGTGAGCGCCTCGCGCACCAGCGCGGTCGAGGTGACGAGCACGGCCGTGCCCGATTCGGCGGCCAGGCGGGCGGCGGAGGCCTTGGTCGACGCTCCCCCGGTGCCGACGCTGTTGACCGTCGTGGATCCGAAGACGACGCCGTCGAGCTCGTCGCCGAACGCGACGTTCGCGATGCGCTCGGCCCCGGGCTCCTGCGGCGGCTTCGTGTACAGCGAATCGACGTCGCTCAGCAGCACGAGCAGATCGGC
>JBEVEO010000144.1:0-6844 GCA_040512695.1 Leifsonia sp. | reverse complement strand
GCATCCGACGAGCGCGTGCGCTCGATCGACATCGCCGAGGTCGACGCGACGGCTGACGCCCCCGACGGCCGCACCGTGCGCCTCGCGGCCCTGTGCGTGCTCGAGGCCGTCGCCGGGGTGGCCCTGCGCTAGCCCCGCGCGGCGCTCAGCCCGGCCGCCCCGCTCAGCCCGACCGCCCCGCTCAGCCCAGGCGTTCGGCGAGGAAGGCCACGACGCGATCGCGGGCCGCGCGAGCCGGATGACCGGGCACGTCGCGCATCTCCGCGGTCAGCACCGCGTGCGCCGTCGCCGGGAAGCCGCCGGCGTTGCCAGGCGACGAGTCGAGCTGGATCACTTCAAAGGCATCGCCGAGGCGCGCCGTGATGGTGCGGAACCGCGCGCCCTGAGCCGCCCGATCCTCGCTGAAGCGCAATCCCAGCGCGCACACCTCGCCTGCTGCCGCCCGTTCGGCCAGCCGGTCGAACTCGGCCGAGCTCATGCCGGGATCGGCCACGCGACGTGCGCCGAGGGGGAACGGAACGGATGGCTGGCTCGCGACCGCGGCGAGGACGGCGTCGTCGACGGCGGCGGCCAGGGCGAAGCCGCCCGTGAAGCACATGCCGATGACGCCGACGCCGCGGCCGGGCGTCCGCGCGTTCAGGTCGGACGCCACCGCCTGCAGGTAGCCGGTGATGGGCCGTCGCGCGTCCACGGCGAAGGCCCGGAACTCGCCGGCGACGCAGAGCCGGCCGACCACCCGCATCGTGTAGCCGATGCTCGAGGCCCGGCCGGGATCGCCGAACGGCGACGGCACCACCACGGTGAAACCCTCCGCGACGAGGTGTTCGGCCAGGCCGAGCACCTCGGGCGTGATGCCCGGGATCTCGGGGATGAGGACCACTCCGCGGCCGCTGACCTTCTCGAAGCAGTCGTAGGTGAGGCCGGCGCCCGTGAACGGCCGCCGCACCCAGCCCTCGAGGGTGGCGGTGGGGGCTGACTCGGTCGTCATGGGGGCCTCTCGCGGATGCGGGCTCTGTCTCGCCCAGTCTGACGCAGCGTCGGGCCGACCGTCGGACGCCATGTCGGAGTAGCGTCGGAGTCATGAAGACCCTCGTGCTCGTGCGCCACGCGAAGTCGGACTGGGGCGACCCGAGCCTGCCCGATCACCAACGGCCGCTGAACGTCCGCGGCCGCCACGACGCTCCGCGGATGGGACGACGGATGCGCGAGCGCGGCCTCGCCCCCGAGGTCGTCCTCTCCAGCAGCGCCGTGCGTGCACTGACCACGGCGGCGGTCATCGCCGGAGAACTGGGCTTCGACCCGGACGACATCCGTGTGCTCGACCTGCTCTACGGCGCGTCGCCCGCGACGATGCTCGACGTCGTCGGCGAGCTGGACGACGCCGTGGGGTCGGCCATGGTCGTCGCGCACGACCCGGGGATGAGCGATCTGGCGGCCCACTTCACCATGGACAGCGGCGCAGACGCGATCGCCCAGATGCCCACCTGCGCCGTCGCGACGTTCACGTTCGACGTCGGGTCGTGGAGCGAGCTCGACACCGCGCGGCCGACGTCGACCCACTTCGACGCCCCCGCACTCATCTAGCGCCGTACCCGCGTCTCAGAGGGACGGCACGCCGTCCTTCCAGACCTGCGCGACCTGCGGGACGCCGGGCCGGTAGGCGAGGTGAACGTGGCTCGGGGCGCTGAGCATCGCGAGGTCGGCGCGGGCGCCGGGACGGATGACACCGATGTCGTCGCGCCGGAGAGCCGCAGCCCCGCCCGCCGTCGCCGCCCAGACCGCCTCGCCAGGGGTCATGCCCATGTCGCGCACGGCCACGGCGATGCAGAACGGCAGGGAGCTGGTGAAGCTCGATCCGGGATTGCAGTCGCTCGCGAGCGCGACGGTGACTCCGGCGTCGATGAGCCTGCGCGCATCCGGATACGGCTGCCTGGTCGAGAACTCGACGCCGGGCAGCAGCGTGGCCACTGTGCGGGACCCGGCGAGGGCGCGAACGTCGTCGTCGGTCAGGTAGGTGCAGTGGTCGACGGATGCCGCGTCGAGCTCGACCGCGAGCCGCACGCCCGCTCCCGGCCCGAGCTGGCTGGCGTGCACCCGGGGGAGCAGGCCTGCGGTGATCCCGGCCTCGAGCACGCGCCGGCTCTCGTCGATCGTGAACGCCCCGGTCTCGCAGAACACGTCCACCCAGCGCGCGTGCGGAGCGCAGGCGGCGAGCATGTCGCCGACCACGAGGTCGAGGTAGGCGCCGCGATCATCGGCGTACTCCGCCGGAACCACGTGGGCGCCGAGGAACGTGACCTCATCCGTCACCTCGCGGGCCAGGCGCACGAGCCGCTCCTCGTCGACGACCGAGAGGCCGTAGCCGCTCTTGATCTCGACGGTCGTCGTGCCCTGCGCGCGCATCTCGGCGATGAATCCGGCCAGGCGCGTCCGGAGGTCGTCGTCGGACGCGGCGCGCGTGGCGGCCACGGTGGAACGGATGCCGCCGGCCTCGTAGCGCCGTCCGGCCATGCGGGCCTCGAACTCGGCAGCGCGGTCGCCGCCGAACACGATGTGCGCGTGCGAGTCGACGAAGCCCGGGATGACGGCTTTGCCGCCCGCGTCGACGATCTCGAGACCGGCGGCCGGGTGCTCGCCATCGTTCGCGCGGGCGACTCGACGGATGCGACCGTCCTCGATGAGGAGCTCGGCGTCGCGGATGATGCCGAGCTCGCCGCCCTCGCGGTCGGGCGCCGGATCGTTCGTGACGAGCTCGCCGATGTTGCTGATGAGGGTGGTGGTCACGATGCGACCCTATTCGTCCATGGGGATGCGCAGGCCCCGCTCGGCGGCCACCTCGCGGGCGCGGTCGTAGCCGGCGTCGACGTGACGCATGACGCCGGTGCCCGGGTCGTTCACGAGCACGCGCTCGATCTTCTGCGCGGCGAGGGGGGTGCCGTCGGCGACGATGACCTGGCCCGCGTGGATGGAGCGGCCGATGCCGACGCCGCCGCCGTGGTGGATCGACACCCACGTCGCTCCGGACGCGGTGTTGAGCAGCGCATTCAGCAGCGGCCAGTCCGCGATGGCGTCCGATCCGTCCGCCATGGCCTCCGTCTCGCGGTAGGGGGAGGCCACCGATCCGGAGTCGAGGTGGTCGCGGCCGATGACGACCGGCGCCGAGAGCTCGCCGGAGGCCACCATCTCGTTGAACCGGAGGCCGGCGAGGTGCCGCTCCTTGTAGCCGAGCCAGCAGATCCGCGCCGGAAGTCCCTCGAAGTGCACCTTCTCTCCGGCCTGCTCGATCCAGCGCCGCAGGTGGGCGTCCTCGGGGAACAGCTCGAGGATGGCGCGGTCGGTGGCGGCGATGTCGGCGGGGTCGCCCGAGAGCGCCGCCCACCGGAACGGCCCCTTCCCCTCGGCGAACAGCGGTCGGATGTAGGCGGGAACGAACCCGGGGAAGGCGAACGCCCGGTCGAAGCCGCCGAGCTCCGCCTCGCGCCTGATCGAGTTGCCGTAGTCGAATACCTCTGCTCCGGCATCCTGGAAGCCCACCATGGCGGCGACCTGCTTGGCCATCGAGGCCCGCGCGCGCAGGGTGAACGCCTCCGGGTCTGATGCGGCGAGTTCGTGCCACTCCGCCACCGTCACGCCCTCCGGCAGGTAGTTGAGCGGGTCGTGGGCGCTGGTCTGGTCGGTGACGATGTCGATGGCCACGCCGCGCGCGAGCAGTTCGCTGAAGACGGTGGCCGCGTTGCCGACGACGCCGACCGACAGTGCCGTGCGCGACGCCTTGGCCGCGAGGACCCGCTCGACGGCGTCGTCGAGATCGGTGGTGTACTCGTCGAGGTAGCCGTGTTCGACGCGGCGGGCGAGGCGGGTCTCGTCGACGTCGACGATGAGCACCGTGCCGCCGTTCATCGTCACCGCGAGCGGCTGGGCGCCGCCCATGCCTCCGCAGCCGCCCGTGAGGGTGAGGGTGCCGGCGAGCGTCGCATCCGACGGGTTCGCATCCCCGCGCGCCGCCGCGAGGGAGGAGGCGACGGCGCCGAACGTCTCGTAGGTGCCCTGCAGGATGCCCTGGGTCCCGATGTAGATCCAGGACCCGGCTGTCATCTGGCCGTACATCGTGAGTCCGAGCGCCTCGAGACGGCGGAACTCGGGCCACGTCGCCCAGTCGCCCACGAGGTTGGAGTTGGCGATGAGCACGCGTGGCGCCCACTCGTGCGTGCGGAACACGCCGACCGGCTTGCCGGACTGCACGAGGAGGGTCTCGTCGTCGTCGAGGGTCTCGAGGGTGCGCACGATCGCGTCGTAGGCCTCCCAGCTGCGGGCGGCCTTGCCCGTGCCGCCGTACACGATGAGGTCCTCAGGACGCTCGGCGACCTCGGGGTCGAGGTTGTTCATGAGCATGCGCAGCGGAGCCTCGGTCTGCCAGCTCTTCGCGGTGAGCTGCGTCCCGCGTGCTGCGCGCACGGTCCGGGTGGTGGTGGATGCGTCGGTCATGCATCGATCACACCGCACCCGCCTCCGGCTGACAACGGATGGCGTGGGCCCGCTGTCCGGGATCCCAGACGGCGGCTACTCCCCGAGGACGATGCCGCGGGCGGCGAAGAACGGCAGCGGATCGGTGCGGACACCGTCGAGCCGGACCTCGATGTGGAGGTGGCATCCGGTGGACGCGCCGGTGCTCCCCACCAGCCCGATGGGCTGGCCGGCAGTTACGTGCTCGCCGACCGTCACGACGGTTCCCCCGGTCGCGAGGTGGGCGTACGCGGTCTCGACCCCGCTGCCGTGGTCGATGAGCACCCAGTTGCCGAGCGAGCCGAACCAGCCGGCGTCGACGACGGTTCCGGCACTCGCGGCGGTGATCCAGCTCGCGCACGCCGCGCCGATGTCGACCCCGTAGTGCACCGGGCCGGCGCCGGCCGGCTGCTCGGGCCGCGGTCCGAACCCGTCGGTGATGCGGCCGGTGACGGGGCTGGCCCAGCCGGCGCTGCTGAGCTGGCCGAGGTCGGGGGCGCTCACCACGGCCGGGAGGCTCACCGAGCCTGTGGATGCGGCGATGGTCAGCTGCACGGAGGCGAGGGCGGCCGTGGCCGTGCCGACTGCGGAATCGGCGGAGGCGAGCGCGAGCTTCAGGTCATCGATGGGGATCGCGGATGCCGCAGCCTGGGCCTGCTCGGACTTCGCCCGGAGCTCATCGGCCCTGGCGGTGTCGGCGCGGAGCTGCTTGTCGAGGTCCGTCGGATCGACCGAGCCGTGGTCGAGCTGCCGCAGGGAGCCGAGAGCCTGGAGGAGGTCGCCGCCGTCACGGTCGAAGAGCACGTCGAGGGTCGTCGGGGCGCCATGTCCTCCGGCGGCCCGTGCGCGCTGCAGGAGGGCGCGGGCGGCGGTCTGCGCCGAGGCGTCCGCCGCGGCCGCCAGGTTCTCGAGGCGTTCGGCCAGTGCCTGCGCGGCCTCGTAGCTGGCCTCGGCGGCCTCGTACTCGTCGCTCGCGTCGGAGTACGCGGCCTGCGCCTCGGTGACCGTGCTCTTGGCCGCCAGCATCGCGGCGGCGCGCTGGCGGGCGAGGCTGCCGAGCAGCGACGGGACCCGAGGGGTGCGACGGACGGGAACCTGCACGCCGGCGTCGTCGGGGAGACGCGGTCCGGCGGTCGGCTGCGGGGTGGCCGTGGGTTCCGGGGTCGTCGTCGGCTCCGGCGTCGGCGTCTCGGTGGGCTCGGGGGTCGGCGTGGGCTCCGGCGTCTCGGTGGGTTCGGGGGTCGGCGTCGGCTCGGGCGTCGGCTCGGGGGTCGGGCACTCGGTCTCGTCGGTCGGCAGTGACGACGGGTCGCCGGCGGATGCCGGACCGGTCGTCGGCTCGGTGCCGGCATCCGTGCCGTCATCCGTGCCGTCATCCGGCGCCGGCGGAGCATCGGTGGCCGGCGGCTCGGTCGGCTCGGGTGCGGGCGTCGGCTCGGGTGCGGGCGTCGGCGCTGGCGTGGGCACCGGCGTCGGCTCGCTCGTGGCAGGGGGCGGGCACTCGTCGGCCGTTGCCGCCGTCGGCGCGCCGAGGATTCCGACGGAGACGAGCAGGCTCGCGGCCGCGGTCAATGCGACGCGGCGGACGATCCCCCGTCGCGCCCCTCGTCGTTCATCCTGGAGCGTCTTCATGCACTGATTTCCATCTTCGGGTGATGGATGGCCGGTCATCCGACCGGCGCGATTTCAGTCTGTCACTCGCCTGCGGCGGAGACAATGGGCAGCGGGTCGCGATCAGCGGCGTTCGATGCCCCCCAACCCGGGGGTGTCAGCGCAGTCCGCCCACCACGGCATCCGCGCTGTCCCGCACCGCTCCCGACTCGACGAGGTCCACGATCGCCTCGATCTCCGGGGAGAGGAAGCGGTCCTGGCCCGGCCCGGCCGCGACGGTTCGCACGAGCGCGACGACCGCGCCGGTCGCGGCGCCGGGAACGAGCGGGTGACGCAGGTCGAGGCCGCGGGCCGCCGTCATGATCTCGATGGCGAGCACCCGCGTGAGCCCGTCGATGGACCGGCGGAGCTTCCTGGCCGCCGCCCAGCCCATCGACACGTGGTCCTCCTGCATGGCCGACGACGGGATCGAGTCGACGGACGCGGGGACCGCCAGCCGCTTGAGCTCGCTCACGATGCCGGCCGCGGTGTACTGGGCGATCATGAGTCCCGAGTCGACGCCCACCTCGTGGGCGAGGAACGGCGGCAGGCCGTTGCTGCGGTTCTGGTCGAGGAAGCGGTCGGTGCGCCGCTCCGACATGCTCGCGACGTCGGCCACGGCGATGGCGAGGAAGTCGAGCACGTACCCGACCGGGGCGCCGTGGAAGTTGCCGTTCGACTCGACCCGGCC
>JBEVEO010000134.1:0-9871 GCA_040512695.1 Leifsonia sp. | reverse complement strand
TCAGGGCATCCATGCATTCATCATGGCATCCCTCATGTGAACGGCGGGTGACGGTATCCGCAGACCCGGCATCCCATGAGGGGACGCGAACGGCCGGTCTGCGGCCGGCGCGACCGTCCTCTTCCGTCCCCTCGCCGAGCGGGCTGTTGCTCTCCATCTCCCCATCATGCCAGCGCGTGGGTTAACGCACGGTGTACGGCGTCAGGAGACGGGGCTCAGCCGGTCTTCGTCCTCGTACACGTTGAAGCGGTAGCCCACGTTGCGCACCGTGCCGATGAGCGACTCGAGGTCGCCGAGCTTGGCGCGCAGGCGTCGCACGTGCACGTCCACCGTGCGGGTGCCGCCGAAGTAGTCGTAGCCCCACACCTCGCTGAGCAGCTGCTCGCGCGTGAACACGCGCGACGGGTGCGTCGCGAGGAAGCGCAGCAGCTCGAACTCCTTGAACGTGAGGTCCAGCGGCTTGCCGCGGACCTTCGCCGAGTAGCTGGCCTCGTCGATGACGACGCCGGAGGTCTGGATCCGGGTGTTGACCTCGGGGGCGACGCGTCCGACGGCCAGGCGGATGCGGGCGTCGACCTCCGCGGGACCGGCTGACTCGACGATGACGTCGTCGACGCCCCAGTCGGGGCTGACGCCGGAGAGACCGCCCTCGGTGAGGACGAGGAGGAGGGGCACGGAGATGCCGGTCGTGCGGAGGATCTGGCAGAGGGCCTTGGCGCTCGCGAGGTTGGCACGTGCATCGACGATGACGGCGTCGGAATCGGGCGCGGTGATGAGCTGTTGGGGATCCGCCGGGATGAGCCGCACCCGGTGGCTCAGCAGCGCCAGGGCGGGGAGAACTTCATTGTTGACTGCCGACGTCAGGATCAACAATTGCGCCACGCGCATCCTCCAGCTCGTTCGTGTGGGCCATCCTATCCTGATGACGCAGAGCCTCCCGCGCGCCAGAATGGGAACCATGACCGACACCGAAGCACCCCTGAGCACCGGGAAGTCGTTCGCGGGCATCCTTCCCGTCTGGATCGTGGCGGTCGCCGGCGCCCTGTTCGTCGGTCTCTCCGTTGCCCCCCAGGAGCGGTTCGGCGCACTCTGCCTCAGCCTGGCCGGCTGCGCCATCCTGGCCTTCTGCATCCAGCTCGCGGTGCGCAGGCGCGACGGATTCGTGGCCAGGGTCGTCATCTCGATCGTGGGCGCCGTCGTGATCGCATCCATCGCCGGCATCGTCATCGCCCTGACGCTCTAGCGCCCGCCGAGCCGGGATAGACTTTCCGGTATGGACCTCGTGGTTGTCGAATTCTTCTATCTCGGCCTTCTCGGGCTTGCGAGCCTGGCGATCGCCTGGGTGTCTGGCGTCGTCGTCTTCAAGCTCTTCCGGGGGCAGCGGTAGCCGACGATGATCGATCTGCCCGTCGATCTGCCGGCCGAGCTGGTGCCGCTGTCCTGGCTGCTCGGTGTCTGGGAGGGGTCCGGGGTCATCGACTACGCGATCGGCGATGAGTCGGTCACCCGCGAGTTCGGCCAGCGCGTGAGCTTCAGCCACGACGGCCTGCCGCACCTCAACTACACCTCGTACAGCTGGCTCTTCCCCTCCGAGGAGGGCGGGGAGCCGACGCCGCTCGTCACCGAGACGGGGTACTGGCGACTCAGCCGCCCTCTCGGCGACGCGGATGCCGGACCGGCCATGCTCCCGGGCATCGGCGACCGGCCGTTCAGCGACCCGCTCGCCGTCGAGACGCTCCGCAACGCGGCGGGCGGCTTCGACATCGAGGTGAACCTCGTGCACCCGGGCGGCGTCGCCGAGCTCTACCTCGGCCAGGTCAAGGGCCCGCGCATCGACCTCGCCACCGACGCCGTGATGCGGACGCAGGGCGCGAAGGACTACTCGGCGGCGACCCGGCTGTACGGCCTGGTCGATTCCCACCTGCTGTGGGCCTGGGACATCGCCGCCCTCCGCCAGGACCTGCGGACGCATTCGTCCGGCCGCCTCGCGAAAGTCGAGTGAGAACCCCATGACGGATTCCGTCTCCCCGTTCCTGGCCGTGTCGGGCGCCGTGCGCGCCGACGGCCTCGACGACGGCGTCGCCGCGCACTACGGCAACCCCATCGTCGAGCAGCGACGCATCCTCGACGGCACGGCGATCGTCGACCTCTCGCACGCCGGCGTCGTCAGCGTCACCGGTCCCGATCGCCTCAGCTGGCTCAACTCCATCTCCAGTCAGGCCATCGACCGGCTCGCGCCCGGAGACTCGTCCGAGACCCTCATCCTCGACCCGCAGGGCCACATCGAATACGACGCGCACGTGCTCGACGACGGCGTGACCAGCTGGCTGCTCGTCGACCGCGAGGAGACGACCGGGCTGTTCACCTGGCTCGACCGCATGCGCTTCACGTTGCGCGTCGAGGTGGCGGACCGCTCCGAGGAGTTCGCCACCATCGGCACCATGGCGACGGATGCCGCGTCCATCGGCGTTCCGGTCGCCGCGCCGAACGGCGTCCCGCTGGTCTGGAACGATCCGTGGTCGGAGATCGCCGTCGGCGGTTGGCAGTACGCAGCCGAGGAGGAGCATCCGGCAGCGGGATGGCGCTGGAGCGAGGTGCTCGTGCCCAGGTCGGCCTTGCCGGCGGTCGCCGAGCTCGCCGCCGCAGGTCGGGTGGCCGTCGCGGGAACCCTCGCGCTCGACGCCGTCCGGATCGCCGCCTGGCGCCCGCGGTTCTCGACCGAGGTCGACGACCGCACCCTGCCGCATGAGCTCGACTGGCTGCGCAGCGCCGTGCACCTCGACAAGGGCTGCTACCGCGGCCAGGAGACGGTCGCCAAGGTGCACAACCTCGGGCATCCGCCGCGGCGACTCGTCATGCTCCACCTCGACGGCTCCGACACGGTCCTCCCGGTGCACGGGGATGAGGTATTCGCGATGAAGACCCGCCCGGAATCCGAGGCCGGTTGGCGGAGCGTCGGACGGATCACGTCGAGCGCTCTGCACCACGAACTCGGACCGATCGCGCTCGCCGTCATCCGTCGCGGCGTGCCGGTGGACGCCCCCCTCGAGGTGCACACCGACGAGACCGGAACGGTGGTGGCCGCGAGCCAGGTCGTCGTCGTGCCGCCGGAGGCCGGCGCCACGGCCGGGATTCCGCGACTTCCGCGGCTGGGCATCCGCCGCTGATGCGGCGTCGGTTCGACTCCGCCGCCGCGTGGCGTCGGGCCAGGGAGGCACTGCCGCCCGTCCTGCAGATCACCATCACGGCCGTGGCGAGCTACGCCTTCGCCCACTACGTCGTCGGTCATCCGCAGCCGCTGATCGCCGCCATCGTGGTCATCTCCGCACTCGGATTCGTGCGGGACGCCCGGCCGCTGCGCGTGCTCGAGACCGTGCTCGGGATGACGCTCGGCATCGCTCTGGCCGAACTGCTGCTGCTCGGCTTCGGCCTCGGCCTCCTGCAGTACGCCGTCGCGCTTGCGCTGACCATGCTCGTCGCGCGGTTCCTCTCGCCGACGGCGTCCTTCGCGGTCGCGGCGGCCGTGCAGTGCTCCCTCGTGATGCTCACGCCCATCCCGCTCGGCGGACCATTCACCCGCACCGTCGACGCCCTCATCGGCGGCGCGTTCGCGCTGATAGCGACCGTGCTGATCCCGCGCGATCCCGGTCGGGCCGCGACCCGGGCCGGGCGGCAGCTGCTCGCCGAGCACGACGGAGTCCTCGCCGAGCTCGTGGCAGCCCTGCGGACCGGGTCGGGTCCGGGTGCCGCGCACGCGCTCGAACGGGCCAGGGCGACCGAACCGCTCACGGCGGCGTGGGCGGCCTCGGTCGAGTCCGGCGTGGCCATCGCGCGGCTGTCGCCGTTCCTCCAGCGGCGGCGGTTCGACCTGGCCAGGCAGGCCGCCATGCAGCCGTCGATCGAACTCTGCACCCGCAGCCTCAGGGTGGTGGCCCGACGGGCGGCGTACGTCGCGCGCGACGGCGTTCCGCGGCCGGCCGTCGCCGACCTGCTCGACCGCGTGCGGGTGAGCATGGCTCTGATCCGCGATTCGCTCACGGATGTCGCGGCCCAGCCCGTCGCCAGGCAATCGCTCATCGAGGTGGCGCGCCACCTCGATCCGGCGCAGATGACCCCGGACGGCGACTTCGCCGATCGCAATCTCGTGCAGGGCATGCGTCCGTACATCGTCGATGCGCTCGCCGCGACGGGGATGGACGCCGACGAAGCGCGGGACCTGCTGCCGCGGGTCTGAGCGGGCGGGTCACCGACCGGGCGCGACGGCGTCCCAGTCGACTGTGACCTCGCCGAGGCGCCAGCGCCGCACTCCGCCGCGCACCGGCCAGCCGGCAGCCGCGAGCATCCTGACCGTCGCGATCCAGCGCTGCGACGGGCTGTAGACCGAGAGCGGGGCGTTCACGCGCCATCCCCGGTCGAGCTCGGTGAGCAATGCGTGGATGCGTTCGCCGGGCACGTTCCGGTGGATGAGGGCCTTCGGCAGCCGCTCGGCCACCACCGACGGCGCCTCGAGCCCGTCGAGGCGCAGGCTGATCGAGAAGGTGCGCGGACCTGCGGCGTCGACGGCGACCCAGCTGGAGATCCGTCCGATCTCGTCGCAGGTGCCCTCGACGAGCACGCCGCCCGGCTGCAGTCGGGCGCTCATCATGGCCCACGCCCCGGCGACCTGGGCCTCGTCGTACTGCCGCAGCACGTTGAACGCGCGGATGACGACCGGTCTCCGGCCGTCCGCGACGGGCACCTCGAAGCCGCCGAGGGCGAACGACACCAGCGCATCCGGCGCGAATCCGGTGCTCCCGGCTCGCACCACGGCCAGTTGCTCGCTCGCCGTGCGCACCCGGCCGGGCTCGATCTCGAGGCCGAGCACCTCGACGTCCGCTCGCGAACGAGCGAGTCGCCGGTGCAGTTCGAGCGCCGTCACGCCGCTCGCACCGTAGCCGAGATCCACGACGAGCGGGTCCGCGGACGTGCGCAGGACGGGCAGCTCCGCGATCCACCGGTCCACGCGTCGCAGACGGTTGGTGTTGGTGGTGCCGCGGGTGACGGATCCGACGGGCATGCCCTCAGTATGCCAAGCGATAGATTGAAGGTATGACTGCGCCTTACACCCTCATCCTCCTGCGCCACGGAAACAGCGACTGGAACCAGAAGAACCTGTTCACCGGATGGGTCGACGTCCGGCTCTCCGACCAGGGCCGTGCCGAGGCGAAGCGTGCCGGCGAACTCCTGGCCGAGTCCGGCCTGCTGCCCGACGTGCTGCACACCTCGGTGCTCACCCGCGCCATCCAGACCGCCGACATCGCCCTCGAGGAGGCCGACCGGCTCTGGATCGACGTGCGGCGGTCATGGCGCCTCAACGAGCGCCACTACGGAGCGCTGCAGGGCCTCGACAAGGCCGAGACGCTGGAGAAGTACGGCCCGGAGCAGTTCCAGCTCTGGCGTCGCTCCTTCGACGTGCCGCCGCCGCCTCTCGCCGACGACGCCGAGTGGTCCCAGGTGGGCGACCCGCGCTACGCCGACCTCCCCGACGCCGACCTGCCCCGCACCGAGTGCCTCAAGGATGTCATCGAGCGGATGCTGCCCTACTGGGAGTCCGACATCTCGGCCGACCTCCGCACCGGCAAGACCGTGCTCGTGACCGCGCACGGCAACTCGCTCCGAGCGCTCGTGAAGCACCTCGACGGGATCTCGGACGACGCGATCGCCGACCTCAACATCCCGACGGGCATCCCGCTCGTGTACCGCCTGGACGAGAACCTCGTCCCGATCGCACCGGGGGAGTACCTCGATCCCGAGGCGGCAGCCGCCGGTGCCGCGGCGGTCGCCGCGCAGGGCAAGAAGTAGTCGGTCTCTCCACGACGACAGCCGCGCTGCCGTTCCCCGCTCAAGCCGCAGGTACTCCTGCGGCCTGGGCGGGGAAGGACAGAGCGGCTGTTCTGCGTCGCGGCAGCCTGCGCCTGCGGCTAGGCGCTCTCGGGCACCCAGTCGCCGGTCGCCAGGTACTGCACCTTCTTGGAGATCGACACGGCGTGGTCCGCGAAGCGCTCGTGGTAGCGGCTGGCGAGGGTCGCGTCGACGGTGTCGACCGTCTCGCCCTTCCACTTCTCGCCGAGGACCTTGTCGAACACGCTGAGGTGCAGCGCGTCGATCTTGTCGTCCTCGTTGCGGATGTCCTCCGCGAGCGTCACGTCCTGCGTCTGCAGCAGCTCGGTGAGCTTGTGCGCGATCTCGACGTCGAGGCGGCCCATCTCGAAGAAGGTGGGGCGCAGGCTCTTGGGAACCACCTTGTCGGGGAACCGGTACCGGGCGAGCTGGGCGATGTGGGTGGCCATGTCGCCCATCCGCTCGAGTGACGCGCTGATGCGCAGGGCGCTCACGACGATGCGCAGGTCGCGGGCGACGGGGTTCTGCCTGGCCAGGATCGTGATCGCGAGCTCGTCGAGCGCGACGGCCAGCTCGTCGATGCGGGCGTCGGCCTCGATGCACTCCTCGGCGAGTGCGACGTCGGATTCATTGAACGCGCGGGTGGCCTTGTCGATCGACACGGCAACGAGCTCCGAGATCTCGACGAGGCCGTCCTGCACCTCGCGGAGTTCGAGCTGGAATACTTCTCGCACTTGTGGATCCGATCATTCTGAGCGCGCACGGTATCGTGCGGATGGCGGCCGTAGGGTCTCATCGTGCCGAGCGAAGGTTAACGGCACGTGGCACCCGTTTGAACATTCACTAAAGTAGCCCCGCTGACCGCGCTTCCGGTCTGCCGGCACGCGTCGACACATTACTCTGATGCCATGGATACCACCTGGTTGGTGCTGATCTCCCTGGCACTCGGCCTGGTGGTGGGAGCGGGTTTCGTCGCCCTGCTGCATGTCGCCGAGCGCCGTGGAGCCCATGCCGCCATCGTCGTGAGCCCCACCGTCCCCGACGGGATCTCCGAGGTGATGGATGCGCTGGAGTCGCCGGCCCTCGTCGTCGATCCGTCGAACAACGTTCTGAAGGCCTCCCGCGCCGCCCTGCTCGTCGGCATCGTGCGCCAGGACGCCCTCGTTCACCCCGAGCTCATCGACATCGTCGCCCAGGTCCGCCGGACGGGCGAGCCCGTCGCGGAGACGCTCACGCTCACCCGCAGCCGGTACGGCGAGTCGAACATCCTGCTCGACGTCCGCGCCATGCGCCTCGGCTCGCGGTACGTGCTCCTGCTCGCCGAGGACCGCACGGATTCGCAGCGCCTCGACGACGTGCGCCGCGACTTCATCGCCAACATCTCGCACGAGCTGAAGACGCCCATCGCCTCCGTCGGACTCCTCGCCGAGGCCATCGACATGGCCGCGGACGAGCCGGAGCAGGTGCGCCGGTTCACGCGTCGCCTCACCGAGGAGTCCGCGCGCCTCGCCCGCATCACCCGCGACATCATCGACCTGTCGCGACTGCAGTCCCGCGATGCCCTCTCCGAGGCCGGCCTGGTCTCCGTCGACGAGGTCGTCGCCGCCGCGGTCGACCAGAACCGGGTGGTGGCCGAGTCGAACGACATCGACCTGGCGGTGCGCAACAAGAGCGGAGCCGAGGTGCTCGGCGACGAGAACCTGCTCGTGATGGCCGTCAACAACCTCATCGCCAACGCCATCAACTACTCGCAACCCGGCAGCCGCGTGGGCGTCGGGGTCAAGAACTCCGAGGGCGCCATCGAGATCACGGTGACCGACCAGGGCGTGGGCATCCCGGAGGCCGACCTCGACCGGGTGTTCGAGCGCTTCTTCCGCGTCGACGAGGCGCGGTCCCGCAACACGGGTGGCACCGGCCTCGGACTGTCCATCGTCAAGCACGCCGTCGAGAACCACGGCGGCGACGTGCGCGTGTGGTCGCAACCCGGCCGTGGGTCCACCTTCACCATCCGCCTCCCCGAGGCCCCAACAGCCGCTCCGGCGGAAAAGGACATCCGTTGACACGCATCCTCCTGGTCGAAGACGAGATCGCACTCAGCGAACCACTGAGCTTCCTGCTGGAGCGGGAGGGCTACGACGTCACCGTCGCCGCTGACGGCCGGTCGGCCCTCACCGAGTTCGACCGCACCGGCGCCGACCTGATCCTGCTCGACCTGATGCTCCCCGGCCTGCCCGGCACGGAGGTGTGCCGGGAGATCCGCCAGCACTCGAGCGTTCCGATCATCATGCTCACGGCGAAGGACTCCGAGGTCGACATCGTCGTCGGGCTGGAGCTCGGCGCCGACGACTACGTCACGAAGCCGTACTCCACCCGGGAACTGCTGGCCCGCATCCGGGCGCACCTGCGCCGCCACGTCGAGACGGACCGGCGCGACGAGAACCTCCTCGAGGCCGGCAGCGTGCGCATGGACATCGAGCGCCACACCGTCGCGGTCGACGGCGTGGTCACCCCCATGCCGCTGAAGGAATTCGAGCTCCTCGAATACCTGCTGCGGAATGCGGGGCGCGTGCTCACGCGCGGGCAGCTCATCGACCGGGTGTGGGGGAGCGACTACTTCGGCGACACCAAGACCCTCGACGTGCACATCAAGCGCATCCGCTCGCGTATCGAGAAGACGCCGTCCGAACCGCGGATGCTCGTGACCGTTCGCGGACTCGGCTACCGCTTCGAGGAGTAGGACCGCGGTCGCAGCGCGCGGCGGGTGGTGACGGCCACGTGCGATGACCGAAGTCAATCCACTGCCGCCTGCCCTCGAACGAGCGGACGCGGTGGAACGGGTGGCTACTTGTCGGTGACGACGTCGACCGGGAGCAGGTCCTTGTACTCGGGCAGTCCGCCGTTCAGCACGGGGACGAGGACCTCCTGGCCCGCGTCGTCTCCGGCCTGGAAGTAGATGGGCACGAGAGCGCCCGGCTGCGCGTCGAGGCCGCGGAGCAGCACCGTGTCGCCGTCCGGGTAGCCGAAGACGGTCGTCGACGACGGCGGCACCGAGACCGTCACGTCCTTGTCCCCGCCGTGCTGCACGGTGAAACGCGCACGCTCCGACGAGTCGTTCACGACGGTCATGACCAGGTTGCCGAGCACGCCCTTGTCCGTGACGACGACGGCATTGCGGATGGCGATGTCGCCGAGATCGGCGTCGACGCCGTTGCTCGCGAGGTAGTCGGTCGTGGTCGCCTGGGGCTGCACGAGATCGCATCCGGCGGTTCCGAGGAGAATCGCTGCTGCAACGACGATGGATGACGCGATACGCGCTCTCACTGTGCCCTCCATAGGTCTGCGCCCCCGGGAAGACCAGTGCGGGCGCGTTGAAATCCGCTCTGAGCCTAGCTTATGCGCGTGCCCCCGATGGCGGCTCGTCGCTGCGCGGAGGCGAACCTTATCACCATGCGCGCTGTGGTAAACTGGACGCTGCTGAAGGGACAACAATTCATGCTTTTCGAGGTCGGCGAAACCGTCGTTTACCCGCATCACGGTGCGGCAACCATCACCGAAGTCAAGACCAGGATCATCAAAGGCGAAGAGAAGGTCTACCTCAAGCTGAACGTCACCCAGGGTGATCTGACGATCGAGGTCCCTGCTGAGAACGTCGATCTCGTCGGCGTTCGCGACGTCATCGGCAAGGAGGGCCTCGACAAGGTGTTCGAGGTGCTCCGCGCCCCCTTCACCGAGGAGCCGACCAACTGGTCGCGCCGCTACAAGGCGAATCTCGAGAAGCTCGCTTCCGGAGACGTCATCAAGGTGTCCGAGGTCGTCCGCGACCTGTGGCGCCGCGATCAGGACCGCGGACTCTCCGCCGGCGAGAAGCGCATGCTCGCCAAGGCGCGGCAGATCCTCGTCAGCGAGCTCGCGCTCGCCGAGGGCACGGACGAAGAGCGGGCCGAGATCCTGCTCGACGAGGTTCTGGCGACGGCCTCCTGAACCCTCCCGC
>JBEVEO010000121.1:0-2801 GCA_040512695.1 Leifsonia sp. | reverse complement strand
GGCCGGGTTCGATCGTGAAGACCATGCCCTCCTCGACCACGCCGTCCTTGTACATCTCACGTCGGGCCTGTGCGCAGTCGTGCACGTCGATGCCGAGGTGGTGGCTGGTGCCGTGGACCATGTACCGGCGGTGGTGCTCGTTGTCGGGCTTCAGCGCCTCCTCGGCGCTCACGGGCAGGAAGCCCCACTCGGCGGTGCGCTTGGCGATGACCTCCATGGCCGCTGCGTGCACGTCACGGAAGATGATGCCGGGGCGCACGATGGCGAAGGCGGCATCCGCTGCCTCGCGCACGGCCTCGTAGACCAGGCGCTGCTCGGCGCTGAACTCGCCGCTGATCGGCAGGGTACGGGTGATGTCGGCGGTGTAGAGGCTGTCGACCTCGACGCCGGCGTCGAGGAGGATGAGTTCGCCCGGCTTCACGGCGCCGTCGTTGCGGGTCCAGTGCAGGATCGTCGCGTGGGCTCCGGATGCCGCGATCGTGTCGTAGCCGACGGTGTTGCCGTCGAGCCGGGCCCGGGTGTTGAAGACTCCCTCGACGATGCGCTCGCCGCGCTGTACCGAGGTGGCGCGCTCGAGCTCGCCCAGCACGTCCTCGAAGCCGCGCTGCGTGGCATCGACCGCGAGGCGCATCTGCTCGATCTCGTAGGAGTCCTTCACGAGCCGCATCTCGCTGAGCACCTCGGCGAGCTTGGCGTCGGGAGCGTGCTCGGAGCCGACCTCGATGCTGAACGCGCTGTCCGAGGCGTTCGTGGAGAGAGCCTGCTCCGCCGCGAAGCGCAGACGTGCGTCGTCCACGTGCTCTGCGATGGCGGCATCCGCCTCGCGCACCACGAGGGTGGCCGTGTCGACCGAACGGATGACGGCGTCGAAGGCCGCGATGCCGCTCGTGCTCACGGCGAGGTCGCCGGAGACCTGGGCGAGGGAGGGGCGGGGGCCGATCCAGAACTCACCGATCTCGGGGTTCGCGTAGAACTCGTCGGAGTCGCGCCCGGCGCGCTCCCGGAAGTAGAGGGTGACGTCGTGTCCGTCGGAGATGGGCTCGAAGACCAGCACGGCGCCGGGCTCGGAGTCGGAGCCCCACCCGGTGAGGTAGGAGAAGGCCGAGTGCGCCCGGAAGGCGTAGTCGGTGTCGTTCGAGCGCTGCTTGGGGCTGCCGGCCGGAATGATCAGGCGCTGCCCGGGGAACGCGGCCGAGACGCGCGCACGGCGTTCTGCAGCGAAGGAGGCCTGTTCGCGCGCCGGCGGCACCGACTCGACGCGTTCGGCCCACTGGCCGCCGATGTACGCCTTGAATCCCTCGGAACCCGGCGTCGTCGACCGGTTCGACGTGGCGCGGGGCGTTTCGGTGGTCGCCTCGGGTGTCTCGGCGAGGCCGGTCTCGGGGCGGGCGGATACAGAGGTGTCGGTGCTCGTGGACATGCGTCCATTCTCGCACCGCTCGCTGGGCGCGTGGGGAGAGGAACCTCCGGCGCTGTCCTGCTCAGGAGCGGGTGAGCGTCGACACGACCGGCCTGTGGTCGCTGCCCAGTGCGTCGAGGCTCGTGATCACCTCGAAGGAGGTCGCCGTCCATCCCGAGGTCGCCATGATGTGGTCGATGGGAGCGCCGAGGGGCATGGGGATCTCGCTCGGCCAGGTGCCGAGGGCGGCGGCACCGTTCGCGGCGGCGGCGTCCTGGCAGGCGCCGAGCTCGCCGCCATCCGTTCCCCGTCCGATCATGTGGTCGAGGGTGGCGTTGAAGTCTCCGGCCATGATCACGTCGCTGCCCGCGGCGCACTGGGCCGCAAGCCAGTCGAGGTCGCTGCGCCAGTTCGTCATCTCGCCGCGCAGGGGCGAGACGGCGTGCACGGCCACGATCGTCGGGCCCTCGCCTGAGTCTGGCGTGGCGACCACCGTCGGCGACACGTTGGTGTTTCCGGGCGGACCGGTGCCGCCGGCCGACTCGACCGTGTACTCGCCGAGGTCGGGGCTGATGAGCACCGCGGTCGAGCGGGCCTCGTAGATCTCGCTGAATGACAGGCCGAGCGCCCACATCGGGCTGCCGCCTGCGCGCATGAGTTCGGCGACCTCGGTGGCGAAGGCGTCGGTCGTCTCCGGAAGCGACACGATGTCGGCGCCATGATCGAGGGCGAGCTTGGCCACCTGGTCGGCGCCCGGGGATCCGCCGAGGGTGTTCCAGCTGAGCACGGTGACGGTGTCGGCCGACGACGCTTGGGCGGCGGATGCCGGCTGCTGGGCGAAGCCGCGCGCACCGAGGATGCCGGCATTCGCGATGGCGAAGGCCAGCACCACGACGCCGAGCAGCACGGCCGTGCGGCGGAGCACACGCACCAGGGCCAACAGGGCCAGGACGACCACGGCGCCGATCGCGCCGATGGCCATCAGGGCTCGGAAGGCGATGAGCTGGGCGATGACGAGCTGGTCCTGCAGGCCGAACAGTGCCGGCCACACCAGCACGAGAGCCACGAGGGCTGCGACGAGGGCGACGACGGGGGCGACGAGACGGGCGACCATGGCCAGCTCACCCTAGGCGAGAAGGCTGGACGGATGCCTCAGCCACGCGCGAGCGGGTGGCAGGCCTGCTGCGGCCCTACCCGTCCCGAGTGGCTGCTACCCATTCACCGTCATGGCGCTCGAGTCGCAGCGAGCGGCGTCCGAACGGATCGGGTGCGATCACCGCGTAGCCGGCCCAGATCTCCATTGCCTGAGGGATGCAGCTGATGACGACGTAGTCGCGGCCGGGGCCATCCGGCCAGAACGCAGTCCACAGTGGCTTGAACCTGGGCCGCGCCGTCTGCGGCT
>JBEVEO010000108.1:0-20182 GCA_040512695.1 Leifsonia sp. | reverse complement strand
AGGACTCGGCGCACTGGTACTCGGACCTCATCCGCACCCGATCGCTGCCGGAGACGCCGGCGGCCTACTGAGCGGCGACGATGGGGTGTCCGGCTGCCATCTCGCGCACGAGGTGGGCGACGACCGCCTGGAGGTCGCCGTCGGACGCCCGTGCGACGGCCAGCTGCCGCTGGTAGCTCCCGCCGGCGTCGAGCACGTCGATGACCTGGTGGAGCTCCGCCGAGCAGCCGAGGCGCTCGGCGATCGGGGCCAGCGCGTCGACGAGCTCGCGCAGGTCGTCGGTCACGAGGGCCTCCCGTCCTGACGCGTCGAGGATGATCTCGGCGTCGAGCCCGTAGCGCGCCGCCCGCCACTTGTTCTCCCTGACGTACCAGGGCTGCAGCCAGGGGAGGGTCTCGCCGGCGTCGATGCGCTCGCTCATCCACTCCACGAGGCATTGGATGATGGCGGCGATCGCGCCGAGCTCGAGACCTGTCGAGACGCCGTCGCACGCGCGCACCTCGAGGGTGCCCCAGTGCGGGGACGGGCGGATGTCGCTGCGCACCTCCGTGTAGTCCTCGATGACACCGGTCACGGTCATGTCGTGCACGTACGCCTCGTAGGCCGCCCAGTCGGCGAACTGCCACGGCAGTCCGGCCGTCGGCAGCTGCTGGAACACGAGGGCGCGGTTGGAGGCGTAGCCGGTGTCCACCCCCGCCCAGAACGGGCTCGATGCGGAGAGGGCCTGCAGGTGGGGGATGTAGCTGAGCAGAGCGCCGAGGATCGGGATCGCCTTGTCACGGCTCTCGATCCCGACGTGCACGTGGATGCCCCAGATCATCATGTTCCTGCCCCAGTACTGGGTGCGGTCGATGAGCTTGTGGTAGCGCTCCTTGTCGGTGATCCTCTGGTCGTACCACTGGCTGAACGGATGCGAGCCGGCGCACATCACGTCGGCTCCGTGCGGGCGGGCGGCCTCCCGCACCTCGTCGACGACGGCCGTGAGCTCGGCGACGGCGTCGCCGACCCGATCATGCACGCCGGAGACGATCTCGACGGTGTTCTCGAGCAGCTCCGTCGTGGCGTGCTGGTGCGGTTCGCCGTCGGGCGACTGCAGCGCGTCGAGGACGGCCGGCGCCACGTTGGCGAGCTCGCCCGTTGCCTGGTCGACGAGGGCGAGCTCCCATTCGATCCCCACGGTGGAGCGCTCTGATCGGGCGAAGCTGATGTGCACGCGATGCCATTCCTGTCGCGGACCCCCGGGTGCGATGGGCCTCCTGATCGCCATCTTCGCATCCGTCGTCGCCCGCCGGGCGGATCCGGACCGGAGATTTCCCGTTGCGACGGTTCGGCCGTCGCCGAACGGTCGGAGGCATACGCTCGGTGCATGCAGTCAGGAACTCCGATCGAGACGACGCAGGGCACCGCGGGCAGAGTGCTGACGGTTCTGGCGATCGCCGCAACCGTCATCGCCTGGGCGTCGGCGTTCGTCGTGATCCGCGCGGTCGGCGGCGACTACCCGCCGGGGGCTCTCACCCTCGGGCGGCTGGTGGTGGGTTCCGCAGCCCTCGGCATCGTGCTCATCGCCCGCCGCGACTGGATCCGCCCGACGGGTCGGGAGTGGCTCCTCCTCGTCGGCTGCGGTGTGGCCTGGTTCGCCGTCTACAACATCGCCCTCAATGCCGCCGAGGTCGAGCTGGACGCCGGCACGACCGCGATGCTGGTGAACATCGGCCCCATCCTCATCGCGGTGCTCGCAGGCACCTTCCTGAACGAGGGCATCCCGCCGTGGCTCATCGGCGGGGCCGTCGTCTCCCTGCTCGGCGTCGGTCTCATCGCCCTCGGCAGCGCAGGAGTCTCGGTCGGAAGCGGCTGGGGCGTCGTGCTCTGCCTCCTGGCGGCGGTGAGCTACGCGATCGGGGTCATCCTGCAGAAGATCGTGCTCCGCAGGCTCCATGCCCTGCAGGTGACGTGGATCGCGTGCACCGTCGGCCTGGTCGTGTGCCTGCCGTTCACGGCGTCCCTGGTCTCCTCGGTGGCCGAGGCGCCGACGGCATCCACGGTCGGGGTGGTCTACCTCGGGGCCGTGCCGACGGCGCTGGCCTTCACGACCTGGGCGTACGCGCTGTCCCGGATGCCGGCCGGTCGGCTCGGCGTGACGACGTATCTCGTGCCGCCGCTCACCATCCTCATCGCGTGGCTGTTCATCGGCGAGGTCCCCGTGCTGCTGCAGGTGGTCGGAGGCATCGTGTGCCTGGCCGGCGTCGCGCTCTCCCGGGTGAGGCGCTCGTGACGGGCGCGGACGCCGCACGGGCGGCATCCGGCGCCGCGGAGGTCGCCGCCCTCGCCGCCCTGCTCGGAGACCGCACCCGGGCGGCGATCTGCCTGCACCTGCTCGACGGCCGTGCGTGGACGGCGGGCGAGCTGGCCAGGGCGACGGCCGTCAGCCCCGCGACCACCAGCGAGCACCTCGACCGGCTCGTCAGCGGCGGGCTGCTGACCGAGGAGCGCCAGGGCCGCCACCGCTACGTGCGGCTCTCGGGCCCCGACGCCGCGCACCTCGTGGAACTGCTCGCCGCGCACGCGCGACCGGGTGCGGTCCCTGCGTCGTACGCAGCCGTGCGATCCGAACTCGCAGCAGGCCGCACCTGCTACGACCACCTGGCCGGGCGGCTCGGTGTCGATCTCCTCGACGCCCTCGAACGTCGGGGGGTCGTCAGCCGCGTCGACGGCGTCGCGCTGACCGCGGCCGGCGCCGATCGGCTGGCCGATCTCGGGATCGACGTCGATGCCATACGAGGGTCGCGGCGACCGGTCGCCCGGCTGTGCCTGGACTGGACCGAACGGCGCAGTCATCTCGCCGGGGGAGTCGGCGCCGCCCTGTGTGCGGTGTTCCTCGACCGGGGCTGGATCCGGAGGGGTTCCGGCCGCGCGATCGCGGTCACGGACGCCGGGCGCGGCGCCCTGTTCACGGAGTTCGGCCTGCGGGCCGACTGAGCCGTCGGCCTCGGAGGCCCCGAGACGGCTCGATTACCGGGATCGGCGGGAATCTGCAAGAATGGTCAGTCGAGTTCCGTTTCCGCCCGACCCTCTAATCAGGCTTACGGAACCCCCTTGAACCTTTGCCGAGTGTGCACCCCACGCTCACGGCTCTCAGTTCGCCCAACCTCATACAACACACAGGAGAATTGTGGCTGTCAAGATTCGTCTCAAGCGCCTCGGAAAGATCCGCGCACCGTACTACCGCATCGTCGTCGCCGACTCGCGCACCAAGCGCGACGGTCGCGTGATCGAGGAGATCGGCAAGTACCACCCCACCGAGGAGCCCTCGTTCATCGAGGTCGACTCCGAGCGTGCGCAGTACTGGCTCTCCGTCGGCGCCCAGCCGACCGAGCAGGTCGCCGCCATCCTCAAGCTCACGGGCGACTGGGGCACCTTCAAGGGTGACAAGAACGCCGTGAGTACCGTCAAGACCAAGGAGGCCAAGGTCGCCTTCGTCGCCGACGAGAAGAAGAAGCCAGTCCTGAAGCCCAAGGCTGAGAAGCTGGCCGCCAAGGTCGAGGACGCAGCACCCGCCGAGGAGACCGTCGAGGCTCCCGCCGACGAGCAGGCCTAGTCTTGCTCGGTTCCGCTGTCGAGCACCTGGTCAAGGGGATCGTCGATCACCCTGACGACGTGCAGGTGCTCAGCAAGAACACCCCGCGCGGCGAGGTTCTCGAGGTTCGTGTGAACCCCGAGGACCTCGGTCGCGTGATCGGTCGTGCCGGTCGCACCGCCAAGGCGGTCCGCACGCTCGTCACCGCCCTCGCCGACGGACGCCGCGTGCGTGTCGACGTGGTCGACACCGACTCGGCGCGGTGAACGCCGACGCGCAGAAGCGCACGCAACTGAGAGTCGGGCGCCTCACCAAGGCGCATGGCCTCAAGGGCGCCATCAAGCTCGAGCTCTTCACGGATGACCCGGAACGGCGTTTCGTTCCGGGCTCCGTGTTCTCGTTGCAGGTTCCCCCCGGCACGCCGTGGCACGGCAAGTCGATCGAGCTCATCGAGCTCCGCTGGTACAACCAGCACCCCGTCGGGTTCTTCAAGGACGTTCCCGACCGCACGGCGGCCGAGTCGCTCGCCAAGGCGATCCTCTGGGTCGACCAGGACCCGACCGAGCTCACGGGCGAGGAGGACGCCTGGTACGACCACCAGCTGGTCGGCCTCGACGTCGTCCGCGACGGTGTCAAGGTGGGCCTCGTCGCCCGCGTCGACCACCTCCCGGCCCAGGATCTCATCATCGTGAAGACCGCCGATGGCGAGGTCATGGTTCCCTTCGTGAAGGCCCTCGTCCCGTCGGTCGACCTGACAACGGGCGTCGTCACGATCACCCCTCCGAACGGCCTGTTCGAGGAGCTGCCGGATGAGCCGGACTCTGATGAAGCCGGCGTGACCGTATCGGATGCCCCGGAGGGTCTGGACTCGGCACCAGCCGACGAGGCCGATCGCCCCGCGTCGGACGACTGACACCAGCGCCGTGTCCGCCCGCCCCACGACCACCGTCTCGTTCGACGCGATCATCGTGGCCGGCGGACGGGCACGCCGCCTGGGCGGTGCCGACAAGGGCGCCCTGCACTGGAACGGCGTCTCCCTCCGCGACCGAGCCGTCGCGGCGGTCGGCCAGGCTCGGCGCATCGTCTGGGTCGGCGACCGCTGGGACGGCGCAGGCACGGGGCGCCTCCTGTTCACGCGCGAGCAGCCGGAGTACGGCGGTCCCGCTGCCGCCGTCCACGCCGGACTGCAGGCCCTGCCCGCGCCGACGGCACCCTGGGTGGTGCTGACCGCCGTCGACGTGCCGCGCATCGCCGAGTCCATCGATCGGCTCCTCGGCGAACTCGATGCCCGCCTGCGCGTGGAGCCGGCCTCGGCATCCGTCGACGGGTTCGTCGCCACCGATTCCGACGACATCCGCCAGCCTCTCGTCGGCGTGTACCGAACGGCGTCGCTCCGCGCGGCCGCCGCCGACCGCGCCGACGGCGCGAACGGGCTCCCGCTCAGAGCGCTGCTGGCCGGTCTCCGGCTCCAGGAGGTCCCGCTCGCGGATGAGCTCGTCGCCGACGTGGACACACCGGCCGCCGCCGCCGCGTTCGGCATCCGACTGCCCGTGCCCACCCAGGAGGACGCACCATGACCGCCACCCCCGAAGGCCTCGACCACTGGGTCCGACTCGTGCGCGATCGGTTGCAGGAGGACGGATCGGCGATCGGCGACCTGCCGGTCGAGATCCCCGTGATCCTCGACCTCGCCCGCGATGCGGCGCACGGCGTCGCACGGCCGGCCGCTCCTCTCACCACGTTCCTGCTCGGCTATGCGGCGGCGCGGGCCGGCGGGGGAGCCGATGAGGTCCGTCGCCTCGCCGAGGTGCTCGGCCGCCTCGCCACGGAACAGCAGGATCCGGCCACGGGCGACGACCGAGCGTGAGCCACTCTCCGGATTCGCCGAGCTGGGATGCGGCGCGGGCCATGGCGTGGTCGCTCGGCTCCGAGCATCCGCTGCCTCCGGTCACCGTGCCACTGGCCGATGCCGTCGGTCACGCCGCCGCCGACGATGCCTGCGCCGTCGTGGCCCTTCCGGGTGCCGACCTCAGCGCCATGGACGGCTGGGCGGTGTCCGGCGACGGTCCGTGGACGGTCGGTGCGGTGGTGCGGATGGGCGGCGCCGGCGACTCGAAACCGCTGGCCGCCGGCGAAGCTCGACCGATCACGACGGGCGGCGTCATCCCGCCCGGGACGACCGCGGTGCTCCGCAGCGAGCACGGCGTCGAGGCGGAGCGCACCGGAGCAATTCGCCTCGAACGCACCCGCGCGGCCGCCGCGGCGGGGGAACCGCAGCCGGGGCGCCACATCCGACGGGCCGGAGAGGAGATCGGAATCGGAGACGTCCTCTGGCGGGCCGGCACGACCCTCACGCCGCCGCACATCGCGTTCGGGGCCGCGGCCGGCCTCGACGTCGCGACCGTCCGTCGACGCGCCACGGCGCGCCTGGTCGTCACGGGGGACGAGGTCGTGCGTTCAGGAGCTCCGCGCCCCGGCGAGGTGCGCGATGCGTACACTCCCGTGGTCACGAGCCTCCTGCCGATGCTGGGCGCGACGCTCGCCTCCGGCCACCATGCCGAGGACTCGCACGCCGCCGTGAGCGAGGCGATCGCCCACCCGGACGGTGCCGACCTGGTCATCACCACCGGTGGAACGGGCCGCGGATCCGGCGACTGGGTGCGCCACGCGGTCCTCGATGCCGGTGGCTCCCTCGTGTTCGACGGCGTCCGCATGCGTCCCGGTCACCCCGTCGTCCTCGCTCGGCTGGCCGACGGGCGGCCCGTGCTCGCCCTGCCCGGCAATCCGCTCGCCGCCCTCGTCTGCCTGCTGAGCTTCCTCCCTCCGCTCGTCGCCGGCATGTCGGGGCATTCCGTCGCCGCACTGCCGGAACTCGGCGACCTGGATGCCGAACCGATCGAGCATGACACCAGGGTCATCCCGTTCCGGCGAGTCGGCGGGCGGGCCGTCGCGACCTCGTGGCGAGGGGCCGCCATGCTTCGAGGGCTCGCAGAGGCCGACGGGCTCGGTGTGATCGCCCCGCAGGACTCCCCGGCCCCTCCGCGTCTGCTGCCGTTGCCGTGGCCCGGGCCCTCGTAGACTTTCGGCATGCGCGTCGACATCGTCACGATCTTCCCGGACTTCTTCGGCGTCCTCGACATCTCCCTCCTCGGCAAGGCGCGCGGAACGGGCCTGCTCGACCTGCGCGTGCACGACCTGCGCGACTCGACGCACGACCGTCACCGCACAGTCGACGACACCCCGTACGGCGGGGGAGCAGGCATGGTCATGAAGCCGGAGCCATGGGGCGAGGCGATCGACGCGATCCTCTCCTCGACGGATGCCGTCGACCCGCTGCTCATCCTCCCGTCCCCGGCCGGGACGCCGTTCGTGCAGGCGAAGGCGCGCGCTCTCGCCACCGAGGAGCACATCATCTTCGCGTGCGGGCGCTACGAGGGCATCGACCAACGGGTGTTCGACCACTTCTCCGAGCGCATGCGGGTCGAGTTCATCAGCCTGGGCGACTACGTGCTGAACGGCGGTGAGGTCGCCGTCATGGCCATGGTCGAGGCGATCGGACGGCTGATCCCCGGGGTCGTCGGCAATCCGGAGAGTCTGGTCGAGGAGTCGCACGAGGGCGCCCTGCTCGAGTACCCCAGCTACACGAAACCGGCGACCTGGCGCGGCCTCGACGTCCCGCCGATCCTCCTCAGCGGCAACCACGGCGCCATCGACGCCTGGCGGCACGACCAGCGGGTCGAGCGCACGAGACGGGTGCGTCCCGACCTCCTGACGGATGCGGACGTCCAGCCCGCGGACTGACGTCGTCGGAGAGCTCCAGCGGCGGGCATACGCTTGCCACGCGTTCACCGTCGAGGGGATGATTCATCAACGCGAAACACGGGGGTGGCGTGCGCGAAACACGCTCTGCATAGTTTCAGGACTCAAGGAGTGCGCGTTCGAGTCGCGCACGGGGCAGTCTCGGGGTGAGCGCGTGGGGGAGTCTGTGACGCGGTCGACGGACGGATCCCTCGTGATCGCGGCCGAGGCGCTCGTGCTGCTGGCGCTCACGCACGGCGCCCCGTCGGTCGCCAACCGCGCCGGGATCATGCAGCTCGTCGACTCCGTGGCTGGGGCGCTGCCAGGCCACAACGTCAGCATCGCGTTCCTCGACGTGCAGCACACCGACATCGCCGACGCTCTGGACGCCTTCGTGACGACCGAGCACACGATCATCCTGCCGCTCGTGCTGTCGGCGGGCTTCCACATGCGCACCGGCATCGCCAAGGGCCTCCGGCGACTCGAGCGGGTGGGCGCAGGCCTCGCCGACGAGCTCGGCCCCGACGACCGCCTCGTGCAGGTGCTCGCGGAGCGGATCGAGGAGCTCGGTCTCAGCCCGGCCGACTCCGTGGTGCTGGCCGCTGCCGGGTCGAGCGATGCCAGGGCGGTGCGCGAATGCTTCGAGACCGGTCGACGCCTCGCCGTCCGCCTCGGCCGCCCCGTGACCGTGGGGTTCATCGCCGCGGCGATGCCCCGTCTCCACGACGCCATCGAGATGGTGCGGGAGGTGCATCCGGGAACCCGGGTCGTCGTGGGGACCTACCTGCTCGCACCCGGCAACTTCAACGACGCCGTACTGAGCGCAGGCGGCGACATCGTGGCCGCGCCACTGCTGATCCCGGACCGCGTCGCCCCGTCCCAGCTCGTCGAGCTCGTGCTCGAGCGCTACGCGACGGCGGTGGAGGAACTCGCCGGGCAGTGATCGCGCATCAGTGACGGGCGGTCAGGACCAGCGGGCCGTCCTCGGTGATGGCGATGGTGTGCTCCATGTGCGCTCCGCGGGAGCCGTCGGCGCTTCGCAGCGTCCAGCCGTCCGGATCCGTGAAGATCTTGTCCGTCGTGTGCAGGAACCAGGGCTCGATGGCGATCACGAGCCCGGGACGCAGGGGCAGGCCGCGTCCGGCACGGCCGTTGTTCGCGATGTGCGGGTCTCCGTGCATCGTGCGTCCGACGCCGTGACCGCCGAAGTCCGTGTTGATCGAGAGTCCCTCTGCGAGGGCCACGCCGGCGATCGCGGCGGAGATGTCGCCGATCCGACCGCCGGGGCGGGCGGCGGCGATGCCCGCGTCGAGAGCGCGGGTCGTAGTGTCGATGAGGCGCAGGTCCTCGTCCCGCGGCGTTCCGACGACGATCGAGATGGCGGAGTCGGCGACCCAGCCGTCGACGGATGCGGCGAAGTCGAGGCTCAGGAGGTCGCCGTCCTTGAGCACGTAGTCGCGGGGGAGACCGTGCAGGACCGCGTCGTTGACGGAGGTGCAGATGACCTTGCCGAACGGACTCGCCCCGAAGGACGGGTGGTAGTCGATGTAGCAGGACTCGGCTCCGGCCGAGCGGATCATCTCGTGCGCGAGTCGGTCGAGGGAGAGCAGGTTGACGCCGACCCGGGCCGCCGCGGCGGTCGCCTGGAGGACGCTCGCGACGAAGGCGCCGGCTGGGCGCATCTCGTCGATCTCGGTCGGTGTCCTGAGCTCGATCATGCCTGTCCTTCTCGTCGTGCCTTCTCGTCGCGCACGGGTCTTCCCGTCCATACCCATTCTGGCCTGTCGAGCCGAGTCATCCGTTCTCAGCCTGCAGCGAACTCCGAGCCACTGCGCAGCTGCGCGGTTCTAGGCTGATGTCGTGATCCTGCGTCGCGCCTTCTTCTACGCCCTGGTCCCGGCGGCCTTCGTGCTGCCGGCCTGGATGCTCATCGGCTGGGGGATCTTCGGCCACGGCGGCTGGGGCTTCCTCGGCCTCATCATCGCGTGCCCCATCGTCTTCATCGCCCTCGTGGTGATCGCAGCCCTCATCGCGGCGCGGCCGACCGTGCGTCGTGAACGGGCAGTCTCCTGGTGGGACGTCCTCGCCCTCACCATCGCCTGGGGATCCGTCATCGGCTTCGGGTTCTTCGGCGACACGGCGTCGCTGTTCGCCGTACTGGGCGCACTCGCCACCATCGCGGCGTTCTGGCTCACCCTCTGGGAGCTCTTCACCGACGGCGCCCGCGCGGTGCGCGAGACGATGGAGACCTTCGAGCGGCAGGCCGCCGCCGCACCGCCCATCCAGGCCGGTCACTACGAGGCCACCCGCATCGACGCGTCCGACGACGGAGACGACGGCGTGATCATCATCCACGAGCAGCGCGACTGATCGACGGTCGCACGTTCGGGCGGCGCGACGGCCTGATGGCGGGCGTTTTGGTCGGAGCGGGCGTTCCGTGGCAGAATGGGAGCTTGTGCCGCAGCACACGTCTCTGCCTCCGGGGAGCCAGCGCTGCATTCGCAGCCACACGCGGCGCACTTCATTCTTCATCCACGAGATCCGTGTTCGACCGGTGGCGGGCACAGAGAGCGAATCAGCATGCATATCCTCGACGCCGTCGATGCGGCCAACCTCCGCACCGACATCCCCGAGTTCCGCGCCGGCGACACCGTCAAGGTGCACGTCAACATCATCGAGGGCAGCCGCTCGCGTATCCAGGTGTTCCAGGGTGTCGTCATCCGTCTCTCGGGTGAGGGCATCCGCGAGACCTTCACCGTCCGCAAGGTGAGCTTCCAGGTGGGTGTCGAGCGCATCTTCCCGCTGCACTCCCCGGTCATCGACCACATCGAGGTCGTCACCCGCGGTGACGTGCGTCGCGCGAAGCTCTACTACCTGCGCGACCTGCGCGGCAAGAAGGCCAAGATCAAGGAGAAGCGCGACAACCACTAGTCGCCACTCGTTGAACGTCGCTGAGCTCCCCACCCCGTACAATCGGGTGGGGAGCTCAGACAGTTAAATGACAGAAGACACGGTGCGCGAGCGCACGGAAGACCAACCACTCGAACCGCGGCCGCGTCGTAAGCAGCGCGGTGCGCTGCTGTTCCTGCGCGACCTCGCGATCATCTTCCTCGCGGCGATCGTCATCTCGTTCCTCGTGAAGACGTTCCTCATCCGGTCGTTCTTCATCCCATCGGAATCCATGCGGGAGACCCTGCAGGTGCACGACCGCATCATCGTGAACGAGCTCGTCCCGAACCTGGTGCCCGTCGATCGCGGAGACGTCGTCGTCTTCAAGGATCCGGGCGGATGGCTCATGCCCCAGCCGGTCATCGAGCAGAACCCCATCGCTGCCGGCTTCGACTGGATGCTCTCCCTCGTCGGCCTGTCGGCCCCCGACAGCAACGACCACCTCATCAAGCGCGTCATCGGCCTGCCCGGCGATCACGTGACCTGCTGCAACGCGCTCGGGCAGATGAGCGTGAACGACGTGCCGCTGCAGGAGCCGTACATCGTCGTGCCCGACGGCGAGACCCGCGCATCGAAGGACGACTTCGATGTCGTCGTTCCCGCCGGTTCGCTCTGGGTCATGGGCGACAACCGTTACAACTCGAAGGACTCCCGGTACAACGGGAACACGCCGGGCAAGGGCTACGTGCCCCTCGACCACGTCGTCGGCCGGGCATTCGTGGTGAGCTGGCCCGTGTCGCACTGGCAGATGCTGGGCGACTACCCCGAGACCTTCGGCGGTGTTCCCGACGCCGACGCCGGGAAATGACTCCCGTCCCGACCCCGACCCTCGCTTTCGAGCGGGAGCTGTTCGACGCCGGGCACCGCTTCGTCATCGGCTGCGACGAGGTGGGGCGGGGCGCGATCGCCGGACCGGTCGCCGTCGGCATGGCCGTGATCGAACCGGCCCACGACGCGATCCCCGATGGCCTGCGCGACTCCAAGCTGCTGAGCGAGAAGCGCCGCGAAGTCCTCGCCCCGATCGCGACGGCCTGGGTGCTGCACTCGTCGGTCGGCCTCGCATCGGCTGCCGAGGTGGATGAGATCGGCATCATCGCTTCGCTCGGCCTCGCCGGCAAGCGTGCACTGGCCGGACTCCACGCCTCCGGCGCTCGCGTCCTCGACTCCGTCGTGCTCCTCGACGGCAGCCACGACTGGCTCTCGCCGGCCCTCACGACGAAGCTCGCCGTCGTCACGCGGGTCAAGGCGGACCGCGACTGCGGGTCCGTCGCCGCTGCATCCGTGATCGCGAAGGTGCACAGGGATCGGCTCATGATCGAGGCGCACGGCCTCACCCCTGCCTACGGATGGGCCGGCAACAAGGGCTACGGATCCGCCGACCACTTCGCGGCCATCGATGCCAACGGTCCGTCGGCACTGCACCGTGTGAGCTGGCTGAAGACGACCCTCGCTCCGGCGTAGGATTGGAGCACCATGGACGAGGATGAATTCGACGACTACGACCGCGAGGTCGAGCTTGCCCTCTACCGCGAATACCGCGACATCGTCTCGCAGTTCAAATTCGTGGTCGAGACCGAGCGACGCTTCTACCTCGCCAACGAGGTCGAACTCGTCCGCCGCGACACCGAGCACGACTTCTACTTCGAGCTGAGCATGAAGGACGTCTGGGTGTGGGACGTCTACCGTTCCGACCGCTTCGTGAAGTCCGTCCGCGTGCTCACCTTCAAGGACGTCAACGTCGAGGAGCTCGCCGCCAAGGAGTTCGAGCTGCCCAAGGAACTCGCGCTCGACGAGTAGTCTCGCCGTATGGCAGCCCCCCGCGAGACCCTGATCATCCTCGGTGCGCAGGGCGACCTCACGTCACGTTTGCTTCTGCCGGGGCTCAGCTCGCTCCTGGGGTCGTCCCGCGGGTCCGAGATCGCCCTGATCGGCGTCGATCGGGGACCGATGACGGATGCCGCGTGGCGGAAGCGCGTGAGCACGGCCTTCTCCGGCGCCCCGGGCGCGCTCAGCGGGACGGTCGCCGCCCGGTCGCGCTACCTGCAGGCGGACGCCACCGACGCAGCCGACCTGCAGCGCGTCATCGACGCCGCCTCCGGACGGGTGGTGCTGTACTTCGCCGTTCCGCCTGCCGTGGCCGCCGCAGCATGCACGGCACTCGCATCCGTGAAGCTCCCGCCCGGCCTCGTGCTCGCCCTGGAGAAGCCGTTCGGCACCGATCTCGCGAGCGCCCGCTCCCTCAACCGTCTGCTCGAGACACTCGTGCCCGAGGAGCAGGTCTTCCGCGTCGACCACTTCCTCGGCAAGTCGACCGTGCTGAACGTGCTCGGCCTGCGCTTCGCCAACCGGTTGTTCGAGCCGCTGATGTCGGCCGAGCACGTCGAACGCGTCGAGATCGTCTTCGGCGAGAAGCTCGGCCTCGAGGGCCGCGCCGGCTACTACGACAGGGCCGGAGCCCTCGCCGACATGATCCAGAGCCACCTCCTGCTCGTGATGGCCCTCGTGGCCATGGAGGTGCCGTCGAGCGTCGAATCCGAGGTGCTCCGCGGCGACATGGTGCAACTGCTCCGTGCGGCGCGGCCCTGGAAGCACGACGGCACCGCGAGCCGCCGCGCACGGTACACGGCCGGCGACGTGGAGGGACGGTCGCTCCCGTCCTACCTGCAGGAGCCGGGCGTCGACCGCACGCGCGGAACCGAGACCCTCGCCGAGATGGCGATCGCCATCGACAACTGGCGCTGGGCCGGTGTGCCGTTCATCCTGCGCTCCGGCAAGGCGATCGGCTCGCCCCGGCAGGAGATCGTCATCACCCTGAAGCCGGTGCCCCACCTGCCGACCGGGTTCACGGGCCCGTCGCGGCCCGCACGCATCCGCATCGGCCTCAAGCCCCCCGTGCTCGACATCGACCTCGCCACGAACGGCGGCAGCGACCCGTTCGCGCTCGAGTGGGACACGCTCGAGGCCGACTTCGCCACCAGCGAGCTGAGCGCATACGGCGAGGTGCTCGCCGAACTGCTCGAGGGCGACCCGACGCTGTCCGTGCGTGGCGACGTCGCCGAGCAGTGCTGGCGGATCGTGGCCCCGGTGCTCGCCGCCTGGCGGCGGGACGCCGTGCCGCTCGACACCTATAAGGCGGGCTCCGAGAACCCGCGCGGCTGGAGCAAGCCGATCGCCTGAGACGAGCAGGCACCGCTCGGTACCCATCGGCTCCTCCCCACGGAGCAGCTCCCCGGCCCGACAGCACGGGTGCGCTTCGTCACGTCCGCACCGGCCGGCCCCTCGGCCAGCCTTGCAGGCGGAGGTGCGCATGATCACCAGGATCGAACTCGGTCGCCGGGGCGAGGAACTCGCCGCCGACTACCTCACGTCCATCGGCTACCGGGTCATCGACCGCAACTGGCGGTGCCGGGACGGCGAGATCGACGTCATCGCCGAGGAGGGCCGGGAGACCGTCTTCGTCGAGGTCAAGACCCGCTCGAGCACCGCGTACGGGCATCCGTTCGAGGCCATCACCCTCGGCAAGATGCGACGGATGCGCCGGCTGGCCGCCGCATGGTGCGAGGCGGCGGGCGGCCCCGGTCGCCGGTTGATCCGGATCGATGCCATCGCCGTCATCGCCCCGCGCGACGGCCGGCCCACCATCGAGCACCTGCAACGGCTCTCGTGATGCGCCTCGGACGCACCCGCTCCGTCGCCCTCATCGGCCTCTCCGGAGCCGTGGTGGATGTCGAGGCGAACATCTCGAGCCAGCTTCCCGGGCTCGTGATCATCGGCTTGCCGGACACCGCCCTCGCGCAGGCGAGCCATCGGGTGCGTGCGGCGGCGAGCAACTCCGGGATGCCGTTGACCGCCCATCACCTCACCGTCAACCTGTCGCCGGCGACGCTGCCGAAGCACGGGAGCGGGTTCGACCTGGCCATCGCGCTCGCCTGCCTCGCGGCCGCGGGCGGCCTCTCGCAGGAGTCGCTCGAACGCGTCGTCCACATCGGGGAACTCGCGCTGGACGGGAGACTGCGCCCCATCGCGGGCATCCTCCCGGCCGTCGCCGCTGCCCGGTCCGCCGGGCACGAGCGGGTGATGGTGCCTGCGGCCTCCGTTCCGGAGGCTGAGCTCGTTCCCGGCGTGCAGGTGATCGGAGTGGCGAGCCTGCGTGACGCGGCGATCTGGCACGGGGGAGCGTTCGAGGCCGAACCCGTCGAGGCGATTCCGGCGCCGACCGCTGGAGCGTCCCAGGACGACGACGCCGGCGATCTCGCCGACGTCATCGGGCAGGACGCCGCCGTGATGGCGCTCCAGATCGCAGCGGCGGGCGGGCACCACCTGCTCATGATGGGGCCTCCCGGTGCAGGCAAGACGATGCTCGCGTCGCGGCTGGCCGGCATCCTCCCCGACCTCGACGACGAACGGGCGCTCGAGGTGAGCGCCGTCCGTTCCCTCGCAGGGCTTCCCGTCGGGGCGCAGCTCTCCCGCCGGCCGCCGCTCGAGGCCCCGCATCACACCGCCACGGCCGTGGCGATGGTCGGCGGCGGCACCGGGATCATCCGCCCCGGCGCGGTCGTTCGTGCGGCGAACGGGATCCTCTTCCTCGATGAGGCTCCGGAGTTCCAGGCGGCGGTGCTCGACGCGCTGCGCCAGCCGCTCGAATCGGGCAGGGTCACCATCCATCGGGCGAACGCCGTGGCGTCCTTCCCGGCGCGATTCCAGCTCGTCCTCGCGGCCAATCCGTGCCCCTGTGGTCTCTACGGGGTCTCCCGCGAGGCGTGCACGTGCCCGCCGACCGTGCGTCGACGGTATCTCGCCCGGCTGTCCGGTCCGCTGCTCGACCGGATCGACATCCACTTCCGCGTCGATCGGGTGAGCGCCGCACAGCTGCGCATGGCCCACGACGCCCCCCGCGTCACGACCGCACAGGCCCGCTCAGCCATCCTCGGCGCACGCTCCGCCGCGCGTGAACGGCTGTCCGGTACGCCATGGCTCACCAACGCGGAGGTGCCGGGACGGTGGCTGCGCACCGACCGGATGCGGCCGGCGAGGGAGGCCATCGCCTCCCTCGACCGCGCGATGGAACGGGGCGCCATCACCATGCGGGGCTACGACAGGATCCTGCGCGTCGCGTGGTCGGTCGCCGATCTCGCCGGCGCCACCTCTCCGACCGCCGACCACGTCGGTCAGGCCGTCTACCTGCGCACGGGGCCGGGCCGGTGAGCCGCTTCGGATTCGCCGACGACGACATCCGTCGGCTGATGCGCGCGGTGCGGGGAAGCGGCGACGCGGCGCCAGGGGAGACCGATGACACGGCCGGCGACCGCGACGCCGAGGATTTCGCCCGCGCGACCTGGTCGATGCTCGCCGAGCCCGGCGACGGTACAGCCGGACTCGTCGTTGCGGCCCTCGGAGCGGCACGCGCTCTCGACGCCCTGCTCGACGGCGACCGGCCGGACGCCATCGCCGCGCGCGTCGATCCGGAGGGCGGTTCAGGCCGCGGAGCCGTCGAGCGTGAGATCGCCGCCGCGCTGGAGCGCTGGCGCCCGAGGCTGCGTTCCGGCGATCTGGTGCACGCGGTCCGGGCCGCCGAGAGCACCCGCACGCGCCTGCTGCTGCCGGGAGACGAGCTGTGGCCCGACGGCGTCGACGATCTGGGAGTCCACGCACCGCTCGCGCTCTGGGTGCGGGGAACGGATGCCGCCCTCGCGGGCCTCCGACGCTCGGTCGCCCTCGTCGGCGCGAGGGCCGCGACCGGCTACGGCGAGCACGTCGCGACCGAGGCCGCGGCCGGACTCTCCGACCGCGGGCTCGCGATCGTGTCGGGCGCCGCCTACGGCATCGACGGCATGGCGCACCGGTCGTGCCTGGCCGGCGGGGGACTCACGATCGCCTTCCTCGCCGGCGGGGTCGACCGGTTCTACCCGGCCGGTCACGACGACCTGCTCACGCGTATCGCCGGGGTCGGTGCCGTCGTCTCGGAGCTGCCGTGCGGCTCGCAGCCCACCAAGTGGCGCTTCCTGCAGCGCAACCGGCTGATCGCGGCGACGAGCCAGGCGACGATCGTGCTCGAGGCGGGCTGGCGCTCCGGGTCGCTCAACACCGCCGGGCACGCCGCGGCGCTGGGTCGGCCGCTCGGCGCCGTTCCCGGACCGATCACCTCGGTCGCGTCGGCCGGCTGTCACCGGCTCATCCGCGACTACGGCGCGATCTGCGTGACGAATGTCGACGAGATGCTCGAACTCCTTCCCTCCGGGCGCGCGGAGGACGACGACGGCGGAGTCGGGCGGGACGGTGCGACCGTCGAGCGCACGAGCGACGAGGTCCGAGTCCTCGACGCGCTCAGCGCGCGATCGTGGCGCGACCCCTCCGAGGTGGCACGACGATCGGGCATGGCCATTGCTGCCGTGCTGGGGCCCCTCGCGGCACTGGAGCTCGACGGAGCGGTCGAGGGGAGCGAGCACGGCTGGCGGAAACGCGGCGGCCCCTGACCCGGTCAGCCTCCCCTCCCTCGTCGGTGGCGCGCCGTATCGTGGAGCGCGGAGGTGGTGGTCGTGGTGGAGTCGGTACCCGGAGACGGACGAGAGGGAGCGGTCGCGTTCCAGTTCGGCCGGTATCCCGCCCCGAGCCACGTGATCGCCCACCTGAGCGACACACACTTCCTCGCCGACGGCGACCTCTACGGAACCGTCGACACCGACACCCGCCTGGCCGAGGCGCTCGCTCGTCTCGAGGCATCCGGCATCCGGCTCGACGCCTTCGTCTTCACCGGTGACATCACCGATCGCGGAGAGGCCGACGCCTACCGGCGGGTGCAGGACACCGTCGCGCCCACGGCGGCCAGGCTCGGCGCCGAGGTCGTCTGGGTCATGGGCAACCACGATGAGCGGGGGCCGTTCGGCACCGAGCTGCTCGGCCTCGAGGCGCAGGCCCCGACCGATGCGGCGACGGCTCCGCTCGATCGCGTGCACACCGTGCGCGGCCTCCGGATCATCGCCCTCGACACCAGCGTGCCCGGATTCCACCACGGCGACCTCGACGACGATCAGCTCGACTGGCTCGCTGCCGTGCTCGCCGAGCCGGCCCCGCACGGATCGGTGCTGACCCTGCACCACCCGCCGATCCCGACCCCGCTCGCCGCGATGCAGATCCTCGAACTGCAGCGCCAGGAGCGCCTCGCCGAGGTCGTCCGTGGCAGCGACGTGCGCGCGATCCTCGGCGGGCACCTGCACTACGCCACCACCAGCATCTTCGCGGGCATCCCGGTGTCCGTCGCCGCCGCCACCTGCTACACGATGGACCTCGCCGCCCCGGTCGACGAGCTCGTCGGCTTCGACGCCGGCCAGGCGCTCAACCTCGTGCACGTCTACGACGATCGGATCGTCCACTCCGTTGTCCCCCTGCGCGCGGGGCCGACGGTCACCCGGTTCGACCCCGGCTTCACCGCCCGGATGGGCCGGCTGAGCGCTGAGGAGCGCATCGAGGCCTTCTCGCGCCAGAGGCCGATCGATGGCTGACGTCCCGCGGGAGCAGACCGAGGTCGAGTCGGCGATCGACGACTACAGCAGGTACCTCGAGATCGAGCGGGGCTTCTCCGCTCACACCGTCCGCGCCTACCGAACCGACCTCGCCGACCTCACGGACTTCGCCGAGGTGAACGGCGCCACGACCATCGAGGCGCTCACCCTGCCGCTGCTCAGGGACTGGCTCTGGGCGGGCACCGAGCGCGGGCTGGCACGGTCCACGATCGCCCGTCATGCCGCCTCGGCGCGCGGCTTCACCGCCTGGCTCGTCCGCGCCGGCGAGATCCCCGTCGATCCGGGAGCGCGGCTGCGATCGCCGAAGCCGTTGCGGGCACTCCCGCGCGTCATCACCCGGGCGCAGATGGACGAGCTCATCGGCGACCTGGCGACAGCGGCGGCCGATCGCGACCCTGTGGCACTCCGCGATCTCGCGGTGGTGGAGCTGCTCTACGCGTCCGCCCTCCGCGTGTCCGAACTCGTGGGGCTCGTCGTCGACGACGTGGACTTCGACCGGCTCACGGTCCGGGTCACCGGCAAGGGCGGCAAGCAGCGCGTCGTGCCGTTCGGCGTACCCGCACAGGCGGCGCTCGTCGACTACCTGCGCACCGGACGGCCAGCACTCCTCGTCGGCTCGACGCCGGCGCTGTTCATCGGGCGTCGCGGCTCCCGTCTCGGCACCCGCTCGGTCTATCGGCTGATCGCCGGCCTGCTCGCCGGCGTCCCCGGCAGCGGTCCATCGGGGCCGCACGCCCTTCGTCACACGGCGGCGACGCACCTGCTCGACGGCGGCGCGGACCTGAGGGCCGTGCAGGAGATGCTCGGCCACGCGAGCCTCGGCACCACCCAGATCTACACCCACGTGTCGACGGAACGCCTGCGCGAGAGCTACCGCACCGCCCACCCGCGCGCCTGAGCGAGCCCTGCAGGCACCGGGTCACCGATCGAGGGGCAGCAGGATCGCGCGGGGGATCCCCCCGATGAACGCCCGCGGCGACGCGTACTCGCCGTGCACGCGCACGCCCAGATGCAGGCACCCTTCCCCGCAGTGGCCGCCGGTGGCGACGACCCCGATGGGCCGGCCCCTGACGACCCGTTCGCCCGCCTCGACCGCGGCATCCACCGGTTCGAGGCTCACGAGGATTCCGTCGTCGACGGCGATCGTCACGAGGGGACGGTCGACGACCGTTCCGGCGAACGACACGACTCCGTCGGTGACGGCCAGAACCGGCGCCCCGGGCACTGCAGCGAGGTCGATCCCGCGATGCCCGGCCGAGTACCGGGTGTCCGGCGCCCGGTAGTCCCTGACGACACCCACCGGCGGGGCCATGGGCCACCGCCAGTCGGCCCGCGAGGACGGGCGGGCCTCGGCCCGATCGGTCGACGAGACGGCGGCGAGCAGGATGGCCACGATCGCCGCAACCACCCAGCCGCGGGCAGGCCGGGGTCGCCCGGGGGGTCGGCACGCCGCGAGGTCTGACATGCGGCCAGCGTGCCGCAATCGACGGGTGTCCACCGAGCCGGTCCCACTCCGGGGAATCCGGCGAATCGGACGCTGCTGTGGGGGAGGACAGCGCCGATCGGCCTGCTAGACTGATCCGAGCAGCGCCTCGTGCGCTGACTACGCGTGCCATCACGGCCGACATTCCCACTCAGTCTGATCCCTTGCGGGAGCAGCGGGCGTGCGCCGGGCACCAGGTGCGTCGATCATCCGATCGTACGCAGACAACTGAGAAGAAGGAGTACGGCCATGGCCGTCGTCACCATTCGCCAGCTGCTCGACAGCGGCGTTCACTTCGGGCACCAGACCCGCCGTTGGAACCCCAAGATGAAGCGATTCATCTTCGCCGAGCGTTCCGGCATCTACATCATCGACCTGCAGCAGTCGCTCGCCTTCATCGACAAGGCCTACGACTTCGTCAAGGAGACCGTCGCGCACGGCGGCACCATCCTCTTCGTCGGCACGAAGAAGCAGGCCCAGGAGACCATCGCCGAGCAGGCGACGCGCGTCGGCCAGCCGTACGTCAACCAGCGCTGGCTCGGTGGCCTCCTCACCAACTTCCAGACGGTCAACAAGCGTCTCGCCCGCATGAAGGAGCTCGAGGAGCTCGACTTCGAGGACACCGCCAAGTCGGGGTTCACGAAGAAGGAGATGCTGATCAAGAAGCGCGAGCTCGACAAGCTGCACAAGTCGCTCGGCGGAATCCGCAACCTCACGCGCACGCCGTCGGCCCTGTGGGTCGTCGACACCAAGAAGGAGCACCTCGCGATCGACGAGGCCAAGAAGCTGGGCATCCCGGTCATCGGCATCCTCGACACGAACTGCGACCCCGACGAGGTCCAGTACCCGATCCCGGGT
>JBEVEO010000104.1:0-5144 GCA_040512695.1 Leifsonia sp. | reverse complement strand
CGGACTCGTCGAGTGGCTGGGGCTCACCGCCGTCGAAGCCGGCCGCGATGACCGTGACGCGGACCTCGTCGCCGAGCGTGTCGTCGATCACCGCACCGAAGATGATGTTCGCCTCAGGGTGCACCGCCTCTTGCACCAGGCGCGCTGCATCGTTGATCTCGAAGATGCCGAGGTTCGATCCGCCCTGGATCGACAGCAGCACGCCGTACGCACCGTCGATCGATGCCTCGAGCAGCGGGCTGGCGACGGCGAGCTCTGCCGCCTTGATGGCGCGGTCCGCGCCGCGGGACGATCCGATGCCCATGAGGGCCGATCCGGCGCCCTGCATGACGGACTTCACGTCCGCGAAGTCGAGGTTGATGAGTCCGGGAGTGGTGATGAGGTCGGTGATGCCCTGGACACCCGCGAGGAGCACCTGGTCGGCGGTCGAGAACGCCTCGAGCATGCTGATGCCGCGGTCGCTGATCTCGAGGAGGCGGTCGTTGGGGACGACGATGAGGGTGTCGACCTCGTTCTTGAGGCTCGCGACCCCCTGCTCCGCCTGGGTCTGACGGCGACGGCCCTCGAACCCGAACGGCTTCGTGACGACACCGATCGTGAGGGCGCCGATGGACTTGGCGATCCGGGCGACCACGGGTGCGCCACCGGTTCCGGTGCCACCGCCTTCACCGGCGGTGACGAAGACCATGTCGGCTCCGGCGAGAGCTTCCTCGATCTCCTCGGCGTGGTCCTCCGCTGCACGGCGGCCGACCTCGGGATCGGCGCCTGCACCGAGACCGCGGGTCAGGTCGCGGCCCACATCGAGCTTGACGTCGGCATCGCTCATCAGGAGCGCCTGTGCATCCGTGTTGATGGCGATGAACTCGACTCCACGCAAGCCCAGTTCGATCATTCGGTTGACGGCATTGACACCGCCGCCGCCGATTCCGACAACCTTGATGACGGCGAGGTAATTCTGGTTTGTTGACACGTCCGGCCTCCGGTTGAAACCCTAAACCTCAAGTGGAAGCTTAAAGTTATGCTGGGTATGCATTTCTTGATTCGACGTTAGGTCGCAGACCCCCCAGCGCTCCCCACAAGCGCGGGCGTGTCGGAACAAAAGGCATGCACCGGCGCCGATCGGGCCGGCCGGGCGCTACGGCTGGCTGTAGACGGGGCTCGACGGCGATGACACGTCGTAGAGCGATGCGCCGGGAGCCGCGGCCAGGAGCCGCGCGAAGACGACGGCCTTGAGGGCGGAGTCGTCGGAACTCCCCCACACCACCCGGGTGCCGGTGGCGAGCTGAAGGGTGACGTCGTCGCGTGTCTCCGCCGTCACCGTGTCGAGCTGCGCGCGCACGTCGGCCGGGAGTGAGCGCACGACCTCACCGGCGGCAGCGAGGGCCGTGGGTGACGGCGTGGTGAGCGCGGGGAAGCCGGCGGGTCGATCGGCGGAGGACGCGATCACGACTCCGGCGGAGTCGACGAGGTCGTATCCGGCCGCCGTCTTGACGGCGCCGATCGGATCGCGCTCGATGATGCGCACGACGAGGGTGTCCGGCGGATGGCTCTCGGTGGAGTAGCTCTGGATCAGGGTGAAGGCGGAGAGCCGCTCGTGCACGGTGTCCATGTCGATGAGCGCCAGCGGCGTCCCGAGCTGGTCGCCGAGTGCCGCGACGATGTCGGTCGACGGCACGCGGGAGGCTCCATCGACCTGCACGACCCTCAGTGCCATGATCGGCGAGAAGCCGACCCCGACGACGATCGCGATGAGCGCGGCGACGGCACCGCCCGCGATGAGCCAGTTGCGGCGACGGCGGCGCGACGCCACGGTGAACCGGCGGACCTCGGCGCGCTCGAAGCGCTTCCGCAGCCGGGCCGCCGACCGCACGCGCGCCGATGACGACCGCTCGCGCGGCTCGTCGCCGTCGTGGGCGGGTGGCCGGTCGATGAGCAGCACGGGGGCGACGGAATCCCGGGATCGGCGATCCGATCCGGGTTCCGGGTCGGCCTGACGCCTGGGCGGCGGCGCCTCGAACCCCTGCGGCCGCTTCACGCGGCGATCCGCCTCACGCGCCGGACTCCTCGAGAGCGCCGAGCAGCTGCGGCACGATGCGGTACACGTCGCCGCAGCCGAGGGTGATGACGAAGTCGCCGTCCCTGGCGATCGTCGCCGTGTAGTCGGCTGCGGCCTGCCAGTCGGGCACGAAGGCGACATGGGAGCCGTCGGAGAACCGTTCGCTCACGAGTGCACCCGTCACGCCGGGCTCCGGGTCTTCGCGAGCACCGTAGACGTCGAGCACCACGGTCTCGTCGGCGTACCGCTCGAGCACGTCGGCGAACTCCTGGGCGAACAGCCGGGTGCGGCTGTACAGGTGCGGCTGGTGCACGGCGATGATGCGCCCGTCGCCGACGACCGTCCGCGCTGCCGAGAGGGCGGCGGCGACCTCGGTCGGGTGGTGGGCGTAGTCGTCGTAGACGCTCACGCCGCGCACGGTGCCGTGCAGCTGGAACCGGCGCTCGGTGCCGCCGAACTCGGCGATGGCTGCGAGGGAGCGCTCGGGATCGAAGCCGAGCCCGACGAGGACGGCGAACGCGCCGGCCGCGTTGATGGCGTTGTGACGACCGGGGATGCGCAGGCGCCCCTCGTACTCGATGCCCTGCCACTCGAGGGTGAACGCCACCGGTCCGTCGGTGACGATGTCGACGACGCGCACGTCCGCGGCATCCGATTCTCCGAAGGTCAGCACCCGCCCGGAGCTGAGGCGGCCGGTCACGTGCACGGCGCCGGGGTCGTCGGAGGAGATCACCACGAGCTCGGATGCCTCGTCCGCGAAGCTGACGAAGGCGTCCTCGAAGGCCTGCAGCGACCCGTAGTGGTCGAGGTGGTCGGGGTCGACGTTCGTGATGAGGGCGACGGCGGTGTCGTAGAGCAGGAAGGAGCCGTCGGATTCGTCGGCCTCGACGACGAAGAGCTCGCCGTCGCCGCGGGCCGAGCTCACCCCGAGGGTGTCGATGACGCCGCCGTTGACGAAGCTCGGGTCCTCGCCGAGTCCGAGCAGCCCGGTCACGATCATGCCGGTCGACGTGGTCTTGCCGTGCGCCCCGGCCACCGAGATCAGCCGCTGTCCGGCGATGAGCCAGGCCAGCGCCTGCGAACGGTGCAGCACGGGGAGCCCGCGTTCGAGCGCGAGCTGGTACTCGGGGTTGTCGAGCCAGAGCGCTCCCGTCACCACGAGGGTGTCGGCGTCGCCGACGTTCGCGGCGTCGTGCCCGACGTGCACGGTCGCGCCGAGGTCGCGGAGGGCCTGGACGTTCGCGGAATCGCGCACGTCGGAACCGGTGACCGTGTGCCCGGCCCCGATGAACAGGCGGGCGATGCCGCTCATGCCGGAGCCGCCGATGCCCACGAAGTGCACGGTGCCGAGGTCGTCGGGGATCGTGATGCCGAGGTCGGGTTTGATCGTCACTGCGCGGTGCTCTTCTCGTGTCGGTGCTGGTGTCGTGCAGTCACAACGTTACGCGGGGTTCCGGTGATTCTCCGGATCGCCCCGCAGCGCCTCCTCGACGAGCTCGACCATCCGCCGCGATCCGTCGAGCACGCCGACGGATGCCGCACGTGCTGCCATCTCGCGCCGGCGATCGGCATCCTCCAGCAGTGGCAGCAGCTCGAATCCCACCCAGCTCGGCAGGAAGGCCGCGTCGTCGACGAGCAGGCCGCCGCCGGCGGCAACCACTCCGGCGGCGTTGAAGCGCTGCTCGCCGTTGCCGACGGGGTACGGCACGTAGACGGCCGGGATGCCGAGGGCGGAGAGCTCGCTCACGGTCGCCGATCCGGCACGGGAGACGGCGAAGTCGGCCGCGGCCAATGCGAGGTCCATGCGGTCGCAGTACGCGAGCAGGTGATAGCCGGGGATGCCGGGATCGGCGATCTCGGCCGCGTCGCCCGTGATGTGCAGCACCTGCCAGCCGGCAGCCGTGATGGCCGGGGCACTCTCCAGGATCGTGCCGTTGATGCGGCGGGCCCCGAGGGATCCTCCCGTCACGAGGAGGACGGGCGCGGCGGGGTCCAGTCCGAAGGCGCGGATGGCCTCCGGTCGCGCGCCGGCGCGGTCGAGGGTCTCGATCTCATGACGCAGGGGCATGCCGACGAAGCGGGCGTGCGGCAGCCGCGTGCCAGCGAAGGCCACGCCGACCTGCGCGGTGTAGCGCGCGCCGAGGCGGTTCGCCAGACCCGGCTTCGCGTTCGCCTCGTGGATCGCGATCCCGACTCCGGCGCGCCGCGCCGCCAGGTAGGCGGGCGTCGAGACGTACCCGCCGAATCCGACGACGACGTCGATCCCGCGGTCGCGGATGACCTTCTCCACCTCGGACACGGTGGCCCGGAAGCGACGCGGGAAGCGCAGGGCGGCACCGTCGGGCCGCCGCGGGAAAGGCAGCTTCGGGATGGTGACGAGCTCGTAGCCGCGGGCGGGCACGAGGCGGGCCTCGAGACCCGTCTTCGTGCCGAGCACGATGATCTCGCTCCCCGGTTCCGCAGCGCGGATGGTGTCGGCGACGGCGAGCAGGGGGTTGACGTGGCCGGCGGTCCCTCCGCCGGCGAGCAGGTAGCGGGTCATGACAGCCGGCGCTCGGGGGCGACGAGCGGCTTGTAGCCGGACCGGGCGAATGACAGCACGACGCCGATGGCGAACAGGGTCGTGAGAAGGGCCGTTCCACCGGCGGAGATCAGCGGGAGCGGAACGCCGAGCACCGGGATGACGCCGAGGACGACGCCGATGTTGATGCAGGCCTGGCCGATGACCCAGATGAAGACCGACCCGGTGGCGACCCGTGCGAACAGGTCGGGGGCCTGGCGGATGATCCGCAGGAACGCGATCGCGAGCAGCACGAAGAGGGCGAGCACCACGATCGCGCCGATCAGGCCGAGCTCCTCGCCGATGACGGCGAAGATGAAGTCGTTGTCGGCGGCGGGCAGCCAGGACCACTTGGCCTTGGAGTTGCCGAGCCCGACCCCGAAGACGCCGCCGTTGGCGAGGGCGTAGTCGCCGTGCAGCGTCTGCCAGCACGCTCCCTGCTCCTTGCCCTCGCACGACTCGTCGAAGAACGCCATGATGCGCGTCATGCGGTTGGGACTCGACACCGCCACCATGAGCGCGACGACG
>JBEVEO010000084.1:0-4028 GCA_040512695.1 Leifsonia sp. | reverse complement strand
ACGGCAGCGAGTCGATCTCGATCACCGGGCTCGATGAACTCAACGCCGGCACGACGCCGAAGACGGTGCACGTGGTCGCCGAGCCGACGGAGCACTCGCCCGCAGGCAAGGCCACCGTCGAGTTCGACGCCGTGGTCCGGATCGACACCCCCGGTGAGGCGGACTACTACCGGAACGGCGGCATCCTGCAGTACGTTCTGCGGAGCCTCGTCTGAGACCACGCAGAGCACGACGGCACCCCTCTGCGATTCCTCAGATATCGCAGGGGGGTGCCGCGTTAGAGTGGGACAGTCGGCGTTTCGCCGGCTGTCCGAGAAACAGAGGAGTTGCACGCGATGGGTCTTCTTGAGACGATCAGGGGCCCTCGAGACCTCGACGCCCTCTCAAGAGAACAGCTGACCCAGCTGGCGGCTGAGATCCGCACGTTCCTGGTCAGCGAAGTGTCGCGGACCGGAGGCCACCTCGGCCCCAACCTCGGCGTGATCGAGCTCACGCTCGCTATCCACCGCGTCTTCGACTCACCGACGGATGCCATCGTCTTCGACACCGGCCACCAGTCGTACGTGCACAAGCTCCTCACCGGGCGCCAGGACTTCACGGCACTCCGTGAGCGCGGCGGCCTGGCCGGGTACCCCCAGCGCAGCGAGTCTCCGCACGACATCGTCGAAAGCTCACACGCCTCCAGCTCGCTGAGCTGGGCAGACGGGATCTCCCGTGCGTTCGAGATGACGGGCCAGAAAGACAGGCACGTCGTCGCCGTGGTCGGTGATGGCGCACTGACGGGTGGGATGACCTGGGAAGCGCTCAACAACATCAGCGACGACAACACCCGCAAGCTCGTCATCGTCGTGAACGACAACGGTCGCTCATACGCGCCGACCATCGGCGGCATGGCACGTTTCCTCAACACCGTCCGCACCCGGCGCACCTACCGCGACCTCTACGTCACCAGCCAGAAGGCCTTCGACCGTCTCGGTCCTCCCGGACGCGCCGTGTACCGCGGCGTCCGCGGGGGGATGCACGGCTTCCTCGCCCGCTTCAGCAACAACGAAGCGCTGTACTCGAACCTCGACATCAAATATCTCGGCCCGATCGACGGTCACGACGAACAGGCGATGGAAGAAGCGCTCAGCCAGGCCAAGAACTACGGCGCCCCGGTGATCGTGCACGCCATCACCCAGAAGGGCAAGGGATACGCTCCCGCTGTCGACGACGAAGCCGACCAGTTCCACGCCGTTGGCAAGATCGACCCGTCGACCGGAGTGCCGATCTCCCCGAGCAGCAGTCCGACCTGGACCGGGGTCTTCAGCGACAGGCTCGTCTCACTCGCCGAAACGAATCCCCGGATCGTCGGCATCACTGCGGCGATGCTGCGCCCGACCGGGCTGCACAAGCTTGCTGAACGGTTCCCCGACCGCGTGCACGACGTCGGCATCGCCGAACAGCACGCGGCCACATCAGCGGCCGGACTCGCCTTCGGTGGGCTGCACCCCGTCGTCGCCATCTACGCGACCTTCATCAACCGGGCGTTCGACCAGATCCTCATGGACATCGCGCTGCACAAAGCAGGAGTGACGTTCGTCCTCGACCGTGCAGGCGTGACCGGCCCTGACGGGCCGTCACACCACGGCATCTGGGATCTCTCGATCCTCCAGGTGGTGCCCGGCATCCACCTCGCCGCTCCGCGGGACGCCAAGCGACTCGAGGAGGAATTGGGGGAGGCCGTTGCCGTCGATGACGCGCCGACCGTCATCCGCTTCCCGAAGGGGAACGTCAGCCCGGCCCTCGCCGCCATCCGCAGGACGGACGACGGCGTCGACGTGCTGTCCGAAAGCGGAAAGAACGACGTGCTCATCGTCACGGTGGGCCCGATGGCCCAGCTCGGTATCGACGTCGCCGCGCTGCTCGACGCCTCCGGGGTCGGAGCCACCGTCGTCGACCCGCGCTGGGTCGTGCCGGTCGCGCGCAGCGTCGTCGACCTCGCCGACGCCCACCGGCTCGTCATCACGATCGAAGACGGCGTCCGCGTCGGCGGAATCGGCACCCGGATCCGCCAGGAACTGCGCAAGGCCGGCGTCGACACCGGGGTGGATGAGCTCGGGCTGCCCGACGAGTTCCTCGAGCACGCCACACGCGAGCAGATCCTCGAGGATGCCGGGCTGACGGCGGAGCAAATCGCCGCAGACGTCCTCGCGCAGGTTTCCGGCCGGCGCATCCCGGTCGCCCGCTCAGCCGAAGCGACCACAGAGCGCGCTCAGCAGGGCTGATCACGACCCGAACCCGGGGCGCACACGCCGCCTCCACCCACCGAAGGACTTCCCATGACCGACAGCTCGTCCGCAGCATCCGATCGTGGCCTCCTCCTCGGCGCGCTGGCCACGTCGCGCAAGAAGAACGAACGCCGCCTGCCGATCCACCCGCTCCACCTCGAGCGGATCGACGCCGACCTTCGCGATCGCATCATCCTGGAGACGGGATACGGTGAGCGCTTCGGCATTTCCGATGGGCAACTCAGTTCCCTGGTGCACCGTATCGCCCCTCGGGAGGAGCTGCTCGCGGACTCCGACATCGTGCTGCTGCCGAAGCCGCAGGCAGCAGACCTCGCCGACCTGCACGAGGGCCAGGTCCTCTGGGGGTGGCCGCACTGCGTGCAGGACCGGGAGCTCACCCAGGCCGCCATCGACAAAAAGCTCACGCTCATCGCCTTTGAGGCGATGAATCACTGGACGCCTGAGGGCGGGTTCGCCCTGCACGTGTTCCACAAGAACAACGAACTGGCCGGCTACGCGTCCGTGTTGCATGCCCTCGAACTGACCGGCTCGACCGGCCACTACGGACGGCGGATGAACGCCGTCGTGATCGGGTTCGGGGCGACGGCGCGCGGCGCGGTCACCGCCCTCAACGCGCTGGGCATTCACGACGTGCAGGTGCTCACCAGCCGCGGGATCGCCGCCGTTGGCGCGCCGATCCACTCCGCCACCATCGTCCAATTCGACCAGGACGAGGACGGATCGTTCCTCTCCGCGGTGCTCGACGGCGACGAGCGCAAGCCGCTCGCCCCGTTCCTGGCCGGCCACGACATCGTCGTCAACTGCACGCTGCAGGATCCGAACAACCCGGTCGTCTACCTCGCGACGTCCGACCTTGCCCTGTTCGCGCCGGGCAGCCTCATCGTCGACGTGTCCTGCGATGAAGGCATGGGTTTCGAATGGGCGACGATGACCACGTTCGACGACCCGATCTTCGAGGTGGGCGACCACATCCGGTACTACGCCGTCGACCACACGCCGTCCCATCTCTGGAACTCCGCCACGTGGGAGATCAGTGAGGCGCTGCTTCCGTTCCTTCGAACAGTCATGGACGGTCCCGACGACGCGGAGCGCAACGAGACCATCCGCCGCGCTGTCGAGATCCGCGACGGGGTCATCCAGAATCCGGCGATACTCACCTTCCAGAACCGGGCGGCTGAATACCCGCACCCGATCGGCTAGAACCCGAGCGAGGGCACGGTCAAACGACAGGGACGCGAGGCTTTCGGCCTCGCGTCCCTGTGTTCATTTCCGGTCAGTCGCGGAGACCGCGGATCTCCGGGTCGTGGAAGGTCCCGCCGAAGACGCGGGAACTCGCCCCGACGCGATCGAGGTACGGCGTCACGCCACCCAGGTGGAACGGCCAGCCGGCGCCGAGGATCATGCACAGGTCGATGTCTTCGGCGGCTTCGACGACGTGATCCTCGAGCATCCGGTGGATCTCGTCGGCGAGGCCGTCCTCGAGGCGACGCAGGATGGCATCCGCCGCCAGTGGTTCCGTTCCGCCCGAGACGATCCTGAGGGCGCCCGTGTCGAAGCCCTTGACCTTGCCCTTGGAATCCTTCTCGAGCAACGTGCCGTATTCGGCCAGCTTGTGCAGGTTCTCGCTGCGGTAGAACCGGTCGGGGAAGGCATTGTGGTGGGTGTCGAGGACGTGCGCGCCGACCTTGAGCCCGACAAGGTCGAGCAACTCGGACGGCGGCATGGGCAGGCCAAGCG
>JBEVEO010000075.1:0-10410 GCA_040512695.1 Leifsonia sp. | reverse complement strand
GGAACGCGCATGTCCGTCACCAGCTCCATCCCCATCATCAGGCCCGATGACACCAGGTCGACCGCGGTCGTCTCGGCGCACCCCGGCGACCTCCTCTCGCGCAGGCAGCGTCTCGTCTACGTGCTCGTGCTCGGTGCGCTCACGGCGCTCGGGCCGTTCACGATCGACCTCTACCTGCCGGCGTTCCCTGTCATGCAGGATGAGCTGGGTGTCTCGGCCACGGCCGTGCAGCTCACGCTGACCGGCACCATGATCGGGTTCGGACTCGGCCAGCTCATCGTCGGCCCCTGGAGCGACAAGGTGGGCCGCCGGGTCCCGCTCCTGGTCGCGACGAGCGTGCACCTGGTCGCCTGCGTCGGGGCAGCGCTCTCACCAGACATCTTCTGGCTCGGCGCCTTCCGCCTGATCATGGGCTTCGGCGCAGCGGCAGGCGGCGTCGTGGCGATGGCGATGGTGCGCGACCTCTTCGGAGGACGCCCCCTCGTCAAGATGCTCTCCCGCCTCGCGCTGGTCAGCGGCCTCGCGCCGGTGCTCGCACCCGTCATCGGCTCGCAGCTGCTGCTCTTCATGGACTGGCGCGGCATCTTCTGGGTGCTCGCGCTCTACGGCGCCGTCGTGATCGTGTGCGTCGCCCTGCTCATCGTCGAGACGCTCCCGAAGGGCGAGCGGCAGGTGTCCGGCCACAGCACGATGGCTCAGCGCTACCGGGCGCTGTTCAGCGACCGCACCTTCGTCGGCGTCGCGCTCATCGGAGGCATGACGTTCACCGGCCTCTTCGCCTACCTCTCGAGCTCGTCCTTCCTGTTCCAGGGCGTGTACGGATTCGACGCCCAGCAGTACGGGCTGCTGTTCGCCGTCAACTCGATCGGCGTCGTGCTCGGCGTGCAGGCGAGCTCGCTGCTCATGCGACGCGGCGTCGGGCCGCAGTGGATCATCGCCACGACGACGGTCGTCCTGCTCATCGGGGCGATCGCGATCATGGTGCTCGACGTGACGGGCGCCGGGCTGTGGGGCACCGTGCTCCCGCTGTTCCTGTTCATCGCGGCATGCGGGTTCACGTTCCCGTGCATCCAGGTGCTGGCGCTCGTCAATCACGGCCGCGAGGCGGGGACCGCCGCCTCGGTGCTCGGTGCGCTCAACTTCGGCCTGGCCGGCCTCCTCTCGCCGATCGTCGGACTGCTCGGCGTGTCGAGCGCTCTCCCGATGGGTGCCGTCATGGCGGCAACGGCCGTCATCTCCATCGGCACCCTGTGGTTCGTGGTGCGGCCGCGGACGGTCCCGGCGCTGACGCACTGATTCCGGATGGCCGCGGGGTAGCGTAGGCGGATGGACACCGAACCCGACGTCACGCCGGACGGGGTCCCCGGCGAAACGACGCCCCGCAGCAGGGCCTCCTGGTTCGGCCGTCACATCCCGCTCGTCTCCGGCGCCGCGTTCCTCATCGTCGCCGTGCTCCTCGGCGTCGTGCTCGTGGTCCGGCAGCAGGCGCTGCTGCTCGGCCTCGACGAGGAGTGGGCGGAGGAGATGGTGGAGATCCGCGGCCCCGTCGGCAACGCCCTCGCGCTGTTCTTCAACTATGCGGGCGGCACCGTCATCGGCGCGCTCGTCATCCCGCTGCTCACGGTCGTCGCGCTGCTGATCGCCCGTCGGCGCTGGGCGGCGTTCTACTTCGCCGTGGCATCGGCGGCGAGCGCCATCGCCGTCCAGCTGCTCAAGCAGCTGTTCGGCCGGGCGCGCCCGGCCGACATGCTCGTGGTGTCGGACTACGGTTCCTTCCCGTCGGGGCACGTGGCCAATGCCGCGACCGTCGCGGTCGCCCTCGGCGTCATCTTCCCCGTCGTCTGGGTGTGGACAGCCGGAGCCGTGTGGACCGTGCTCATGGCCGTCAGTCGCACCTACCTCGGCGCGCACTGGTTCACCGACACCGTCGGCGGCTTCCTCGTCGGCGCCGGAATGGCCCTCGTGCTGTGGGCGCCGTTCGCTGAACGGCTCGAGAGGGAACGCCTCGGCCTTCGAGCCCCCGCGGGGACTACAACGTTGTAGAGTGAGCGTCATCCGGTGGGCTCCGGGAAGAGATGAGGGCGGGACATGGCGGCAACGCTGCACGACGTCGCCCGCATCGCCGGAGTCTCGATCAAGACCGTCTCGAACGTCATCAACGACTACCCGCACGTGCGACCCGATACGCGGGAACGGGTGCAGCAGGCCATCGAATCGCTCGGCTACCAGCCGAATCTCTCGGCCAGGAGCCTCAGGTCCGGCCTCACGGGCGCCATCACCCTCGCTGTCCCGGAGCTCAGCCTCAGCTACTTCGCCGAGCTCGCCGACGCCGTCATCCGGGCGGCGGAGAAGGCGGGAAAGGTCGTGCTCATCGAGCAGACCAACGGCGACCGCGACCGTGAGCTCGAGGTGCTCACGAGCCCGCGCCTGAAGATGACCGACGGGCTCATCTTCAGCCCGCTCGGAATGGGCATGGACGACGTCGGCCGCCTCGACGTGACCTACCCGCTCGTGCTGCTCGGCGAGCGCATCTTCGACGGCCCGACCGACCACGTGACCATGCGCAACGTGGAGGCCGCGCGTGCGGCCACCCGGTTCCTCATCGAGCGCGGTCGACGCCGCATCGTCGTCATCGGCGCCCACGAGGGCGAGGTCATCGGCTCGGCCGGACTGCGCCTGCGCGGCTACTGCGAGGCGCTGGAGGAGGCCGGCATCCCGTTCGACCCCGAGCTCATCGCCAACACCACGCTCTGGCACCGCTCGAACGGGGCGACGGCGATGCGAGCCCTGCTCGCATCCGGGGTGGGATTCGACGCCGTGTTCGGTCTCAACGACACGCTCGCGCTCGGTGCGATGCGCGCCCTGCAGGAGGCGGGGCTGCGGGTTCCCGGCGATGTCGCCGTCATCGGCTTCGACGACCTCGATGAGGCGCAGTACTCGCTCCCGAGCCTCACGACGGTCGATCCAGGGCGCTCCGAGATCGCCGAGACCGCGGTCGCGACGTTGCTGCAGCGCATCGCCGATCGCGACGGATCCATCGGCGAACCGCGGCAGATCCTGGCGCGCTACGAGATCGTGGAACGCGAATCGACGCCGTAGCCGTGATGAGCATGCCGCCGTTCGAGGCGGCTGCACGGTCGTGACGGATCCGTGACGGATCGCGCTTGACAGACCGGGCCGGGCCCGTGCACTATGGCTTTTACAACGTTTACTTACAACGTTGTAAAGCACGATCTCGACGCGGAGCGCAGGTGTCCGAGAGGTCGGGCAACCCCCATCGCATTGCTGACAATGGTGTCCACCACACCGCGAGAGAAAGAGCACAGCACAATGAAGAGCAAGCTCCTGGCAGCGGTCGGCCTCGTCGCCGTCACCGCTGCGGCGCTCACCGGCTGCACCCCGGCCGCGGATTCCGCCAAGTCCGACTGCACCAACAAGATCGTCAACAAGGACGCGACGCAGGTCAGCGTCTGGGCCTGGTACCCGTCGTTCGAGGACGTCGTCGACCTGTTCAACGAGAACCACGACGACGTGCAGATCTGCTGGACCAACGCCGGCCAGGGCAACGACGAGTACACCAAGTTCTCGACCGCGATCGAGGCCGGCTCCGGAGCCCCCGACGTCATCATGCTCGAGTCCGAGGTGCTCTCGAGCTTCTCCATCCGCAAGGCCCTCGTCGACCTCACCGCGTTCGGCGCCGACGACGTCAAGGGCGACTACACGGAGGGTGCCTGGACGGACGTGTCGAGCGGGAAGGCCGTCTACGCCATCCCCGTCGACGGCGGGCCGATGGGGATGCTGTACCGCAAGGACATCCTCGACCAGTACGGCATCCCCGTTCCGACCACGTGGGACGAGTTCGCGGCGGCCGCCCAGGCGCTCAAGGATGCCGGGGCCCCCGGGGTCCTCGCCGACTTCCCCACCAACGGCCGCGCGTACAACCAGGCGCTCTACGCCCAGGCGGGTTCCGTGCCGTTCGTCTACGACAATGCCAAGCCCACCGAGATCGCCATCGATGTGAACGACGACGGCTCGAAGAAGGTGCTGTCCTACTGGGACGACCTGGTCAAGAAGGGCCTCGTCGCGACGGATGACGCGTTCACGGCCGACTACAACACCAAGCTCGTCGACGGCAGCTACGCCATCTACGTCGCAGCGGCCTGGGGGCCCGGCTACCTGGGCGGTCTCTCCGACGCCGACTCGGACGCCGTCTGGAAGGCCGCACCGGTCCCGCAGTGGGACGCGGCCAACCCCGTCCAGATCAACTGGGGCGGCTCGACCTTCGCCGTGACCAGCCAGTCGAAGAACCAGGAGGCCGCGGCGACGGTCGCCAAGGAGGTCTTCGGCACCGAGGAGGCCTGGAAGATCGGCATCGAGAAGGCCGCGCTGTTCCCGCTCTGGAAGCCGATCCTGGACTCCGACTACTTCCGCGACCTGGAGTACCCGTTCTTCGGTGGACAGCAGATCAACAAGGACGTGTTCCTTCCGGCGGCCTCCGGCTACACCGGCTTCACGTTCAGCCCGTTCCAGAACTACGCGTACGACCAGCTCACCGAGCAGCAGTACGCGATGGTGCAGGGCGAGAAGACGTCAGACCAGGCGCTCGACGACCTGCAGGCATCCCTCGAGAAGTACGCGAAGGACCAGGGCTTCACGCTCCAGTAGCAACCGCCGGGGTGGCCTGCCGATCGGCCGGCCACCCCGCCACTCCACCGTTCACCGACGGAAGAGCCATCATGACCACATCAACCGCCGTCGCGGCCCCTGGTTCCGCCAGAACCGCCGCGCAGCGCCCACCGCGGCGAGGTGCCGGCCTCGAAGTCAAGCGCCAGCGCTGGGGTTGGCTGTTCGTCACCCCGTTCATCGTCGTCTTCCTGCTGTTCCTGGTGTTCCCGCTGTTCTACGCGTTCGGAATGAGCCTGTTCACGTCGACGCTCGCGACCGGCACCCAGTTCACCGGGATCGGCAACTACGTCAAGGCGTTCACCGACCCGCTCTTCCTCGAGGGGCTCCTGCGGGTCGCGGCCTTCGCCGTCGTCATGATCCCGCTGCAGCTGATCGTGGCTCTCGCCGCCGCCCTCGTGCTCGACACGCTGACGAGCTGGCTCTCCAAGCTCAGCCGGCTGTTCATCTTCGCCCCCTACGCCATCCCCGTCGTCATCGGGGCTCTCATGTGGAGCTTCCTCTACAGCCCCCGGTTCGGCCCCGCCTCGTCGGTCTTCGGGCTCTTCGGCCTCGACACCCCCAACTTCCTCGCCTCCGACACGATCTTCGGCGCCCTGGTCAACATCGTCACGTGGCAGTGGGCCGGCTACTACATGGTCGTCATCTACGCGGCGCTGCGGTCCATCGATCCGTCCATCTACGAGGCGGCGCGCATCGACGGCGCCAACGGCTGGCAGACGGCGACGCGCATCAAGGTGCCCATGATCTCGTCGTCGATGGTCATGGTGATCACCTTCGCGCTCATCGGAACGCTGCAGTTCTTCACGGAACCGGTGGTGCTGCGCAACATCGCACAGGGCGCCATCGACGCCGCGTACACGCCCAACATGTACGCCTTCTCGCTCGCGTTCTCGTACAGCCAGTTCAACTACGCCTCGGCGATCGCGTTCTCGCTCGGCATCCTGGTGTTCGGCGGTTCGTTCATCTTCCTCTTCCTCACACGCAAGCAGAGCGGACTGAAGTGATGACCGTCTTCTCCCAGCGCAATGCCGACCTGAGCGACCACCACACCACCGGCATCCCGATCCACGAGGTCCGCGGACCCCAGCGGGCCGGGCGCAGGACCGGTCGCCGTCGCATCGGATCGCACGTCTTCCTCGTGATCCTGGGGATCTACTTCATCATCCCCATCTGGTGGTTGTTCGTCGCCGCGACGAAGACCAACTCGGGCCTGTTCACCAGCCCCGCGTTCTGGTTCGACGGCAACTTCGCGCTGTTCCAGAACATCGCCGGCCTGTTCACCCACGAGGGCGGCATCTACTGGCAGTGGCTCGGCAACTCGTTCCTGTACGCCTTCTCGGGCGGGATCGGCGCCACGATCCTGTCGATCCTCGCCGGCTACGGCTTCGCCAAGTACCGCTTCCGCGGACGCAGCGCCGTCTTCACGGTCATCCTCGGTTCTGTCATGGTGCCGCTCACCGCCCTCGTGATCCCCACGTTCATGCTGCTCAGCCAGTACGGGCTGATCAACACGGCGTGGGCGGTCATCCTGCCGTCACTGCTCAGCCCGTTCGGCGTCTACCTCATGCGGGTCTACACGCAGGATGCCGTGCCAGACGAGATGCTGGAGGCTGCCCGCATCGACGGTGCCGGCGAGATCCGCACCTTCTTCACGGTGGCCCTGCCGCTGCTGAAGCCCGCGATCGTCACCGTGCTCCTGCTGTCGGTCGTCGGGACGTGGAACAACTTCTTCCTGCCCCTCGCCGTGCTCACCGACCCCGGGCTGCTGCCCGTCACCGTCGGCCTCAACCGCTGGACGGCCCTCTCCAACGCCGGCGCGGGCGGCGAACAGGTCTGGAACCTCATCACGTCGGGATCCTTCATCTCGGTGCTGCCGCTGATCCTGTCGTTCCTGTTCCTCCAGCGCTACTGGCAGGGCGGACTCTCGCTCGGAAGCATCAAGTAGCGGGAGGCGCCTCGTCTCGTCATGACACCCACGAATCCCGACCAGCAACCCGATCAGAACCCGATCAGAACCAGAAGGACCGCCATGCCCTCCGCACGCCTCACCATCGACCCGCACTTCGCGATCGGTCCGATCAACCGCCGCCTCTTCGGGTCGTTCGTCGAGCACCTGGGACGCTGCGTCTACGACGGCCTGTACGAACCGACCCACCCGACGGCGGATGCCGAGGGCTTCCGCCAGGACGTCATCGACCTCGTGAAGGAGCTCGGCGTGTCCGCGATCCGGTACCCGGGCGGCAACTTCGTCTCCGGCTTCCGCTGGGAGGACTCGGTGGGCCCGAAGGAGGACCGCCCCCGCCGTCTCGACCTGGCGTGGCACTCCACCGAGACCAACGAGGTCGGCCTGCACGAGTTCGCCTCCTGGCTCGACAAGGTGGGCAGCGAGCTCATGCTCGCCGTGAACCTCGGCACCCGCGGAACGCTCGAGGCACTGGACCTGCTCGAGTACTCCAACATCGCGGGCGGCACCGCCCTGTCCGACCGCCGCATCGCGAATGGCGCCACGGACGCCTTCGGCGTGAAGATGTGGTGCCTGGGCAACGAGATGGACGGACCGTGGCAGCTCGGGCACCGCTCCGCCGACGACTACGGCAAGCTCGCCTCGCAGACCGCCAAGGCGCTGCGCCAGGTCGACCCGTCGCTCGAGCTCGTCGTCTGCGGCTCGTCGAGCGCCCACATGCCGACCTTCGGCGAGTGGGAGCGCGTCGTGCTCACGCACACCTACGAGGACGTCGACTACATCTCCTGCCACGCCTACTACGAGGAGAAGAACGGCGACCTCGACTCGTTCCTCGCCTCCGCGGTCGACATGGACCATTTCATCGAGTCGGTCGTCGCGACCGCCGACCACGTCAAGGCGGTCAACGGCAGCTCGAAGACCATCAACATCTCGTTCGACGAGTGGAACGTCTGGTACATCGACCGCTACCACGGCGTCGACAAGATCGAGGGCGTCGACAACTGGCCGGTGGCCCCGCGCCTGCTCGAGGATGCCTACTCCGTCGCGGATGCCGTCGTCTTCGGCAACCTCATGATCTCGCTGCTCAAGCACGCCGACCGGGTGACGAGCGCATCGCTCGCGCAGCTCGTCAACGTGATCGCGCCGATCATGACCGAGCCGGGCGGGATCGCCTGGAAGCAGACCACCTACTTCCCGTTCGCCATCACCTCGCGCCTCGCGCAGGGCCGCGCACTCGAGCTCAAGCTCGACGCCCCGACCTACACGACCGCGGTGTACGGCGAGGTCCCGCTCGTCGACGCCGTCGCCACGCACGACGACGAGACCGGCCGCACGGCCGTCTTCCTCGTCAACCGCTCCCGGACCGAGGCCATCACGGTGACCGTCGACATCGCCGGCCTCGGCGACGTGGCCATCCTCGAGACGCACACTCTCGCGGATGACGACCTGTCCGCCGTGAACACCCTCCAGGAGCCCGAGCGGGTCGGCGTGCAGGAGAACCACTCGGCCCGCATCGACGGCGGCGAGCTCACCGTGACCCTGCCGCCCGTGTCGTGGTCGGCGCTGTCGCTCGGATGACCCCCCGCGCGGCGCACCGTTCGTCCATGACGGTGCGCCACGCGTGGTCAGTCGCCCTGGCCGTCGCTGCGACGGTGTCGCTCGCGTCCTGCGCGTCGCCGGGGGCTCCGGACCTCTCCGGCGACCTGGCCACGCACGATCCGGCCATCGCCCGCGACGGCGACACCTGGTTCGTCTACTCGACCGGGAACCAGTCCGTCGCCGACGGGACCATCCAGGTGCGCACCTCGACCGACGGCGCCACATGGCACTACGCGGGCGAGGTGTGGGACGAGAAGCCGGCCTGGTTGACGCAGGCCGTGCCAGGGGTCTCGAACCTCTGGGCGCCCGAACTCATCGAGCACGACGGCACCTGGTACCTCTACTACTCCGCGTCGACGTTCGGGAAGAACACCTCGGTCATCGCGCTCGCCACGAACGACACCCTCGACCCGGACGATCCGGACTACGAGTGGATCGACAGGGGAGCCGTCGTCGGGTCGACGGCCCATGACGACTTCAATGCCATCGATCCGGGGGTCGTCGAGGACGCATCCGGAACCCCGTGGATGGCGTTCGGATCGTTCTGGAGCGGCATCCGCATGGTGGAGCTCGACTGGTCGGACGGCAAGCGGGCCGGCGACGGCGAGCCGCTGCGCCTGGCGGACCGGCAGAGCCCGCCGAACGCCGTCGAGGCCCCGTACATCGTCGAGCACGCCGGAGAGTACTTCCTGTTCGTCTCGCGCGATTCCTGCTGCCAGGGGGTGAAGAGCACCTACAACGTGGCGGTGGGCCGCGCCGACGTTCCGACGGGCCCCTACGTCGACCGCGACGGCGTGCCGCTGCTGCACGACGGCGGCACGCCGGTGATCGCCACCGACGGCGCGCGGGTGGGGCCGGGCGGCCAGTCCGTCGCCGACGGGATGATGGCGTTGCACTACTACGACGCCGATCAGGGCGGAGCGTTCCGGCTGGCCATCCTGCCGTTGCGGTGGGATGCCGACGGCTGGCCGGCTGTGCAGTGGTGACCGGGCGAGCCTGCGGGGATGCCGGGTACGAGAGGATGGGCAGATGACGCAGCCGCCGGTCGGGACGAACTGGGCGGGCAACCTCGCCTACGGGGCGCGTGACGTGCTCTCACCGCACACGCTCGGCGAGCTCGCCGACACGCTGCAGGTGCATGCCTCGGTTCGCGTCATCGGGACGCGGCACTCCTTCAACACCATCGCCGACACGACCGGTGCTCTCCTCTCACTCGCGGCGCTGCCGTCCGTGCTGGAGATCGACGCCGGTGCCCGCACGGTGCGCGTCTCCGGCGCCATGCGCTACGGCGACCTCGCGACAGCACTCGAGGGTGAGGGCTGGGCGCTCGCGAATCTCGCGTCGCTGCCGCACATCTCGGTCGCCGGGTCTGTGGCCACCGGCACCCACGGATCGGGCGACGGTGTGCGCTCCCTCGCGGCCGCCGTGGCAGCGCTCGAGCTCATGACGGCGGATGGCGAGCTGCGCACCGTCGCCCGCGGCGACGCGGACTTCGACGGGATGGTGGTGGGCCTCGGGGCGCTCGGTGCCGTCACCACGCTCACCCTCGACATCGAGCCGAGCTTTGCCGTGGCGCAGACCGTGTACGAGGCCGTCGAATGGGACGACGTGCTCGCCGACCTCTCCGCGGTCACGAGCCTCGGCTACAGCACGAGCCTGTTCACGACCTGGCGCGATCCCGATGTGATCGACCAGCTCTGGGTCAAGCGCCGTGTCGACGCCGGGCCCGACACCGCGTCGGCGCTCGGGCTCGTCGCGGCCGACGGGCCACGGCATCCGCTGCCCGGCGTCTCGCCGGTCAACTGCACCGACCAGCTCGGCGTGCCGGGCGCCTGGCTGGACCGGCTGCCGCACTTCAAGCTCGGATTCACGCCGTCGAACGGCGCCGAGCTGCAGTCCGAGTACCTCGTGCCCCGACGCCACGCGGCGGATGCGCTCGAGGCGGTGCGCCTGCTCTCACCGCGCATCGCCCCGCTGCTCCAGGTCTGCGAGGTGCGCACCGTGGCGGCGGACACCCTGTGGACGAGCAGCGCGTTCGAGACCGACGTCGTGGGCATCCACTTCACCTGGCTTCCCGACCAGCCGGGCGTCGAGGGATTCCTGCCGCTCCTCGAGGCCGCGCTCGCGCCGTCTGCCGCCCGGCCGCACTGGGGCAAGCTCTT